>JBKPPH010000187.1:0-40047 GCA_046733535.1 Acidobacteriota bacterium
CTTCAAACCGATACTTGAACGAGCGAGCCTACCCAAAACGCTTCGTCTGTACGACCTACGCCACACTTGCGCCACGCTCTTACTGGCTGCGAATGAAAATTCAAAGGTCGTAAGCGAGCGTCTTGGTCACGCTTCGATCACTCTCACGATGGATACCTATTCGCACGTCATGCCGGCTATGCAGCAAGGCGCTTCTGACAAGTTGGAGCAGATGCTGTTCACAAAAACTGGCACATAATGAAGCAGAAAATTCGGTTGGCACACTATAGGCACACAAAACGGGCGACTCAGTTTTTGGGCCGCCCGTAAGTGTTTGATTCTGTTTGGCTGGGAGGCAGGGACTCGAACCCCGATAGCCAGATCCAGAGTCTGGAGTCCTACCATTGGACGACCTCCCAGCAAGGGACTCTGAATTTACGTATCGGGGTTGCGGTTGTCAACTAACGACAGAAATGCCGGTGTCACGCCGTAAATCCTGACAATCCTGTCTACACCGACTCTTTCAGTGAACCCCCAGCGAAACGTTTTTACCAATCCCACCATAACAGTTGACGAGAAGCAATCGCTATTACTGTTCGCTTGTCTTCGATCAGTTGCTGGTCGTAAGTCTGCGACTCCGCTCTCCTGCGCACCGGCTGAACAATCCGCAAGTCCCTTCTTCGAATCGCTGAGCTTACGATTCGCCCGGAGAAGCCACAATGAACGATATACTGCAAGTTGTTGTCACAGTTTTAGGAATCTTCAGTCAGCTTCTACTCCTGGCAAAGCATTTCCGCCGCCGTGGTGCCCAGAACGGTAGAGCCGCTGGATCCGGCCCCGCTGCCGGAGTTCCGAGAGCAGCGACGCCTCAACGAAGTCGATTGGATCTCAGTTTTATCCTGATCTGTACTGCTTTCTTCTCACTGTTGCTAACAGATTCGTTATTGATTTCGGGCAGAAATCCGTCTCCTGGTTTAGGCACTATCCTCACAGTCTTTTTAATCACTTCAGTGATAGTCCTCGTGATGTCGGTGGCGTGGTGGGTAAATCTAACGGAGTTGGTTACCGGCTGCTTAGCAGTTATCACGCTCGTTGTTCTAATCATTTCCAACGGTGGTCCGTTCTTTAAATCGAATTCGGATACTGTAGCCGGGTTGTCGCTACTCTTGCCGATCTTCTCACTAATAACGATAGCGTCGTCGATGTTGATTTATGCACTGGGCAACCCGTTAAGCCGGACTGTAACCAGAAACCGGCGTATAGCCGTAAGCCTGGTTTTGTTTACCCTAATCGTTATCTCTTCCGCAGCATTGGGCAAGAAGTTGGTTAAAAATGTTACCGACGACCCTCGGACACCAAAGTGCGAGAAACCTGAAGCTAAAGCGCTTGTTCAGAACGTAATGAGAGAGACGGTTGCGGATCGCCGGCAGTTCTACAAGCTCGCGTCTGAAGTTAATCTAGCGCCGATATACCAAAAATATTTTCGAACGGTTAGTCAGAAGCAGAACTATACGGAAGACAGCAGTTCTCGATTAAGTGAATACCAGCAGCCACAGCCGCAACCATCGCCCGGCGCGCTCTCCACTAACAGCGTGAGTGTTAATGCGAACACCGTTAGGAGAAGTGAGTCGACCCCGCCTGCGAACCCACGTTCGGACGAGGATACCCTGAGAAACTGGCTACGGCAGCGCATAAATGATGCTTACAACGTCGGCGACCTGGCATCAGCGAATGCGTTGTGGGATGCGTACCGGAAAGTTGGCGGCCCTCCAGAGATCCTAAAGTCAGAAGGGATCGAGAGAATTAAGTTACTCGTCACCTATTTCCAGTTATCTGACGTCAACAACAAACAGAAGTATATTGTTGAGCGACTGAATTGGATTCACCCGGTTGGCCTGGAAAACCAAACACAAGCGACCACCTACTTGCCGGGCACAACAGCCGAGGAGCGATTCAATCGCACCCAGCTCTTCCGAATGTTCACGCTTCTTTACGATCAAGCGAACTTAAGACAAAAGATACTTAAAGAATTCGATGAGTATCCGGAGAGAGAGATTCGGGAGTTCTTTCGCGAGCGGGACGACAGGCTCGATTCACGTCTCAGATTACTGCGTGGCTTAGAGTCGTCGAGCGAAAGCGAATGGTATAGACCAACACTGTTCCCTCAGTTCGAATCGAATGTTAATAACACGCAGTTACAAGTCCAACTCACCCTGCCGACGAATCAAGAAGCATACGTAGCTTACAAAAACTATCGCACTCTAGCCGCATTACTTATTAAGCAAAATTTTCGCGACAGAGTGGCAGAGCCGAAGCTCGATGAGTTGTCGGCGACGTTCACGAGCCTGGATGACGTCACGCAAGACGCGTTTCTGAACTATGTCATTAAACACAAAGGCGCTCCGGATGCGATCTATCAAATGCTTTTGGATTTTGAACCGATCGCATCCGATTTCAGCGTTTTTGCCAACTCCCAAGATCCATTTGCGACTGAAAAGCTTGCCTCCATGTTCGAAGGGAAGAGACTCGAAAACACTGAGCTCCAAACTCTGTACGACAAAATCTACAATCTTCAAAGGCGGGCCGCTAGAGATGCTCTGTTAGATCTTCTCAAGAATGAGAGTCCTGATTTTCCCGTCAAAAAGATTTTTCAACCACAAGTTTTTACTCTGGTGAACCAGATCAACCAATATCTCGGTGCGGACAAGACCGACTTCTTTAACTCCGTCGCTGATCCTATCTGGTTAGTCGTGCAGAACCTTGCTCGCACCACGGGAGTTCGTACAAATGCTGCTGCCGGTGAAAAACACCTCGAGGGCTACCTCAATACCTTTCGTTCTCTCGATCAGACAGATCAGGCTGGTCTGCTGCAACAACTGGCAATCACGCTATACCAACCCGGGGGGCAGTTTTCGCTGGATCCTGTTCGCTTGCTTGTGGCACAAGCGCAGTCCTGGAACGATGGAGTCGCTTTGATTTGCGCCGCCATAATTTCCTTGCCTCCTTTGGTCCTTTGCGTTTTCCTCGGCGGTTTTTTGTCAACAAAGCTAGTAGCACGAGATCGCATGAGGGAGCTCATCCAGGAAGAGACTACGACTTTTCCAGTCGACGCGAGTGCATTAGGCACTCCTGTGGAATTATTTGGACGCGACGACACACTGCGGAATCTTAGGAACCTGGCGGAGCGTGGCTGGAGCACTATCGGTATTGTTGGCAGACGAGGGGTGGGCAAGTCGCGTTTGCTCTTCGCTTTATACGAGGACAAATTCGCGGAATCAGTCACGCCTACAATCAAGGTCTGGGTATCTTCACCCAGTAAGTTCCAGGAAGAAGACTTTATCTATAGCATCTTTGAACGGTTGGCCCTCAGCACTGAAGCGACAATCGCCAATTATTTGAACGCGAAGCCGTTGTCAGTCAGAAGAATGGAAAGCCGCGGAGCTCAAGTAGGTGGGTGGTTGTACGCTGGAACATTGATTCTTTTGGCGTTCCTGGTTTTCCAAATGTATGATCGCCTGACTCGCGCAGACATAATCATCACCTGGTTACCAATTCTGGGTATAGTCTGCACAAGCCTATGGCTGTTTCTGGATTATCTATCCAGGCTTCAGCCAGTAGACCTCTCTTCCTGGTTACAACGCGACCGGAGTCACAATCCACACACAGTAATGCTCTACAAAGAGGTCTATGACGTTCTAAAAAATCTGCGCGAGCGGGCACGCGTGACTACCGGTAAATCTTTCAATTCCGGAAATCTGTTGCGAATCGCAGCGTTGATTTTGCTTTCGATTCTATGCGTGACTTCGGCCGTAATAATCTTCATGGACTTAGACCGCCGGGTGATTGCCAGTAGGATATTTGTCCTGTTGATTCTTTTTCTTCTCTGTGGAGGGGGTTGGATTTACCTTTTTCAACGCGGCGGCTCGCACGACGAGAAAGGGACGATTTACGGAAAGAGTTTAATGTCGCTAGTCGCTGACTATCGAGCTTTCGCGACGACCATAGTATACCGGCTACGCCAGGGAGCGCTGGGACATAAAGCGGAAAGAAAATTCTCTGTTCTTATCTGTGTCGACGAACTCGACAAGGTCGTCGATTTCGAGGAGATCCGAGCGTTTGTGCGACGAATCAAGGCCATTTTTGAGGTTCCGGGCGTTTATTATTACGTCTCACTCGCGGAAGACACTTTGACATCTCTTTACCTGGGCCCAGCCACTGGTAAGAACGAAATCGATAGCGCCTTCGACCACATCATTCGCATACCGCAAATCACGTGTGATGTTGGAGAAAGCATTGCCTCGCAATACCTCACGTCGCATGGATTCATCAATCAACCACCAAAGCTTACCCGAATGATAGCGACCGTGTCGTTTGGCGTGCCGCGAGACATCATTCGCCGCTGTGACGAATTGATCGCTCTTGAAAAACGCGATTCAATTAGAGCTACAGACGTACCCCATATCGTCAGGCAGATGCACATGAGAATGGCCTACGAACTCCATCAGTTGTCTAAATCACAAATGGACCAACTCAGCAGCCTTCGGTCAGGCGCTTCAGCAGCAGTTGCCCGCACCATAAGCACGAATGGAGTTGAAAGCGATGCCCAACGTCGATTAATACTTCTGCTGTGGTTAATCTCGCTGATTGAAATGGCAATCGAACTGCCAGATACGGAGAAGTGGTTGCAAGTTACAGAAGAATTATCTTCGCTGGGTTACCGAATATCTATCGATCCCATCGGTGATTTGGCAATAGAACTAGAGCAGTTGAACGCGCAAATGCTCGCGCCCTTCGTTGGGGTGTCAAATTTGGATCGGGTTGCACCAACGGCTTCCCAGCAAGGACTCTGAATTTACGATCAGGTTGCGCTTGTCAACCAATAGCCTTGCCTCAAAAGTAGGACGTCAGGCTTGGAGACGTCAGTACAGGGAGTGGTAGCGACCTGGTGAGTGATCAGTATGCGATATCTCCTAAAGATTTTTGACTCCAACCGTTGACCAGGTCGCTACCGCTCCCTGTACTGACTGTCTCCAAGAATGATCTTGGAGTTTTGAGGGCAAAGCCTCAACCAATCTACACCGAGTCATTCACTGAAGGCAGTTTGAACTTACCCGCTGCCGCTAACGCCTTCGCTTCTTCGGGCCGATATTCCCAGTGCCATGACTCCCTCGACACCGTTCTTATAAAACCGAGCCGAGGTGCGTTTCGCTTGAGCCACTCGTAGACCCTGTCGGACCCGTCAAACTTGTTATGGAGCGTGTTCAAATCAAACGCCTGTCCGTGCTGGTGGTTTGACTTTCCAGGTTCGGCGGCACGATTACCCTGCCCGATCTGAAATAAGTGAAACAACTGGGCCTGCCGTTGGAAGGTGCGAAACGCGCTGTTGATTGAAATTTGAATGTTGTCCTGCTCGGCCGCGTCTTTCAGCTTCATGTACGCATCCAGACTGTCGAGCGTGATCTGCTCCATCTCCGCGCCGAAGCCAACGATATTCACCAGCAGCTTTGGACCGATAGGGTCACCCTGGCGCCAACACGCATTCGGACCTTTTTTGTCCGTCCATTCATCGGTGAAGTAGAACTCGCAACACCCCTCCTTTAGGTTCGAAGCTAACGTCCATCCGATCTCTTCACCGATTACCATGTCGTCCTGCACGATAGTGATGTTGCTCACTTTCACGTGTTTACCGTCGGGCGAAGTTTCGGTAACAGCAACGAACGTCTTGATGGGGATCGTCGTCTCCTTCGATTTAAACTCAGGCGGGCCTTCACGAATGAATGCCTTCGTATCGACGCAAGTCATGTTCGTGCCGCGCGGGGGCAAATTCCACTTTGACGGCGCCAGACCGACCGTCTCATTCTTGAACCCACCTTCCAGATTCGTGGCACTGGTCCAGCCAAAAACGCGTCCAGAGTCGGCTGCTGCGGCAAGCACATACGTGTGCCTGCCGGGATCCACTTTCACGTCCAGCACGCGCACTTCCGTTCGTGTGGGAATCAGTTTTAAGTCTCCAACATGCTTGCCTGGCGGAAGCTCATCGCCGGCTTTGAATTTCTGCTCCCTGAATTCCTCGTCACGAATGATGGCTTTGTTCGACTCCACGACAAATACTTGCCCGACGTAGCTCGTAAAGTTCATGGTAAATCCTCCCCTCCGGCGTGAAACGTTTGAACTATCCCGTCATTACTATATGGCGAAACTCCGCAAGACGTTTTGTGGGCCGTGAAAAAACTAATGCTTGAACTGGAGTGCACTCAAGATGCACAATGGTGCCGTTCTAAGCGGCTTAGAACGGCACGCCTACACGTAAACAAAAGACAATTGGGTTTATCTTCTTTTCCGAACACAACTACGGAGAGTTGATGACTGAACACGACAAGGACGAGCAGCTTGCTCAATACCGGCTAAAACTGGAAGAGACTGCCGCGCTCGTCGCGCGTATTCGTCACGAGATCAATAATCCCCTTACCGGTGTGTTGGGCCAGGCCCAACTTTTATTGCGTGAAGAATTGAGCGACCGATCGCGGAAACGAGTCCAGACGATTGAAGATCTCGCCCTGCGGTTGAGAGACGTGGTGGGCCAGTTGCGAGAAGTGCAAAGCCCGGCCGCGGATGAACGCGGATGAGTGCGCAGATCAGCCGCTGATTTTATGCGTGGCCCGCAAGGCGCTTCACTGACTCTTTCAACATCAATCGCCGGCTGCTGATCGTCGCCATGTGGAAAGGCACGACGCACCCGCAGCGATCGCAATCGGCATTGTCGCCCATCATGCATTTCCCCTTTTGCTCACCAGTTGGACCAAACGCGAACGCCTTCAAACGAAACTCACAATTGTCAGTCACCTTTTTCGCATTCTTCGATCGCATCAGCTCGAGCGTGGAGTCGAGCATGTTGATGTAGCCGGGATACCGCTTCTTCAGCGAGAAAATTTGATCGATGAGCCGGTCGCGCACAGGCCAGTCGAGCCAGAGCGCTTCGTCGAGTCCGGTCACAGGCGTGAAGAAGTCGAAGATGATGCCGCCTCGCGCGATTGGTCCCCACTCCTTCACCAGATCTTCAACACAGTCTTTCGTGATGCTCGTCAGTACGCAGGAGATCTGAATGTTCAACTCCGGATGAGATACGACGTTCTGCTTGATCTTTTGATAGATGCCCGGCGCACGCATGCGCGCAAAAGCTTCTTCAGTGCCGTCGATCGAGATGACCCAGGTACAGTTGGGCCAATCGGGCAGCTCCATCGTTCCGTTGGTGACGATGGTGTTGTGTTTGAAGTACCCTCTGCCGGCGTCGATCAGTTGTTTTCGCACCATCGGTTCGCCGCCCACCCACGTGCAAAGCATCATCGGATGGCCGGCGGCCTTCATCGCTTCGAGCTTCTCCAGCCACTTCTCGATCGAAAGCTCTTTTTCGTTGTCGTGATCTTCGGCGAAGAAGTAGCAGTGTTCGCAACGCAGGTTGCAGCGATTAGTGACGTCGATCGAACCGACAGCAAACCTCGGCAGACCAAACACGAATAGTTTGGTGATGTCGCGTAGTTTGTTGAGCTTTCGTCGAACGTTCATTGTTTCAGCCAGCATTTTAGACAGGATTTACAAGATTGGACAGAAGCCACAAGATAAATCCCGTGCATCCTGAAAATCTTGTAAATCCTGCCAACAGGACCGTCAGCTTTTGATCGCTACCTTCTTCTCTTCGTCAGTGTAGACTTTGATCTGCGTGCCGGGCTTAATCACAGCATTTTTGCCCTTCTTCAAAAATCCTAACGGACCAAAAAGAACGACGAGCGCGACTGTGGTTCCCGTCTTGTCATCGCCTTCTTTGCCCTTGGTCGAGCGCAGCTTGATTTTCTGGTTATCCACTGTAGTCGAAGATTCGACGCGAATGCCAAGGCTGCCGCCTCTTCCCATCATTCCCGCTTTTTTCGCTTGAGCGACACTGCCCTTCACCAGGGTGTCTTTGGCAATGACAACCACGCCATCGATTTTTACGTCTTCCGCAACCTTGAAATTAATCGGATCACCTTCGGCCGCTGTCTTACTCGTGATCTCCTCGATCGTAACCACCGTGAATTCCGTGCCGTCCGGGATGGTTTTCGCATCTGCCGGCGGTGAGTGTTGGGCATCCTGTTTGCTAAAACCGGCTGTGATATTGGGCGAGACGATGCTGAGCAGTACCAGCAGCATCACGGCAGTCTGAAACATCTTGGGGGTAGTCTTCTGCATGATTTATCTCCTGGGAGAGAGGGTTAATATTTTTTCCGCTCTGGCAAAGCAGCGGAGGGTGATGGGTGAGCAATAAAACCAGAACTAGAGCGACACGGTTTCTTCTTCGGGTGTCTCGACGAGATAAGGACTGACGAATGCCGGTTTCTCTTCCGCGTCTTCCGAGAGCACGGCCTGGATTACGGGCAGACTCAACGAATGCTTCGTGGTGTTCAGCGGAACGGGCTTACCGGCTGCATAGACCTTGTGACGGCCATGCTCTTCGTACCATTCAGCGAGGTTAGCCGTCTTGTGCATGTTCTCGATGATTTGACGCCAGCCCACGCCGGTGTTGTAAGCGCAGAAGGAGATCTCGCCTTCCTGAGTGCCGTAAGGGATCACGCACATCTCGGTGCGGCGAAAGTCGTAATTGAACAGGTCCTGGAACCACATGCCTTCGACGCAGAGCACACGCCAGTTATCGCCGGCATCGTCCTTCTTCTGGGCCATGCGATCGTTACGATCGGAATTTGAATTCGTCGACGAAGGCTTAAACAGGTTGAGGATCTGCGAAATCGGAAATCCCTCGGGCGCGCGTTCGGCGTTGAAGTTTCGCATGATCGCCATGCCGAGCTGCGCGTACGACAGTTTCCGGCCGCGCGCAGTGTCGGTAATCACCGCCACGTCGCGCATGAACTGTTCGTAGTTGAAGAACTCAAACAACGATTTGAATTCGCCGGTTTTCTTATTTACGACTTGCAACGTGAAGATGCCGCAGTTTGGATGGCAGTTACACGACGACCAGCCCCACGGCGCATCGGCGCCTTGAAGCATGTCCATCACGCTGGTGAAAGCTGAGTAAGATGAGAGCGGGAACCAGTCGCGGAGCGGTTGAATCCGGCCGCCGAGCTGGTCCTTGAGATCGTGCGTCATGCCGGCGAGCGTGTAGCGCCACTTCTTGCGCAACTCATCCGAGATATCTTCGTCGCGGCCCGTGAAAGAAACCGGTTGGAAAGCGATCGTCTGAACTTTGTCGATGTTCTTGGCGGCAAACTCGACGATTTGACCGATACCATCGTTGTTCAGGTTGTTAACGATCGTGACTACGAGCGTCACCTTGATACCCGCAGCGGCGAGGTTCTCGATCGCACGCAGCTTGACGTCGAACAGGTTACCAACGCCACGATGCTTGTTCTTCTCTTCGCTGACGCCGTCAAACTGAAGATAAACACCGTGTTGCCCCGCGGCTTTCGCAGCTTTACAAAACTCGAGATCTTCAGCGAAGCGAATGCCGTTCGTCGCCGCCAGAATTCGATAGAAGCCAATCTTCTTCGCGTACGCGACAGCTTCGAGGTAGTACGGTGAAAGCGTCGGCTCACCGCCCGAGAAGAGAATGATTACTTGCCGGCGAGGTTTGAACGAAACCGCGCGATCGAGAATAGCTTTCGTGTCCTCGAAGGTCGGCTCGTGTACGTAACCAACCTGGTTCGCATCCATGAAGCACGGATTGCACATCATGTTGCAGCGGTTGGTCAGGTCGACGGTCAAAACCGCGCCGCGTCCGAACTTGATATTCGAAGTTCCATGACGATGCACGTCCTTGTCTTCGGCAGCGCGAAAGTCTCGACCAAAGAAGAGCGACTCGATGCGTTCGAGAAACGCCGGGTCCGTCGACATCACGTCTTCGAATTGTCCGTGCTTCGGGCAATCCTTGCGCATCACGACCTGCCCGTTGTCTTCGAGGATCTGTGCTTTGATTTCACCGGGATGCTCGTGCATCAACGTCTCGAGCGGCACCTCGCCGGAAATCACAGCATTGCGAACTTCTTTTACGCAGGTTGGACAGAGACTGTCGGTTTCGCGCGGGAAACCAAGTGGCGGAGCACTGCGCTCGTACGATTTGAGAAGGGGACCGGGAGCCCAGTTCGGACGTATAGATTCACCTTCGGGCAGGCGTTGGTTAATTGACTGGAATGCTTTCCAGGCGACATCCGAGAGATTGGAGATGAGCCGGGATCCTTTGACTCCCGACAGCTTGCTCTTTTCAGATTCCCCCCGGCGAAACTGGTCACTAAACAAGGGCTTTTCGTCTCCTCCTCAATCAAACGCCCAGAACAGTCGAGCATCATAGTGGCCCTACCCGGCAAAGGCAAGACAGGAAATTCGATATACGCAGGAAAGTACGCCTCTTTGGAGCACGGCGGCCGGGCGCCGCTTTGTTATCGATCACGAGCTTTGCCTCAAACTCCGAAATCGTTCTTGGACACAGTCAGACAGGGAGCGATAGCGACCTGGTCAACGATTGGAGTCAAAAATTATTAGGAAATCGCATGCTGATCACTGACCACGTCGCTATCGCTCCCTGTACTGACTGTGTCCAAGCCAGACGTCCGACTCTTGAGGCAAGGCCTCGATCACGCAAGATCGAGCCAAAGCGGCGCCAGGCCGCCGCACTCCAAAGGGCCCGCCCAAAACGAAAGTCAAATCATTGACATAGTATTTATGGAGGCGTATAAGCACGGTGTTTCCAAGACTTTGTCTGAACGTGCGATCCTCTCTGCACTGAACCGTCGCACCTCTGCTTTTTCCGAGTCAATAGTCACTTTTCAAGAGGGATCCCATCATGTCGCAAGTATTAACTGAAACCGACGTACCGATGCCGCGTACTCTGCAAAAAACGGACTGGACGCTGCTGTTAAAGAGGATTCGTGAGGGAAGATGCACTCCCTTTCTCGGCGCCGGCGCCTCGTATGGAACGTTGCCGCTGGGTGCAGCCATTGCCGAAGACTGGGCAAAAGAATTCGGATATCCACTCGAAGACTCCTACGATCTGATTAAAGTATCGCAGTTTGTCGCCGTCGACGTGGAAGATGCCATGTATCCGAAGGAAGAGCTCGCGGCGCGCTTCCGCAAGGCGGGCCGGCCTGACTTCAGTTCGCCGACCGAGCCGCATCGGTTCATGGCCGAATTACCGCTCCCGGTTTACATCACTACGAACTACGACGACTTCATGGTTCAGGCACTGCGCGAGCGGGGAAAGCAGCCGGAGCAGGAGATCTGTCGCTGGAACAGTCAACTCTACGGTCTTCCCTCGGTGCTGGACCGTCTCGATTATGAGCCCAGTGAAAAGACGCCGCTGGTCTTTCATCTTCACGGTCATGCCGGTATTCCCGAGTCGCTCGTGTTGACTGAAGACGACTACCTGGACTTCCTGATGGCGATCTCAAAGAAAGAAAACAAGCTGCTGCCCCCACGTGTTCAGGAGGCGATGGCGAACGCTTCGTTGTTGTTCATCGGATACCGCATCGCCGACTGGAATTTCCGTGTGCTGTTTCGCAGTGTCGTTACGTCGCTCGAAGCAGGGCAGAAGCGAAAGCACGTTTCAGTGCAGATCCTCCCGCTCGGTAATGTCACCGACCACATCCGGAAGTTGAAGGTGCTCAGCTATCTCGACAAGTACTACCAGGAACTCAACACGCGTGTTTACTGGGGCAAGAGCAACGAGTTCATGGCTGAACTGAGGCAAATCTGGGAGGAGGGCTGACATGTCTGCTCAAACCCGCGAACTGTACGTTGGCCCAAGACCGTATGAGGAGAGCAACGCGTCGATCTTCTTCGGACGCGAGCGCGAAGCGCGTGACCTTTTATCACTCGTCATCGCCAACCAGTTGCTTTTGATCTACGCGCCATCAGGCGCCGGGAAGACGTCGCTCATCAATGCTCGCCTCGTACCGATGCTCGGACACGTCAAGGACCCCGGGTTGGCGGAACAGCTTGGACCAGGCAAGGGTTTTGAGGTCCTGCCAATCGCGCGCGTCAGTGGCCTCGTCCCGGAAACCGTCGATCTCGATGCGATTCCAAACTCGAACATTTTTGTCTTCAACACACTCGTGAGTTGGCGAAAGAAAGACGCTGCAACGCCAACGGCCCAGGAACGCAAACAAGCCGAACGAGAACTCATCGGAAAGCGCCTCTGCGACTATCTCGAGGAGACCCGACCGGTCGCTGCCCAAACAGTCGAGGAAGATGAGGAAGACGGCGAACCGTTGTCGCCGCGCGTCGTGATCTTTGATCAGTTTGAAGAGATCTTTACGCGCCACTTCGAGCGCTGGCAGGACCGTGAAGGGTTTTTCGAGCAGATCATGGATGCGCTGAAAGGTGGGCCACTGACCTTGAGGCGTTGCGACATCCGGCGTCCGGCAGCGCTCATCAGCCGGATCGTAAGAGGCGCGAATCGCGTTTGCGTAGCGCTGCGCGAACGGCTTGCAAACGGTGTCGATCGGGTGCTGAAAGACGATGGCCAAAAAGTCGATGAGCGTCTTGAACTGCTCGTGTCAGAGTTGAATACGATGCTGAAGGGCGAAAGCCTCTACGACGCGGCGACATTTGCCGGGATTAATTTGCGTGAAGAGACAGCGCAAGTGCTTCAGCAAAAGCGCAGATCACGAAGCTTCCTCGCTTCCAACCGGTTGCTTCTGGAAGACGCTTTTCCGGATGAGATTTACCGGCGCGCACCGGGCGACCGCACCTTGCGAGTAGTGTTTTCAATGCGCGAAGACTACATCGCCGAACTGGATCCTTACACACATTTGTTGCCCGACCGGCTGGGGACTCGTTATCGACTGGATCGTCTGCGCCGCGATGCTGCACTCGCTGCGGTGAAGAACCCATTGCAGTTCACGCACGTGAGTTTCGCTCCGGGTGTTGCCGAGCGTCTCGTCGATAGTCTGTTGCAGACGCCGGTGCGAGTCGCGACCAAACCACAAGAGGAATAAAGATCCACGTTTTATCTGCGTGAATCTGCGGTTTCGATTTATGCACGGGGAGGGCTCGATTATGAGTGACACAACCTGGATAACCGGTGAATTCGTTGAGACTGTCCAATTGCAGGTAGTCTGCCGGACACTGATCAATAAGCTCGCGCCAAACGCCACCGAGATCTCGATGGAGCATTTGGAAGCTTACGGAAGTCTCGACAAGGCGCTGCAAGTTTTTTACGAAGACTCGATTCGTGAAGTAGTCGAGAAAACCAGGGAAGCACTGCGGCGCAAGGGCGAGGCCGAAATCAAAGAAGGTGTCTTGCGCAATTGGTTTGAAAAGAAACTCATAACCCCGGCACACACACGCGGTCTGGCGTATCGCGGCACCACGCACACGGAAGGTTTAATCAACGAAGCCGTCGACGTGTTGGACCAGGCCCACATCATCCGTGAAGAGCGACGCGGCAGCGGCCGCTGGTACGAGTTAAGTCACGATCGTTTTGTCGATCCGATCCTCACGTCAAACAAAGAATGGCTGCTGCAGTACTCCGGCGCAGCGAAGGTACGACAATGGCTGGAGGAACGCGCGGTCCGTTGGAGCAAGGCCCAGGATGAAGCGGCGCTACTCAGTGAAAATGAACTCACCGACGCAGAACGCTGGGTCGCGAGCGCTGAAGCGTCTGAGCTCGGCTACGACACCTCAGTTACAAATCTGATTCAGGCAAGCCGTACGAACATCAAGAGCAAGCGCGCGCAACGCGAACTCGAGGTCGAGAGCGCCGCACGGTTGGCGCGATCTGCGCGGCGTTTCAAGTGGGCGTCTGTTGGCCTCGCGGTAATGTTTCTTTTCTTCGTCGCCACGACTCTGATCGCCGCGGACCAGTGGAGAAAGGCGCGCTCGAATTTCCTGTTGGCGCAGGCCAATTACCAGTTGGTCGAGAAGCAGAAAGGCGAGATCGAACAGTCACAAACAAAAGTGTTGGAATGGGCCGAGCGCGAACTGAACGCGAAGAAGGAAGCTGAAAAACAGACCGTGTTGGCGCGAGAAGCTACGCACCAGGCCAACGAGCGCGCCAAGCAGGCGGCGAAAGCTCGACAAGAAGCGGAAAACGCCAGAGGTCAATTAAGAGGCGCACTCAAGAAAGCGCAGGACCGGGCGCGCGAAGCTGAGCAGGCGCGCAAGACCGATCGCTTGTCTCGCGAAGCGTTTCGTCTCTCGCGCAGGCCGGAGAGTCAGGGCGATGCGATCGAGCAGTTCGGCACCGCCATCAATGTCTACGCAAAGGCAGGTGACCGCGACGCAGAGGCTGACAGTTACTTGAATCAGGGCCAGGTGTACAAAGACATGGGTGAGAACGAGCGCGCCGAAGAGTCGTTCAATAAAGCATTGCAACTCTATCGTCAGGCCCCTGCGGACCCACTCAAGCAAGCGAACACTCTCAACAACATCGGCCTCATCTATAGCTCGTCTTCCGGCCCCTCCGATTCGAGTACCAGTGAGGGAAGTGAAGAGGCTTTAGCAACCGCGAAGACGAAGTTCTATACCGCGCTCACCATTTATCGGGCTGTCAACGACGCCTTCGGAGAGGCCGCCACCCTGACTAATATCGGTGACGCTCAATTGGCGATGAGCGCCAAGGACGATCGCCGGCGCGCGGAGGAGTATTACGACCAGGCTCTTAATATCTATGAGAACCACGTCAAGAAGAGTAATGAATCTCGCGAAAAGTCACTGAAAGCGATGGCGGTACTGTCGATATCGTTGGGAGACAAGTCTTTTTCACTCACGGACAGTGAAGACACCGCTACGCCCTACTACCGCGTTCTCTTTTACCAGAGCGCGCTCGACGCTTATACCCAACTCAAAGATCAGCGCGGCATGGCTTTGGCTTACACCAGATTAGGAGACGGTGCTCAAGAAGCTTTGGAGAGTGCGGAAGGCGCTAACAAGAACGAGCTGGAAGAACTCGTCTTGAATGGCTATACGAAGGCCGCCCAACTCTACAAAGAAACGCACGATCCAATCGGGGAGGCCGGCGCACACCTTCGACTCGGAGATCATTATCGCGAGCTCGACGATCGCGAGAAGTGGCGCAAAGCCATCGGTGAATACGAGCAGGCTTTAAATATCTATCGCAGCGTCGACGATCGCGCCGGGCAGATTCGCGCTCAAAGGCTGCTCTACGAGTTCTATACGAAATCTCCTGAACCGGCTGATAGAGCAAAAGCTATTGCGGCTTTACTGTTGATGAATGATCTCTACAAGTCGCTGGAGAACGTGAGAGGACAGAGCGAGACGTTGCTCAAACTCGGCGCGCTTCACGAAAGTCTTCAAGACAGGGACAAGGCGGAAAAGGCGTTCGAGAACGCGCTGAGTTTTTATGTCAATTCAGGTGACAAGAAAACGCAGGCCGACATCCTGCGCGAGATCGGCAATATATACGCTGCGTCCAAGGACAAGAGCGGCGTCGAAATAGCCGTGCGGCGACTCAACGAAGCCGCGGCCATCTACCGCGAAACAAACAGCACAGAAACGTTGGCCGCGACTTACGACAAGCTCGCTGAAATTCACAGCGCAAACCCGTGGCGACTTGCGTTCACGAGTAACGATGCGACTGAGTGGTACTTGCAGGCGGTCAAGTACTACGAAATGGAAGCAGATGTATATCGCGGTAAAGGACTGAAATCCGATCCGTTGAAGGTCGCCAGGATCCTGCGTTTCATTGCGTCCGTGTACCGGGATCGTTTGGACGATAAGGCCAAAGCAATCGAGTCGTTGAAGCAATCGTTGACGATTTACGAAGAGGCAAAAAACTATTCCGGCATGAGAGCGGTGAAGCTCGAGATTGAAAACCTGTCGAAGCAACCGGGAGCGCAGACTTCCAAACCATAACCGCGAACGATGCGTGTTATCATCAGGAGCGTTTTCAAAGCGCTCCTTCGATGCCTATCCATCCCACAGCCGTCATCGGCAAGCGTGTCGCGATCTCTGAGAACGTCGTGGTCCATGCCTTTGCGGTTGTCGAAGACGACGTAGAGATCGGCCTCGACTGCGAGATCGGCGCACACGCCGTCATCAAGCAGTTTACAAAAATCGGCGCACGCAACCGGATCTTCGAACATGCGGTGATTGGCGGCGAGCCGCAGGACGTAAAGTTCAAAGGCGAGCGAAGCTATCTCGACATCGGGGACGACAATCTGATTCGCGAGTTTTGCACGTTTCATCGCGCGAGTGGTGAAGGCGAGACGACGACGATTGGTTCGCGCAACTTCTTCATGGTGGGAGTGCACGTCGCGCACAACTGCCGCGTGGGCGACGACAACATCTTCGCGAACGACGTCGCGCTTGCCGGACACATCACCATCGAGGACCACGTCTTTCTTTCCAACAACGTCGGCGCGCATCAGTTTGTCCGCATGGGCCGTCATGCGATGGTTGGCGGAAAGTCGAAGATCGTGCAGGATGTGTTGCCGTTTTTTATTACTGACGGCAATCCGGCGCGCGTGCGCGGAGTCAATAGTGTTGGCCTGAGGCGCGCGGGGTTCTCAGTCGAGGCAAGACGCGCGTTGAAAGATGCTTACCGCATGCTCTTCAGGTCTGCAATGCCGATTGAAGAAGTTTTGGTCCAACTGGAAAAGGTCGACGATGAGCACGTTTCGCATCTGGTGAGTTTCATTCGCGGATCGAAGCGCGGGTTTACGAGAGCAGAAACCACGGATGACGCAGATGAGAACTGATGAGCTGGCCGAATTAGTCAAGGGTCGTGTTGTGGGTGATGGCGGGATTATCATCGAACGGATAGCGGACCTTGAACACGCCGGCGAGTCTGAGATTGCATACGTTGAGAACGAGAGTTTCCTTCCGGTTGCAAGCGAGAGCAAAGCCGCCTGTTTGATCGTTAGCGAGCGGTTGGGTGAGAAGTTGCCGGGTCGGACGCTGATCGAAGTTGCGAATGCGAAGCTCGCGTTCTCGTTTATCGGCGCTGCACTTCACCCGCCAGTCCGTCGCGAACCTTCGATTCATTCCACGGCTGTTGTTGCCGACACTGCCGACATCGCGCTTACGGCTTATGTTGGACCGCACGTGTGCATTGGCGAGTATGCGCGTGTCGGTGCTTACACGCGACTCGAACCGGGCGTGGTGCTCGGCGCCAACGTCACCGTCGGCGATGACTGTGTGTTGCACCCGAACGTCGTTTTGTACGATGGCGTCTCGATCGGGACTCGCGTGATCTTGCATGCGGCGGTTTGTATTGGCGCAGACGGGTTTGGTTACGTGCGCCACGATCTTGGGTATCAAAAGTTTCCGCAAGTTGGCACAGTGATTATCGAAGATGATGTCGAGATTGGGGCGCACACGTGTGTGGACCGCGCTGCATTAGGTCGCACCCGCATCGGTCGCGGGACCAAGCTCGACAACATGGTCCACGTTGGTCACAACTGTGACATCGGCGAGCGCGTGGTGATTGCGGCGCAGACGGGGATTAGCGGCAGTGTGGTTATTGAAGACGATGCGGTGATCGGCGGCCAGGTTGGGTTTGGGGACCACACGCGTGTGCAAAAGGGCGCGATCATCGGATCGAAGGCGGGAATCCTGCCGGGGAAGATTGTGCGTCCGGGCGTGTGGTGGGGAATACCGGTGCAGCCACTGGACGACTACAAACGCATGAACGCCTACATGAACCGGCTGCCGCAGATGCACGAGCGCCTCAAGAACTTGGAAGTTAAGTTAGACAGGATGAACAAGATTTTTCAGGATGAGCAGGATTAAACCTGTCCGTCTTAAAATCATGTCAATCCTGTAAAAACTTAACGATCAGTTCCGCGGCGCGATGGGAAGCCCCGGGCGCGCCCAGCTTTCTCGCCACATCTCCTAAACTCGCACGCGCAGCTATGTTCTCTCCCGGCTCCAGCAGTTTCAGCAGTTCGTTTGCCAGGTTCTCGCCCGTGAGCTGGTCCTGCATCAACTCTTTCGCGATCTCTTTTCCCGCAACTAAATTCACGAGTCCAAAATGCGGCACCGTGATCAACCGTCCTAACGTGTGCCAGTTGATCGGCGACTCCTTGTAAACAACAACCATCGGCGTTTCGAGCAGCGCTGCTTCGAGCGTCGCGGTGCCGCTCGCAATAGCGGCCGCATCTGAGGCGCGTAAGGCTTCGCGTGTTTGATGTTGGATCAGTTTGATGATTTCAAGATTCTCGCGGGACATGATCTCGCGCGTCTCTTCCGCTGTGCGGCTGGGCGCAACCACGACGACCGGCTGCACGTCAGGCCGCGCGATCCGCAACGACGCGATCGCGTTGAGCATCGGCGGCAGAATTCGCTCCAACTCCTTGCGCCGGCTGCCAGGTAAAAAAGAAACGATTGGCCGCCCGGGATCGACATCGTTTCGCCGGCAAAACTCTTCGCGCCCGAAACTCGCTTTGACCTCACCCGCGAGCGGGTGCCCCACAAACTCGACATGGTCCACGCCGCGTTCTCGGTACCACTCCGCTTCAAACGGCAGGATCGACAACAACAGATCGACGTCGCGCTTGATCTTGTTTACCCGCCGCGGACGCCACGCCCAAAGCTGGGGACTGATGTAATAGATCACTTTCAAGCCGCGGCGGTGCAGCGCTGACGCGAGTCGCAGATTGAACTCAGGCCAATCCACGAGCACAACCGCATCCGGCGAGCGTTGAACCGCTGCTGTTCTTAACCGTCGAAAGGCGCTGATGAATCTTGGGAGGACGCTGCCGACTTCCACGATGCCCATGATCGCGAGGTCGTCCGAGTTGACGACTGTCTCCACACCGGCGGCGCGCATCAGTGGGCCAGTCGCGCCGAAGCATTCAAGGTTGATGCGTTCGTGAAGTGCCTTTACAAGCGCGGCGGCGTGGGCGTCACCGGACGGCTCACCAGCAACGATCATCAAGTTAGGCACGAGCGAATCATATCAGACAGGATTATCAGGATTTACAGGATTAACAAGATATTCTGTTACGTGCTAGCATCCACGCGCTCATGATGCGCCTCGTACTGGCAACCCTGATTCTTCTCTGTGCCTGCCAGTTTGTATTTGCGCAGCAAACGAATCCAGTCGATCGGAAAGTGGCGAATCCGATGACTGACACTCCCAACGTCAACCCACTCAATACCGATCAACCCGTGCAGCCGCGCCGTCCGTCGCCGCAAGCCGTGCAAGGCACCGGCACGGACCAGATCACGGTGGAAAGCAACAGGCAGAGTGCGTCGGGTCCTGAAAACGCTCGCATCGTTCACTACGAAGGAAACGTCGACATACGCATCGGCACGTACCGTCTCCAGGCAGACAGAGTCACGGTTTACGAAGCAGAGAACAGGGCCGTCGCCGAAGGCAGCGTAGTTTTCGACCAGGCTGACATGGCGCGAATCACCGGCTCGCGCGCCGATTGGAACTATCGCACCAAAACCGGTTACTTCGTCGACTCAACCGGTTACACAAATCAAACCCAGGACGGCACGCGCATCTATTTCACCGCCGATCGCGTCGAGAAGATCAGCCTCGACACCATCATCGCTACCAACGTGCAAGTGACAGCTTGCGATGAAGACGTTCCGAAATGGAGTTTTCACGCGAGCAAGGCGCGGATCAAAACGGGCGATCGCGTGTACGTCTATTCGCCGAAGCTGCGACTGAAGAACATGCCGGTGTTCTACCTGCCGTATGCGTCGGTTTCGATCAAGCCACGCGATCGCGCGTCGGGATTTTTGACACCGACTTTCGGCGGCTCCGGCGCAAAGGGCGTTCGTCTGTCGACTGCTTACTATCAAACTCTCGGCCGCTCCGCAGACTTCACTTTCCGCAACGACATCTACACCCAGCGCGGCCTCGGCTTCGGCGGCGACCTGCGCACGCGGGCCAACTCGCGGTCGTATCTCAACGTCGGGTTCTACGCCGTCAAAGATCGAATCTTTGGTCACGAGGCTGACGAGACTCATCCCGATCAAGGCGGATCGAGTCTGTACGTCGAAGGAGTGCATTACTTCAAAAACGGCTTCATCGCCGCGTCTGACGTCAACATCACTTCGAACCTCGCGTTCCGGCAGGTGTTCTCCGACAACATTCAACAAGCAATCTCGCCCGAAGAGACTTCGCAGGTCTTCATCAACAAGGATCACGACGAGTACAGCTTCAACTTCCTCGCGCGCACGCAGGTGACGTCGTTGACGAACGCGCGCATTCGCATTCGGCAGTTGCCCAGCATCAGCATCGACAAGCGTCCGGCAATCGTCAGTTTCCTGAAGAACCTTCCGCTCTACTTTTCTTTTAGCGGCGCGGCCGACGGCGTGAGCCGGAAAGAGACTGTCGAAGATGCAGTGCAGTTTGTGAGCGACGTCGGCGGCAATCCCATCATCTCGCCGTCGATCGTGCAGCGACTCGACATGCATCCGCGATTTGAGTTGCCGCTGAATTTCGCCGGCTGGAACATAACGGCTTCGGGCGCCGGGCGCGTCACTTTCTATTCGAATTCACTCGATCCAAACACGCGCGACGTGCTGAGCCGGAACCTGACGAGAGCGTACGGAGAGTTTGAATTCGACGTACGCCCGCCGGCGTTTGCAAAAGACTTTCACCGCGGTGAAGGCGATTTCTTCTTCCGTCACGTCATCGAGCCTTACGTGGTCTATCGCAAAATTTCCGGTATCAATAACTTCGATCGCATCATTCGCTTCGACTACATCGACGCCGTTGCGGACACGAACGAGATCGAGTTTGGGATCGCGAATCGATTTTTCACACGCCGCTCGACGGAGAACGTCAGCGATGTGCCGGTGAAGGCGAGTGAAAGAGAAGACCGTCCTTTGCTCTCGAGCCAACCGTACGAAGCCCTCACGATCACGTTGCGCGGTAAATACTTCTTCGATCCGTTCTTCGGCGGCGCGCTCGTCACGGGTCGTCGCAACCAGTTTTATCCGCTCAACACGCTCACCGGGTTCATCTACGGCGGCGTCCCGCGGCGCTTCTCGCCCATCAACGTCGATGCGAGGTACCGGCCGCGGCGCGATCTCTTCGCCGACTTCCGGACCGATCTCGACACACAGGGCGGCGGAATGCGCTCGCTCGCCACGACGTTTGGTCTGTCGAAGTCGCTCATCCAGGTATTTCAGAGTTTCTATTACACACGGGCCATCGAGGTGGCGCCGCAGTTTGCCGATGCGCGTGGTTTTGAGGCGGGCACGGTGCGTGGTTCGCAGTGGAGTCCCGCGGCGTTTTTGGGGAACCGCGAGCGCGGCCTGTTTGGTGGCGCTTCCTTCTTCTTCGACTTCCAGAAGCGTCCCGGAAGAGGCGACAATTCGCTCATCAGCTCGACTATGACTCTCGGACATGCGTGGGACTGCTGTGCGGTAACCGGCCAATTCTCGACGTTCAACGTCGGCCTGAGAAAGGAAAACCGGGTGGTTTTCAGCTTCCGGCTGAACGGAATCGGGAGTTTCGGGACCGAGCAGATCGGCCAGCGCTTCCGATGATGCTTCCTATGATGATTTACACGATTTTGCCTGATTACCAGGACGGCATCCTCGAAAATCCTGTAATCCTGTCCAAATTACCTTTATAATGCCTGGCGCTGGGCAACCGGGCAGATCATCAATGCCTCTTAGCTGCTTGCCCACGCGCAGGCCCCTGACAGGTTCTCCTCGAGTGCGCAAACCCTTGACGTTGCAGTTGGCCCGAAGTCGATCCTGATTCTGTAAGAAACTAAAGAAAAAAGTGAAAAGTAATCGCAAGCTTTTATGTAGCGGTCTGATAGCGGCACTAATCCTTTCAGTTTTAGCTTTCCCGTCCCTCGGCACTCGAAGTTCCGCGGCACCGGCGACGGCCCAGCAAGAGCCGGTCCTGACGGGCCAGCTTGTCCAGGGCGAGCCCAGGGATGAAGAGCTCTCCAGGCACCTCCGCAAATACGACCTGATCAAAATGGATCCGGCGAGAGTTGCCGAGCAGGTACGGAACCGCGGCCGGCTGCTACTCAAGTCGTCGTCTCGCGACTTCGATTTACAACTCACGCCCTACGACATGCGCTCTGCGGATTACACCGCACAGGTGATCGACGCAGACGGGGTTCGGCACAAACTTCCGAAGACCGAGGTCAACACCTACAAAGGCGAAGTGAAAGGTTCGCCCGATGCCCAAGCCCGAATCTCGCTCACTGAACGAGGCGTCGAGGGTGCGATTATTACGAAGCAAGGCCGTTACTTTCTTCAGCCCGCGCGCTCGATTTCCAGGCAGGCCAAGACAGACGAATTCGTTCTGTACGACAGTTCTGACGTCACGACCGAGGAAGACACTACGTGCGGCGTAACACTCGCCGACGAAGTAGCAGCTCAACAGGAAGCGGCGCTGTCCGGCGCTAAGATCACCGATGCTGAGGCGAGTGGTCCAATCACGAGTACTTCGCCGATGAAGATCGCGCGCATCGCGACGGATGCGGACGGTGAGTATGTAGCGGCTTTCGGTGGCGCCGCAGGGGCCAACGCCCAGATCGTGAGCATTCTCAACTTCGTTGACGGAATTTATCAGTCTGAGATCGGACTCACTTTTCAAATCGTCCAGCAAAATGCCTGGGCGGACGCGAATACAGATCCGTACACCAGCACGGTGCCAGGCACGCGATTAACCGAGTTTAGAAATTACTGGAATGCAAATTTTCCCTCAGGCGGAGTAGGTTCACCTACGCGCAGCATTGCGCATCTGTTCACCGGCGTAAACCTCGACGGAAGCACAATCGGAATTGCTTCCTTTGGAGTTAGCTGTCGGAGCGCGGCTTTTTCGTATGGTCTATCGCAGCGCTTTCCACTTACGGGAACTACAATCACGGCGCAGACAGTCGTCTTGACCGCTCACGAGATCGGGCACAACTTCGGTGCATCACATACTAACCAGGTAACTACCGAGGTCCCTGCTGACATTGAACTTGCCTGCGACGAAACGATCATGGAGGCGAGCGTTGGCAATGGTTCCAGCTTCTGTCCGTTTTCACGGTCGCAAATAGTCGGCTGGGTAAACGCTTTTGCGAGTTGTCTCGTTGATACGGCAACTCCTCCGCCGGCGTCGCAGGACTGCACGACGACGCCACTCCCCATCACACTCTTTGCGAATGGCAGCATTGCCCCGACTGATTGCCGTTCACCGTCTCGGGGAGTCGACTTCTTCGCGGATCGTTATTCTTTCAGTGGTATTGCCGGTGAGCGCCTGTTTATCACAATGGTGCGCGGTAGCGGCGACCTTGACCCGTACCTTTATTTGATCGGACCTGATGGTTACTTCATCGCGCAAGATGATGATGGCGGCGGAGTCTCCGACTCGCGTATACCGATTACGGGCAGTATCACGCTGCCGTACACCGGCGTCTACGTGATTGAGGCCACGTCTTTCTTGCGCGGCCAAACCGGCTCATACTCGATTAATGTGCTGAAAGCGAATTGTTCGATCAGCGTCGACCGCTCGAGTCTTGAATTCCCTGCGAGTGCCGCGAACGCAACTATCAACGTTTCCCTCTCAGCTTGTTCGGATCCTAACTATCAGGTCATCGTTTCTCCTACGACTGAGACGTGGGTTGTTCCCGAAGTTACCTCGGCGAGCGGGTCGCGCTCAATAAAGGTCACGGTCCAGCAGAACACAAATCAAGCAGGCAGACGCGCCTTTCTTCTGATCGGGGCCGTCACGACTGGCCCTGGTCCGAACGATCAAGTAGGTGGACTGAGGATTCCGATTCTGCAATCAGGTACAGCGCCGGATTGCGCCTCGATACCAATCGCATTCGGACAAACAATCAACGGCAACTTGTCTTCCGGCGATTGTCATTCGCCCGTGCGCGGCTCCGGCTTTTTCGCCGACCACTATAGTTTCAATGCCGCTGCGGGTCAGAGAATTACGATTCAGGCTACTTCGGGAAACATGGACACCTTCCTCACTCTCCTTGGACCGAATGGCGTCGTCGTGCTTAACGACGACGACAGCGGCGGCGGACAGAATTCACGAATTCCCGGAGGCGCGAATAGTCTTCCGCTCGGCTTGCCGGGTCCTTACATTATCGAGGTGACCGCTTTCTCGGCTTCGGCGACGGGTTCGTATTCCCTGACCCTGACCGGAACTCCTGTCGTTGCTAACACTATCCAATTCTCACAACCAGGCTTCCTCGTAAATGAAGCGGCAGGTTTCTTGACTGTGAACGTGACTCGGAGCGGTGACACATCCGGGGCCGCCAGCGTCAATTATGCGACCAGTGATGGAGCCGGACTTTCCAGTTGCACAACTCTGAGTAACAATGCTTCTGAGCGCTGCGACTATGCGACAAGCGTAGGGACGCTTCGTTTCAGCGCGGGCGAGACCACTAAAAGTATTATTATTCCGATCGTCAACGATGCGTTGGACGAACTGATTGAGACCTTCAACATCAACTTGAGCGGCGTCACCGGGGCCAGTCTCGGCACACCATCCGCTACTGTGACGATCTTGAGTGATGACGCAGTACCGGCCACTCAGAACCCGATCGACGACATAACCTTCTTCGTCACGCAGCAGTACATCGACTTCCTCGGCCGTTTGCCCGATTCGACTGGGCTGGCGAATTGGGTCGCAACGCTGAGTGCGTGTCCGAACGGTGGCTTTGGTGAGTTTGATAATCCGACGTGCGATCGCGTGCACGTCTCTTCCGGCTTCTTCCTGTCGCCGGAATTTCAAGGTCGTGGTTACTTCGCCTACCGTTTCTACGAAGTAGCTTTGGACCGGCGGCCCACGTACGCGGAGTTCGTGCCGGACATGGCGCAGGTTGGCGGAGCACAGTCGCCGGAATCGGAGGTGCTGAGTAAGGCGACTTACACGGACGAGTGGATGCAGCGACCGGCATTCAAGTCGCGTTACGATGGTTTGTCCAACGCGGCTTATGTGAATGCGCTCGAGGTAAACGCGGAAATAGTTGTGTCGAATAAAGCGGATTTGATTGCTGCTTTGGACGCCGGGACGATGAATCGCGGCCAGGTGCTGCGAAACATAGTGGAGAGCCCGGCGGTCGCGAGCCAGTTTTTCAACCGCGCCTTTGTATCGATGCAATACTTCGGCTACTTGCGGCGTGATCCGGATGCGGTGGGCTTTCAGAATTGGGTGAACACCCTGAACGCCGATCCCACTAATTCCCGTCACATGATTTTCGGCTTTCTCTTCTCGACGGAATATCGTCAGCGCTTCGGGCCATAAAAGCGCTCCGCAGGAGCTTTGCCTCAAAACTCCAAGATCATTCTTGGAGACAGTCAGTACAGGGAGCGGTAGCGACCTGGTCAACGATTGGAGTCAAAAATCCTTAGGAAATATCACATGCTGATCACTGACCAGGTCGCTACCACTCCCTGTACTGAGCATCTCCAAGCCTGACGTCCGACTTTGAGGCAAGGCGCTCCGCAGGAGGAGTACTGTTTCTTGAAAAACGCTCGCGCAAAGGGCTACCTCATTTGTTAGACTTTCTTTGCGCCTTGCGCGAGGGCTTTTTCCGGAGTCTTTATAAGCCTGGGTGTTGGGCCCGGGCTCAATCAGAAAAGAAGCCCGCGAAGACGGGCATCGACGCTGCGAACCTTTGCACAGGCCCGGATCGCCTGTTTGATCATCACCTGGAGCCCCGGCCTTTCGCTTCAGGCTACGCTCTCGCCCGCCGTGCGGGCACGTACCGCTCATTTCGAATTGTTCTCTCAAGGAGTCGCCGTTCATGTCTACTCATCTCCGAATCCTTCTGACCTTCTCAGTGTGTCTCGGCCTGCTCGTTGTCGGATCCGTGACTTTTCCGGTGAGTTCCGGCGCCAAGCCGCAGCCTGCACAGCAGTCACGACCACAAACGAAGCGTAAAAGAGCGGATTTTGTTCCGGGTGAAGTGTTAGTGCGTTATCGGAGTGAATCACACGCGAAGAGCAAAAGCGCATCGATGCGCATAGCCGCACTCGATGGGACCGTGCTGCCAGTGGCGCTGGAGCGGTTCGAAGGCTCGAATCTTGTCGAAGGACTGCGGCTCGCTCACGTTGGGCGTGAAGACACGCTGAAGGCCGTAGCGGCACTGCGCCGCCAGCCGGACGTCCTCTACGCCGAACCGAATTACATTTTGCGCGCGTCGGCCACTCCGAACGATCCACTGCTGGCGCAGCAGTATGGCCTCTTCAAGATTGGAGCGCCTCAAGCCTGGGACACGATACAGGGCAGTAGCGGAGCCAATAGAGTGGTGATCGGCGTTGTCGACGAGGGCATTGATTTCAATCATCACGACCTGCAAGCGAACATCTGGACCAATCCAGCCGAAATCCCAGGCAACAACATAGACGATGACGGCAACGGGTTCATCGACGACATTCACGGATTCAACTTCGTCCAAAACAACGGCACGGTCTTTACGAATTTAGATACCGAGAGTCATGCCACGCACGTAGCCGGCATTGCCGGTGCTGTGGGCAACAACAACCTGGGAGTTTCAGGAGTCAACTGGTCCGTCGGTTTGATGTCTTTGAAGTTTCTCCATCCCAACATTGACGGCAACACAGCCAACGCCATCAAGGCTTGCGCTTACGCGAGGCAGATGCTGAAACTCTGGAACGACTCCGGCCACACAAAAGGTGCGAACGTCAGGATCTTGAACGGTAGTTTCGGCGGCGACCGCTTTTCACAATCTTTTCTCGACGCGCTCGGACAACTCAATACAGCCGGTATTCTTTTTGTCGCTGCCGCCGGCAACGTCGATATCGGAACTCGAGAGCCGAACAATGATTTGGTTCCGCAGTTCCCGGCCAGTTTCAAGCAGCCAAACGTGATTTCGGTTGCTGCGACCGATGATGTTGATGCGCTCGCGACGTTTACCCACTTTGGACCAGCCACCGTTGACCTTGGTGCGCCGGGTGAGAGCATAGTGAGCACGACACCGCCATGTGCGAACCCTGGACCAACCACCTGTCAACCTAATTTCCCGCTCGGCTTTGGTCCAACCGACGACACTTATTCATCATTCCGCGGCACGTCGATGTCGGCTCCGTTTGTTTCGGGCGCGGCCGCGCTACTCTGGGCACAGAACCCGAATCTTACAGCGCAGCAGGTGAAGTATCTCCTGCTCGCGAATGGAAACGTCGTCCCTGCGCTGCTGAATAAAACGCTGACGGGACGTCGCTTGAACGTCGCAAACAGCCTCGCGTCCCTGGCCGAAGGTGACGTGACGCCGCCGGGAAGCGTTGGAAGTTTTCATATAAACTCGCAGAACGGACGATCGCTGAATATCGGTTGGACCGCTTCGGGTGACGACGGCGCGACCGGCAACGCATCACTCTACGAAGTGAGCTTTATCGATGCCGGAGGCGAGGAATTTCCCTTGAAGGGCCTCATACCGAAGAGTCCCGGAGCATTGCAGTCGGTAGATGTAAACATACCCTACAGACATACGTCCGGAACGTTGGTTGTGCGTGAGTTTGATAACGCCGGAAATCAAGGCGCGGCGGCAAGTTTACCTGTGGGCGTTCCCTTGTCGGCAGGCGATCCATACACGATATCGACCAGTCCCAACCCGGGGTTATCGACCGGTGGCGTAGTTACTGAGATCGATGCCGACGATGCATACGTTGATTCCATCCTGCCATTTCCTTTTCCGTTTTTTGGCTCGACTTTTACGACCGTGACCATTTCAAGCAATGGCGCGTTGTACTTTTCACGGCCGCCACGTCGTTGTCCGGAGCTTCAGCCAAATTGTACTGACGCCGAGGCCGACGATCCGCCGGGTGCGCCGGAGGCGTTGGGTGGTTACAAGATGATCGCGGGTCTCTGGGAAGATCTCGATCTTAGAATTTCGTCGCGTGCCGATGCCGGTGTGTATGTCACTCAGCCGGCGCCGGGCCAGATCGTCTTTCGCTGGCAGGGAGTGCCGTGCAACTTCGACGGAGACCAGTGCACTGGCGGCGCCCCGGTAAATTTTGAGATTGAGTTGAATTCGAATGGGGTCATCAGAAGCCGTTACGGCAGCAATGCTTCGCTGGCGTCAACGGTTGGTATCGGCGGCGGCGAACAGGAGGGATATGCGGTCGCCAGTCACACCGCACTCTCAGAGGAGGAGCCGATCAACTTGACGAACGCGCCGCAGGTGACTTACACGCCCCGGGCCCAGTCAGTGAGTACGCTGCAGTTGACGTCCGCAGCGATCAACGTCAACGAGGCGAGTGGGTTCCTGATCGTCGACGTGAACCGGACTGGCGACCTCGCCAGTTTCGCAACCGTTAACTACTCGACCAGCGACACCGCCGGACTAACCGACTGCACTACGGCAAACGGCAAGGCCTCCGAGCGTTGTGACTACGAGACCACGGTAGGAACACTGCGCTTCGCCACCGGCGAATCGACCAAGAGCTTTATTATTCCCATCGTCAACGATGCGCTCGTGGAAGGAAATGAGACTTTCAATATCACGCTCAGTGGTGTGACAGGCGCGAGTGTGGGCACCTCGAATGCCGTCGTCACTATCGTCGAAAATGACACGACGCCGGCCACTCAGAACCCGATTGACGACATAACATTCTTCGTGACGCAGCAGTACATCGACTTCCTTGGCCGCCTGCCTGATTCGACCGGGTTGGCGAATTGGGTTGCGACGCTGAGTGGCTGTCCGAACGGCGGCTTCGGTGAGTTTGATAATCCGGATTGCGATCGCGTGCACGTGTCTTCAGGGTTCTACCTGTCGCCGGAGTTTCAGGGACGCGGGTCCTTTGCTTATCGGTTCTACGAGGTCGCGCTGGATCGACGGCCGACGTATGCGGAGTTTGTACCGGACATGGCGCAGGTGGGTGGAGCACAGTCGCCGGAGTCGGAAGCGTTGAGTAAGGCGGCGTACACTGAAGCGTGGACGCAGCGAACGGCGTTCAAAACGAAATACGATGGTATGTCAGACTCCACCTACGTGAATACTCTCGAGGCGAATGCGGAAGTGGTGCTGCCGAACAAGGCTGCGTTGATTACGGCGCTCCAGAATGGGCAGAAGACGCGAGGCGAGGTGCTGCGAGAGATCGTGGAGACCAATTCTGTTGCCGCACAGTTCTTCAACCGCGCGTTTGTGTCGATGCAGTACTTTGGTTACCTGCGGCGCGATCCGGACTCGATCGGATTTCAGAATTGGGTGAACACGCTGAACGCCGATCCGAGTAACTCCCGTCACATGATCTTTGGGTTCCTGTTCTCGACTGAGTATCGCCGGCGCTTTGGACCATAAGAGGATTGCCGATTGGCGATTGCCAATTGCCGAATTGAAAAGGCCTAAATCGGAAATTGGCAATTGGCAATTGGAAATACAACTATGCCCCACTCACATCGCTTCCGAACGCTGCTCGTCCTCTGCGCGTTGTTGGGTTTGTTTGTAGTGTCGAGCTTCTGGTCTGCTACGCCTCGCGTTCAGAGTGCGGCATCTTCACACTCGAGCCCGCAAACCAACGGGCAACATCTTTCCGACGCGCTCTGGCGTGATAAGCCAATAAAAGCGACGACACAACCGCAGCGAACAGGCAGGCCCAACAAGTATCGTTTGCTAACTCTCGACACGATTCATTTACAAACTCTGCTGCAAAAAGCGCCGCGCGAGTTCACGGCCGCGGCGCGCTCCGGCAACACGATCGTCAGTCTGCCGATGCCGGACGGCACGTTCGCGCGATTTAAAATTCAGTATTCGCCCATCATGGAGGAAGCGCTCGCGGCGCGCTTTCCTTACATCCGCACCTTCAGCGGCCAAAGCATTGATGGACCACCAGCCACCACGCGCTTCGATTGGACTCCACAAGGTCTGCACGGAATCATGCTCACCACGCGCGGTACGGTGCTGATTGAACCCGATGGACCAAATCAAACGTCCGAATACCTGTCTTACTTTCAGGGCGACACGCCCGCGGGCACGATGGAATGCGCGGTCGATGAGGTAGGTAAGCAGGCGGAAGTCGTCGCACTGAAAGAGCCGGACGAGGTTTCGGAACTCGTGTCTTCAGGTTCGTCGTTGCGCACGTACAGGCTGGCGGTAGCGGCAACGGCTGAGTACACGCAAGCCTACGGTGGAGGAACAGTCAGCGGCGGTTTGGCCGCGGTCACGACGACTGTGAATCTTGTCAACGCGATCTACGAACAGGACGTGGCGGTGCGGTTGGTCCTGATCGCGAATGAAGACTCGATTATCTTTACCGACAGCACGACCGACGGGTACACCAGTGACGACGTGAACACGCTGATCGGTCAAAACCAATCCAAGCTCGATTCAGTCATCGGCTCCGCCAACTACGACATCGGCCACGTGTTTGACGGCAGGCTGACCTTTTCCGGCTTTTCCTTTCAGGGGCTTGCGTCTCTCGGGGTCGTGTGTCGTGGCGGCTTGAAAGGCCGCGGTGTAAGCATCGCGCGCGGGTTGGCGCCGTCGAGTGTCATTGCATACTACAGCGCAGCCCACGAGATGGGACATCAGTTCGGCGCTTCACACACGTTCAACGCGACGTCAGGCACGTGTGGCGTTCAACGAGCAGCCGCAACTGCGTACGAACCGGGAACGGGCTCTACAATTATGGGATATCGTTTCGCCTGCGCGCCCGAAGATCTGATGTCGACGGACACGTACTTTCATACGGCGAGCATCGAGCAGATCGTAACCTACACCACGACCGGCAACGGCAGCTCGTGCCCGACAGTTACGGCGAACGGTAACAACATACCGACCGTGGATGCAGGGTTGAGTTACACGATCCCGCAGGGCACGCCTTTCATGCTCACCGCGAGCGCAAGCGACGTCGACGGAGACGTCTTGACTTACTGCTGGGAGGAGTTTGATCTCGGCAATCCTGGACCACCGAACACTGACGACGGCACGCGCCCGATCCTTCGTTCGTTAGCGCCAACTACCAGTCCTTCGCGTCTCTTTCCGAGCTTGCCTTACGTTCTTTGTGCACATTGCGCTCCGTTGGGCGAGGCGTTGCCCGTGACGACGCGCACCATGAACTTTCGCGTGACCGTGCGGGACAATCGCAGCGGTGGCGGCGGCGTAAGCTCGGATGCAACGCAGGTAAATGTGCGCGCGGATGCGGGTCCGTTTACCGTCGGTGGGCCGGGAGGGTTCTTAAACACGCAGAGCACACAGACCATCTTTTGGAACGTCGCGAATACCAATAACGCGCCGGTGAGCTGCGACGCAGTGAGAATCACTCTTTCGGTAGACGATGGCGCTACATTTCCAATCGTCCTTGCGAACAATACTCCGAACGACGGTTCTGAGCTCATCACGATACCGGGCACGCCCACTAACGGCAACGCCCCTTCCGTCGCGAGAATTAAAGTTGAAGCAGTAGGAAACATCTTCTTTAACATCAGTGGTCCACTTGCAATTTTTGGTGTTCAAGACCTCGTGCCAACCATTTCGGGAGTCTCGCCCGGCGCGGGTACGACAGGCACGGCGGTAACAATCAACGGCACGAATTTCATTACTCCGAGCGCCGTGCGCTTTAACGGCGTCGCGGCCAATTTCACGCTCAATAACACCACGCAAATTGTCGCGACTGTTCCTGCTGGGGCTGCGACTGGACCAATCACGGTTACGACGCCGAACGGGACCGCTACGAGCCCGGGTTCGTTTACGGTGCCGGTAAATTCGAGCGTTCAACTGAGTGCTTCAGACTATGTTGTTAGCGAGACTGCCAGTTTTGTGGCGATAGTGGTGAACCGCAGCGGCGATACGACGACGGCTTCGACGGTCAACTACGCGACGAGCGACACTGCCGGACTGAGTAGCTGCACAGTTGAGAATGGCAAGGCTTCCGAGCGTTGCGACTATGCGACGACTGTCGGCACCTTGCGCTTTGCCGCGGGCGAAACGAGCAAGTCGTTTATAGTTCCGATCGTGAACGATGCGCTCGTGGAAGGAAACGAGACTTTCACCGTAACGCTGAGTGAACCAAGCGGCAGCGCAGTAGTCTCACCGCAAACAGCAACCATCACCATCACCGAAAACGACACGACGCCGGCGAATCAAAACCCGATCGACGATATACCGTTCTTCGTGACGCAGCAGTACATCGACTTCCTCGGCCGTTTGCCTGATTCTACTGGCCTGGCGAATTGGGTTGCGACGTTGAGTGGCTGTCCGAACGGCGGCTTTGGTGAGTTTGATAATCCGGACTGCGATCGCGTGCACGTGTCGTCGGGATTCTTCCTGTCGCCGGAGTTTCAAGGGCGCGGTTACTTTGCTTATCGTTTCTACGAAGTAGCTTTGGACCGGCGGCCGGCGTATGCGGAGTTTGTGCCCGATATGGCGCAAGTGGGTGGACCACAGTCGCCGGAGTCGGAGGTGTTGAGTAAAGCGGCGTACACGGATGCGTGGACGCAACGACCGGAGTTCAAAGCGCGGTATGACCTTTTGTCGAATTCGGCTTATGTGAACGCGTTGGAGTCGAACGCGGAAGTGGTGCTGCCGAACAAGGCCACGCTGATTGCCGCGCTCGATAACGCACAAACGAACCGCGGGCAAGTGCTCAGAGACATCGTCGAGAATCCGGCAGTCGCGAGCCAGTTCTTCAACCGCGCGTTCGTGTCGATGCAGTACTTCGGCTACCTGCGCCGCGACCCGGACACGATCGGATTTCAGAACTGGGTGACCACGCTGAACGCCGATCCCACCAACTCCCGCCACATGATCTTTGGATTTCTCTTCTCGACCGAGTACCGGCAACGCTTTGGACCATAAATCAGCCGCAGATGAACGCAGATGAACGCAGATCTTAAACAAAAAAATCTGCGTCTATCTGCGTTCATCTGCGGCTACTAAGGTGATCGATGAAGGTCGCGCTCGACGGCATGCCGCTGGCTTCGCAGTTGACCGGCGTTGGGCATTACACGTTTGAGCTGGCTGCCAGTCTGGCTCGCGTCGCGCCAGCGGATGAATTCACACTGGTCTCACCTGAAAACCTGAAGCCAAGCGTGCTGAATCGCCGCTGGTGGAGTGTCGGCTTACCCCTTTACCTCTCGCGAAGTTCGTTCGACCTGTTTCATGGCACCAACTACGAGATTCCTTTCTGGTCGCGATGCCCAACGGTGGTGACGATTCACGATCTGTCGTTGTTCTTACATCCCGAAGCGCACCAGCAACGTCTCGTTCGGCGCGCGCGTCGGCGTTTGCCCTGGATGGCGAAATTGGCTGCTCGAATTATCACACCGTCCAACAGCGTCAAAGCCGAGGTTTGCGAAACGCTAAAAGTCAGACCTGATAAGGTAGTCGTGACTCCCGAAGCGCCACGATCGACGTTCAAGAGAAGGGAAGGCGACGAAGTTACTGAACTGCGCCGCCGCCTGGGCATCGGCGAAGATTTCGTTCTCTTCGTGGGCACTGTCGAGCCGCGCAAGAACCTTCACCGGCTGGTCGAAGCCTTCGATCAACTGCTGCGCACCACGTCGCTGTCGCCACAGCTAGTCATCGCCGGCGGACAGGGATGGCTGATGGACGACTTCTCCGCGGTTATCAAGCTGAAGAAACTCGAAGATCGAATTTGCCTGACGGGTTATTTGCAGGACGAAGAGTTGGCCGCGCTTTACTCGTCGTGTAAAGCGTTTGTGTATCCGTCGCTATACGAGGGTTTCGGTTTGCCGCCGCTCGAAGCGATGGCGTGCGGCGCGCCCGTGATAACGAGCCGCATTCCGGCGATAACTGAAACTGTGGGCAGCGCGGCGCGCCTCATCGATCCGCGTGACGTGAACGATTTAACGCGCGCAATTGCAGAACTATTGAGTGACGAAACTACGCGGAGACACTTCGCTGCGGCAGGCACCAAGCACGTCAAGAAATTTACATGGGAACAGACAGCGCTCAACACGCTCGAGGTCTACCGGCAGCTACTGTAGTTACAAAAAAGCACAAAAGATCAGCTTAATCTTTTGTGCTTTTGTGCCTTTTGGTGGCGATCTTTAGAACCGGTTGCGATACTCGGTCGAGTAAATGAAACCGAAGATCATATGCCGGAAGTTACTCGGATCGGCCGTCAGCGTGGTGACCCAGTTTTGAAACCCGATCGTATCCGGATCGCGGCGCAGGTATCCGAAGTACTGCATCGACACGAACCCGCGGATGAAGAACTTGTCGAATACCGGCTGGCTCTCGATGACCGTCCTCACTACTTGCGCTTTTGACGTGCCATTGTCCAGTGCGGCGACCAAATCGGCTTTGTTCGACAACGTGATCCCGGCAGTTTGCTCCAGCTTATTCACGAATTGTGAATTGGTCAGACCATCGTAAGCAGTCTTGAAATCAGTCCTTAGAACAAACTCGTTCATGTACTGGTTCTTGCTCGCCGCTTCCTGATCGGGTGATTGCGGACCGCCAACCTTTTGAATGTCCGGAATGAACTCTTTGTACGTTGGCCGGCGACCGAGGGCGGCCTCGTAGAACCGGTAAGCCCAGTAACCACGGCCCTGAAACTCGATGGACTGGTAAAAACCAGCAGACACGTGCACGCGATCGCAGCTCGGGTTGTCAAACTCGCCGAACCCTCCGTTCGGGCAGTTAGTCAATGTCGCGATCCAGTTCGCAAACCCGGTTGCATCTGGCATGCGGCCCAGAAAGTCGATATATTGCTGCTGCACGAAGAAATCGATGTCGTCGATGGTAATGACTTGATTCGTTCCCGGTCGCAGGCGCAGGGGTTTTACTTTGGTGCTGCCGTAGTACAGGTCGGAAGGAAGTCCCGGGACTTCGGTCTCTATCCTGAGGGTAGGAGGGGTTTGCTCCTGAGCCAGAACCGCAACGCCCGTAAGCACGATAATCAGAAAACTAATACCGATCTTCATCATTTCTCCTAGATTCCGTACATTTATTGTCCTGGTTGAGGCGGATGGGGTCAGGTCCGTGCAGCGCCTCGCGCGCCATAACGCTGAGTATAGCGATCTCGGATACACGCGTCAATGAGTAGGATTTGCTACAAAGAAGCACAGAAGGCACGAAATAGTTTCCGCTAACTTTTTGTACCTTCTGTGTTTTGGCCCTAAAAACCAGCTTCGGATGATAGACACAGAAACTCTAGCGGCGGAACTCGAACGCGACGGAACCAGGCCGGAACTGTCGATTCTCATGCCTTGCCTGAATGAGGCCGAGACGCTGGCGACGTGCATCAGGAAGGCGCAGCAGGCGCTTGCGGATCTCGACGTCCCCGGGGAGATCATCATCGCCGATAACGGCAGTACGGACGGATCTCCGGAAATCGCTGCGAACTTGGGCGCGCGCGTGATCCACGTCGCGGAAAGGGGTTACGGAAGCGCGCTTCTGGGCGGAATCAAGGCCGCCCGCGGCAAGTACATCATCATGGGCGACGCCGACGACAGTTACGACTTCACGAAGCTCGGTCCTTTTCTCGAGAACCTGCGCGCCGGCTACGACCTCGTGATGGGAAATCGTTTCAAAGGCGGCATTGCGCCGCACGCAATGCCTGCGCTGCACCGGTATCTCGGCAATCCGGTGCTGACCGGAATCGGGCGTCTCTTCTTTCACAGCTCATGCGGCGATTTCCACTGCGGCTTGCGCGGATTTAGTAAAGCAGCGATTCAACGTCTCGATCTGCGAACGACGGGGATGGAGTTTGCCAGTGAAACCGTCGTGAAAGCGTCTTTGCATGGATTACGCATCACTGAAGTCCCAACGACGCTTTCGATTCACGGTAGAAGCCGTCCGCCACACCTGAGGAGTTGGCGCGACGGCTGGCGCCACCTGCGGTTCTTACTGCTTTACAGTCCGCGCTGGCTGTTTCTCTATCCGGGGTTGTTTCTCATGGTGGTTGGTGCGTTGGTGAGTGGATGGCTGCTCGTTGGTCCAAGAGTCGTGGATGGGATCACGTTTGACGTTCACACGCTTCTGTATGCGGCGATGGCAATCATCATCGGTTACCAAACTGTGATCTTCGCAATCTTCACGAAGGTGTTTGCGATTACTGAAGGACTGTTGCCCGAGGATCCGAGACTCGCGACGATGTTTCGCCACATCAAACTCGAGATTGGCATCATTGCCGGCACGCTTTTGCTTGTTGCCGGAATTGGTTTGTCAGTGTACGCGCTGAGCTTTTGGAGCTCGACCTCGTTTGGTCCACTCGATCCGTCGAGGACGTTGCGGCTCGTGATTCCGGCAGCCACGCTGATGACGATCGGGTTGCAAACCGTGTTGTCGAGTTTCTTTCTCAGCATACTCGGATTAAAACGACACTGATGCTCAAGCTTTCGCCGCGAACAATCCTTTGTTATTTGTGGGTGGCGCTGCTTGCGTTTTCCTTTTACATTTCCGTGCGGTCTTCTTATCGCGAGGCGTTGAGTACCGAGGAGTTTGCTTACGCTTGCGATCCATTCGGCTACCTGCAAATGGCGAAGCAGATCCGCTACGCAGCCTCACGCGACACCTGGCCTGAATACAAGCTCGAGTCGCCGCAAACACGACTGCTGATCAATTTTCTGCAACAGCAGAATCTTCCGGCGCCGCGCTGGCAAGATGTCGTAGCGCCTCATGCGCATCACTACTTTCCGCGCTCGGGCTACGTTGGCGTGCAGTATCCGCCAGGCACCGGTCTCGTGCTGGCGATGTTTCCGCAGGGTCAGGCAGTCTACGATTTGAATCGCCTCGTCGTGGTGGTGTTCGTTGTTGTCGGGATCGCGGCGTTGGCATTTGCCGCATGGAGACAGGCGTGGGCGTCGATCGGGTTAGTGGTGTTGGCGCTGATTCTCGGACTGATGGTGCTGGCGCGTGTCGGGTTTTTGAGCTTCTCGATCAATGCCGTTCTGGTCCCAGTTTTGTTGACTTGTTTGCTGAGTCTGTTTGCGTTGTGGGCCAAGACGACGAATCGTGAACGTTTAGCATTACTGGGCGCGTTGCTTGCCGGAGCGTCGCTAGGTTTCGCCACTCTCATTCGCTTGCCGTCGTTTCTTTTGTTGCCGGGTTTTTTGGTTCTGCTCTGGACCGGTTTCCGCCACGTTCGGGTCAAGAGTCTTCCGGTAGCTTTTGTGCTTGGCGTCGTTGTGACCGGAATCATTCCCGTACTGATCCACCAGCAAGCCGTGGCCGGCGCGTGGTATCTCTCGACCTACATCAGCGTCGATGCGGCTGCTCCGACATTCGAACGCTTACAGAGCAACTTTGCTTACTTTCTGAAGGACGGTCCCGGTTCGATCGACAACTGGTCGCTGGTGTACGCGGTGGTTGGCTTTGCTGGTCTCCTGATGCTTTATCTGAGACCAGGCTTGTCGAATCGTCTCGGACTGAGTTGGAAACGTCTCGCGCTCGCCGCGTTCCTGATCTGGTTCATCTCGATTTGCTACTTTCTCACGCACGAGGTCACTGCGCCGCATTACATGATTCCCGCTGTCTTCGCAGCCGTCGCGCTCATCGGGTTTGGGGCCTTAGGTATTGAAGCGACGAGTACGGTTCCGAATCGATTTGATCGGAGACGCGTGCTTCCATGGGTGGCGCTGGCGCTAATACTCTGGCCGGGACTCGCGACGTTCAAGAGAGTCTGGGCCAATCGATTCACCGGACCGGCTCCTGTAAGAGCAAGCACGCATGCGCCGGTTCTGCTTCCGTCGGAGTTGGTCAGCGACAAAGCATGGGTCTGGGCGGATCTGCTTACTGGTTCGCTTTGGTACTACGCGAACAAACCGGCGTTCAAGATTGATAAGACTGATGAACAAGTTCGGGCGATAATGTTCAGGTGGGTATTTGAACGCGGAGAGCAGCAGTATTTGATTCAAGATAGCGAACAGATGAAGAAATACATGGCGGAGATTCAGCAACTAGGCGGGACCCTGGAGCCGCGCGGCAAAGTTGACGGCCAACCGTATTTCCTCGTCGTTTGGCCCAGCACCGGACCATCAGTGCCCGCACATTTCACAGATTAGTTCATGCAGCACAAGCAGCGTACTGCACTCCTGACAGGTCTTCTTCTCGGCGTCGCAGGCACGATCCAGTACCACTCAAGGCAGTTCCTTTCGGGCTTCGACACTTTCTTCGGCGATCGCGGTGACGCGCGCGGCTTCGTCTACTACTGCGAGCACTGGTATCAATCCATTCTCGGCAAAGCCTCTCTACTTTCGCCCGGCGTTTTTTATCCCACCAAACACACACTCGCCTACTCAGATCTTCTCGTTGGCTTTGCCGTGCCTTACTCGTTTTTTCGCGCACTCGGTTTCGGCATGTTCTCTTCGCTCGAGATCGTAATTATCTTCATCACGTTTTTAAGTTACTGCTCTGCCTTTGTCTTGCTCTACAGAACGCTCGGCTTCGGGCTCGTCCCATCCTGCGCGGGCGCGATGTTTTTTGCGTTCAATAATCCGAAGTTTCAGCAGGTCGGGCACATGCAGTTGCAATACGTGCTGTTGCTGCCACTGATTTTCGCCCTCATCATCACTTTTGCTCAGCGCGTCGAGACGATCAGTCAAAAACGAGCGGCGGTGTTGCTGTCCTTAGCGGCGCTCTGTTTTGACTTGCAACTTTTCACCACCTTCTATTTCGCGTGGTTTTTTGCCTTCTGGGGTGTTCTCTTTCTGATACTCGCTTTCACCTTCAGTGGATCACGGCGCTTCATTCTCGACGTTTGCATAAAATTCTGGCCTGCGCTCATCGTCGCCGCTGTTGTCTTTCTGCTCGGGTTCATTCCTTTGCTAATGCTTTACGTGCCCACGATACGTGTTGGGACGTGGTACAAGTACGACTTCATCATCCAAATCATTCCTGACTGGCGGTCGGTGTTGTGGATGGGAGACGGCAACTACGTCTGGTCATGGGCCCATCGAGCGCTCATGCCGGACCCAAGGCCGGAAACGTGGACCGAGCTCATCGTGGGTATCGGCCTCGTCCCTTCACTCGCGTGGCTTGCACTTAACATTTTGTCGATATGGTTCATCAAGGCGCGTCAGAAATCGACAGGAGCGCTGTTTCTCGCGATCATGGTCCTCGCCGGCAGTCTCTTCTACCTGATCGCTTTTAAATATGGCGGCCACTCTCCGTGGTATTACGTTTACCAGTATTTCCCGGGTGGAGGCGCCATTCGAGCCGTCTCTCGCTACGTCATCTTTCTCACTTTGCCGATGTCAATCGCGTTTGCGTACGGACTTCATAAGGCGCTCGAATTTGCCGCGAGGCAACGGAAGCAGGCCTTAAAGATCGCGATTTTCGTGATTGCGGCGTTTGGTGTGTTCGAGCAATTCGGTATCCCGAAAGTCAATGGCGAGGGGTTTTCAAAGACGGTCGAGGAGAGGTATGTGAAAGCCATGGCTGCGAAGTTGCCGAAAGACTGTGCGGCCTTTTACGTTGCTCCTAATCCTCAGTCGAAGCACGCCGTATACGAGTATCAGTACGACGCCATGCTGATCTCGATCGTGTCAGGAATTAAGACTTTGAATGCTTCAAGCAGCCAGTTTCCTCGCGATTGGAACATCTATCATGTGAAAAATCCTGACTACGAAAACAATGTCAAGCAATGGATCGACTCGCAACGAATCACGGGAAAAGTCTGCCGGCTCGAAATGGAGCCGGAAGTAGAAGCATTTGATCTACGCACGCCGAGCGCAATTGATGATCCGGAGTTTTTTGTGCGGCAACTATATCGCGACTTCACCGGCAAAGAGCCCGAAGCGGAAGTGCTCGCGCGCCAGGTTGATAGAATCATGATCTGCGGGAGGAGTGATGAGACGTGCAACCGCGCACATGTCGCGCTCAACATTTTTCTCGCGACCGGTTTTCATGAACGCGGGTCTTTGATACTGCGGCTGTACGAAGCAGGGCTTGGGCGACTGCCGCGTTACGAAGAGTTTATGGATGCGATGGGACGTGAACCTGACAAGATGAAGATGATTGCCGAGTTCGCGCGGGTGAATAATCTGGACGCGCAGTCGCTACGCGAACAGGTGGAGAGTGATGAGTTCGTGCGTAAGCTCGGAAACCGGAGTTTTGTGGTGCTGCACTATTTTGGTTACCTGAGACGTGATCCTGATGCGGCGGGGCTTGAAGCGTGGGTGGAGGCGTTGGACCGCAGCGGCGATGCGGTGATATTAACTGAAGGCTTTATCACCTCGCTGGAGTACCGGCAGCGATTCAGAAC
>JBKPPH010000188.1:0-47859 GCA_046733535.1 Acidobacteriota bacterium
TGATACCACCGCAAACAGCGCGCAGTATTTCGAAGTAAGGAATTTCGCGCAAGAAGCTGCGAAAACTTCCGCAAAAACCGCGCTTAACAAGCCCACCAGACAGCCACTTCGTTAGGTATATCTATTGCTGGACCAAAGGTCGAGATTATGAATTCCGATTCGCGTTCCGCACATCGCGATAGCGGAGGGTCTTATAAGCACCCGCAAAATTGATTTGGGTTTACCACTCGCAGTAGTCGAGATGTTGGCCAGAGTAGGGCTTTGATGTTATGAAGCAAGCGCCTCCCGCCTTGAGTAAACTCAGGGCTGGTCTTTGACAAGAGACTGAAAGGAGGCGCTATGAACACAATATATATTGGCGTTGACTTTCATGCACGACAACAGACGATTTGCTATTTGACAACTGAAACCGGTGAACTCGTCACGGCTGAACTTAAGCACGAACCCAAAACGGCGGTGCGGACTTTCTACGAGCAATTCAGCGGCCAGGTCATCGTTGGGCTGGAAGCCAGCGGTTACAGTCCCTGGTTCGAGCGACTGCTCGAGGAATTAGGTCACCAAGTCTGGCTCGGTCATGCCACCGAGATCCGGCGCCGGGCGCGCTGGCGACAGAAGAACGATCGCCGCGATGCCGAACTCATTTTGGATCTAATGCTCACTTTCGTCCCACCACCGCCATCAATCGTCCGACTTTTCCCTGCAGGCTCTTTTCTTTTCGATACGAGAAGAAAAGATCTGTGCGGCACATCGTGCAAATCGACGCGGTGTGGATTCTCTCCCGCCTGACTCCCGCTGAAACTAGTTGATCTCGATTTGCTTGCAGCAGGTCGACAAGCGCGTGCCCCGGGCGCGTTGGCGTAAACAGTTTTGCTCCGTCTTCAAAGCGACTCGTGAACGCGTCGATCACCTCGCTGCCCACTTCGTAACAACACGCACCAGCGGAAGCACCGATCGCCACGCGCAAGTCCTGCGGCTTCACATCGTATTCGTCAGCCAACCTCTTCACCGCAACGATGACGGCCGTCGCGAGCGTCCCGCGCCATCCAGCATGTACGGCCGCAAAAGCCCCTCTCACCCGATCGCCGAGCAGAATGGGAACGCAATCCGCAGTCTTGACTCCTGCCAACACTCCACTCGCATTGCTAACAATCACATCGCAGAAAACCGTCTCGCCTCGCTCGTTCTCGGCGGGCTTCGCTTCCTCCGCTGTTTGGACCACGCGCACATCAGCGCCGTGCACCTGCCAGCAACCGGCGAGCACCCAGTCGCCCTGAAAAAGCTTGAGAAAGCGGCGGCGATTCTCCAGAATGTTCTCCGCTGCGTCGTCGTTGAAGCCTGCGAGACTCAATGAATTCGCCGGCATCTCGCTGACGCCGCCGAGACGCGTCGAGAAACCGTTTACGAAACCGTCCGCTTCCAGTGGAGCGCAGACAAGCGCGCGTACGCTGTCAGTCGAGCGCCAGTAAAACCCGGCTTCCGTTAATTGGTCGTCACTCGTGATTCTTTCCATCGGTATAGACATTATCGAAGTCGCGCGAATTCGCGAAGTGCTCTTGCGCACGCCGCGTTTTGCCGAGCGTGTCTTCACGCGCGCCGAGCGCGATTACTGCGACAGCCGCGGCGTCGTGTCAGCACAGCATTATGCAGCGCGCTTCGCGGCAAAAGAAGCGGCGCTGAAAGCATTGCAAACTGGTTGGCGCGGGGGAATCAGTTGGCAGGACGTTGAAATCGCGTCGCGAGAGAACGGCGCGCCTTATCTAATCTTCACCGGGCAGGTCGAGACGATTTACAAGCAGTTCGGCGCGACGGCAAAACATTTATCAATCTCACACACGACTGAACACGCCATTGCGCAGGTCATTCTGGAACGATAAGAGCCACAGATTTTCGCCGATAAACGCTGATCTGATCGGCGTTCATCCGCGAAAATCTGCGGCTAAAAATTGTTGACTAACGATCGTCGCCCGTTTCGATCAACGTCTACTCTCGTCGATCGATAAAGGCTGAACTCAGGTGGCACGGCAGTCTCTTTTTTCCGCGCGACGAATTCAGTTGCGGCTTCGCTCTCCTCAGCAAACGGACTGCTCTGCACCGGCAGATTTCCATGCAGGTAACACTCCATATTCGGCGACGTTCGATCCGTGACTGCAATCAACTCGCGCAGCGGACAGGTAACTGTCGAAAGCAAGCCCGTCATCGAATCGATCTCGACAAACTTAATCCCTTCGGGACACGCGAAGTTCTCGCCACCCAGATCCGGCCTGAACGCGACTGCCTCTTTCATGAAGTCGACCCACGCGGGCAAAGCTGCTTCTGCGCCAGTCAGACCAAGCTGCTTGTTGTCGTCAAAACCAATCCACACGACACACACGAGATTCGGCGAGTAACCCACGAACCAGCCATCACGTGACGTGCCCGTCTTGCCCGCGATCGCTGTGCCGGGCACCGCGCCACGAGCTTTGCGCGCAGTGCCATGATCGATCACCGCCGACAGCATGTTCGTGATCACGTACGCTGTCGTCGGGCTAACAACCTGGTCCGTGGGCGATAACGTGTGGGCGGCAGGAGGTGCGCCCACACTCGTTATCGCTGTCGCGTCAACACGTCGCCCTTCGTTGACAAAGGCAGCGTACGCCGACGCCAGTTGAAGTGGTGTAACTTCCTCGGTGCCCAAAGCGAGCGCGGGATAGCGTTCCGGTTTTGGTAGACCAAACCTCGTCGCGAGATTCGCGGTGCGCGCGAGACCCGTCTGCAACGCAACGTCGACAGTGACGACATTGAGCGATCGCACGAGACCCGTGCGCATGGTGACTTCGCGCATCGAATAGCCGCCGCCGTAATTCGCCGGACGATAAGTCTTGTTGCGGTCGTAAACAAACTCGCGCGGCGCGTCCATGAACATCTGCACTGGCGACATGCCATCTTCAACGGCCGCTGCATAAACGAAAGGCTTGAAGGTCGAACCCGGTTGGCGCATCGCGTCCGTTGCGCGATTGAGCTGCGATTCGGCGTAGTTGCGTCCGCCAACCATCGCCAGAACGTTGCCGGTGCGAGGATCCAACGCGACCAAGGCCGCCTGCGGCTTGAGCTGGCGTGCGGCATAGACACTGTCGAGTCGATCCAACTGTCGCTTGAGAGCCTGTTCGGCAAACTGCTGCAACTCGAGATCGATCGTCGTGTAGATTCGCTGGCTGGCGCCTGACGTTTCAAACTCAGACGCCGTCAGACGATTGACGTAATCGACGAAAAAAGGCGCCAGCGAATCGACGTTGAGCGCAGGCGCAACCGCGACCGGCTCGGCACTCGCCGAAGTGAATTGCCCGGCGGTGATCCAGCCGTTCCGTTGCATCGCCGCCAATACGACATCTCTTCGAGCCCGGGCCGCTTCGGGATGTTTTACTGGTGAATAATGCGCGGGGCTCTGAATCATGCCCGCGAGCGTTGCCGCTTCCGCAACCGTGATGTCGCGGAGCTCTTTTCCGTAGAACACTCTTGCCGCTTCGTTGATACCGCGAACCGCGACCGCGCCGCGTTGGCCCAGGTAGATCTCGTTACAGTACAACGCAAAAATATCGTTCTTCGAGAGCCGGCGTTCGAGAGCGAGCGACAACATCGCCTCCGCATACTTTCGTTGAAACGTTTTCTCCGGCGAGAGGTATGTGTTCTTTACCAGTTGCTGAGTGATCGTCGATCCGCCCTGGGCCAATCGTTCATCACCTGCATTTCTGAACAGCGCGCGCGCTAAGCCGCCGAGGTCCACGCCCGAGTGCTCAAAGAACCGTCGATCTTCAATCGCGAGGATGGCGTTGACCATCACGTCTGGAATTTCGTTGTAACTGAGCACTTCACGCTGGGCGCCCTTTGAGGAGAGATCGTTTGACAGAATCTCCGGCTCGAGCGCAAACGACTCGAGCGCCATACCGTCGCCGCGCAGCTCGGCAATCTGGTTTCCATCAAAATTCACGCGCACCACTTCCGGCTGTTTCCGGCCAGGTCGAATCTCGATAGTCGAACCATCGACAGTAAAACTCCCACTCCACACGTCGCTGGCTTTGGATTCCATGTAACCGGCGCGACGCAGAATGGTGACGAGTTTTTCGGGAGATAGCTTTTGCCCGGCTTGCAGTACACGCGGCGCGGCGTAAAGGCCGGGCCTGCTCGTCAGGTAGCCACTGGCGAGACGAGCGTCGATGATTTGTGAGTAGTAAGTGTAAGAACGGACGAGCGCGTCAGCGCCGAGCGCCAACGACATTATGAACAAGGCGAGGCCCAGTCGAACGAGACCTCTTCTGAAGACGGTCCTTCGACGATCGGGCACAGATGTAACCTCGACAACCATGGTCCCTTCAGTGCTTCCAAATGTCTTGTGACTTGTATAAAGGATTAATGCGTGAGGAACCCCAGAGACCTAAAACTTGTTCATCCTGTCTAACTACGGCAGCGACAACACGCGTTTAGCAATGATCTTTTTCCGCCGCCGGAGTTGATACCACTTCGGCTGCGCCTTCGCCGCCTCATCGATCAGCGCACGTATCCCGGCAATACTCTCGAGCCCAGCCTCATATCCGGCAGCCATCAGCTCGTCCGCACGGCCCATCTCGTCCCAACGAATGTGCCCGACGTTTGGCCTGATCACCAGATCCGACATCTCCAACTGGTAATGCGACGCCGTCTTCTGGACCACCAGCATCGACTGTAACAACACTCCAATCACCGAACTCGATGGCCCAATGAACGTCGCGCCTGCCGCGTTAACATCCACCGCAATCACGATATCGGCACCCAGCAAACGAGCCACAGATGACGGCACCACTGCTACCAGGCCGCCATCAACCAACTGTCGGCCCTGATCATCGACGACCGGCACATACCACCCCGGAATCGCGCAACTCGCCCGGATCGCGAGCGGCACGTCGCCGCGGTCGCGCATGACCACCGCCGCACCAGTCTTCAATTCAGTTGCGACCGCTGCAAATGGAATCGGCAGCTCCTCGAATTTCGAAATCGGTAAATGTGCGCGCAGGTACTGCTCGAGACGTTCGTTACTCTGCACTCCGAGTCGTGACATCGTTACACGGCCGATGTCGCGCCAGCGCAGCTTCCGCCCGAGATCTTCGATTTCTTCAATCCCCATCCCGGCAGCCCACGCGCCTCCGACGAGCGATCCCGCCGACGTCCCCGCGATGCAATCGATGCGAATATCATTCTCCGCCAGCGCGCGCAGAACGCCGACGTGGGCCATTCCGCGCGCGGCACCGCCGGAAAGTGCGAGACCGATTGTGGGACTCTCAAACCGCATTCAAGATTACAACCTCAGCCCGTTCCCGAGCCGTGTCCAAAAACGCGTCCGTATCCGATTCTATCTTCGCTTCCATCAACGTCTTCTCCACCTCATCTCGCGACTGCTCGAGCGACGGGACGATGCGTCCCGGAGAACGCGATTTGAAGCGAGGGACATAAACGTCGCGATAATAATCCGCAATCTCCTTCTGGCTGATCACTACGAAATTTCTAAAACGGAAATCCAAATATTTTTCCATTTTCAGACGCTGCTCGATGATCTCGTCCAGCTTTTCACTCGTCAACCCGACGCGTTGGAGACGCTGCTGGAACGCGAGCGGCGAAGCAAAGTTGCGCGCCAGTTCATCGCGCGCATCAGCGACTTCTTTCTGCGTCGGCACGATAGTCGGCAACTTTTCCGCTTCCTGAAGAATCAGGCGCTGGTCTATCAGGAGACGAAGTGCGTGGTTGAGATCCGCGGAAGTCGGGTTGTCGAGCACGGTGTTGGGCTGCAACGCAAGCTGCCAGAGGAGATCGGAATACGTAATGAGATCGGTCCGAACGCCGGCGTTTACCGTCGCCACCATTTTGTCGACCACCTCCTGCGCAGAGCACAGTGGCGCAAACGCGCAAAGAAAGACAACAAACAAAGCAGCCAAAATCGTTTTTGAAATCCGTTTCATCCGTATTCCTCAGAACGTCTGCGTGATCCTGAAATGCAGGTTTCCACGATGCAGACGAAATACCGCGGGCGTGCCGTCAAAAAGTCCTCCCGGCCCACGCTGCGGAATCAAAAACTCGGGCGGGTTCAACAGGAACCCGTAATCTACCGCCAACGCGCCGCCAAACGGAGTTTGCAAACGGAAGCCCAGCCCCACCGTGTTGGTCCAATGCGCGCGCAGGTTTGCCGCGTTAATGGCTGCGATGAGATCGCCAGGCGGCACCGGCGCCGGATCGTCCTTGCCAAATAGATCGCCAACCCTGCGAAAAACGTTGCCACCGTCGTAAAAAGGAACTGCCTGCACCGATCTCGTAACCGGAATTCGCGCTTCGAGATTCAACACCGCGAGCGCGTTGCCGCCGACCGGCACCGTGAACGGATTGAGAAACACGATGTTTTTTTTCTGATCTCGAAACGGTCCTTCGGGAATCACCACCTGACGCGGGCCCGCCTCTTCGAAACTGAACCCACGCAAAGTTGTCGAGCCGCCGGAGAAGAACCGTTCGCTAATCGGCATCGTCAAATCAATCTCGTCGATGCTTCCGTTGCCGTCGCGGTCCTGCGGGTTGAAAAGGTTCGCGAGACCAAGCGTCATGTTGCCCGCCAACACCGTGTCTCGCAGCGCCGAAACTTTGTAGTAATGCCTGTACGTCGTCTGGAACCGGTTGAACGAAATGTTTCCGCCTAGCTGGCGCAACGCGACCGCGTAGTCGACGCTGAGAAAGCCGCCGCGAGTCGCGTCGAGCTGGTTGTAGCGACACACCTCGCCAGGCGCGCCCGGCTCTTCGTCATCGTCGTCGCGATTTCTTCCCAACAGCCCGCGTTCACATCGCTCGCGCGTGTCTCTCACGAACGACGCGCCAAGACGGGCGAGCCGAATCTTTCTATCCGGCTCGAGGATCGGTCTCACGACCAGACTCTCGAGATTGAACAGGCGTACATCTTCGTAGCTGAAACGGCCGAAGATGATGGTGCGTGTTTTCCGGTCGAGTATACGTTGCGTTTCCAGCGTTGCCGTGAAGCGATTGATTGTCGGTTCGTTGACTCGATCGCCGAAGATGTCGATCGGGTTTCCCTCTTCGTCAAGCCGTTGCACGATGCCCATCGTTCCGCGGTCGATTGCCGAACGGAAGAAACGCGTGATGGTCGAGTCGCGTTGATACTGAAGTGAAGCGGCGAGCGGCGCAAAATCTTTCTCGTTGTAGCGGGCGAAACGCGGATCGAGATACTCGAGGCGGACGAGCTGCTGGCGACGACTGGCGCGCAGCCTCATCGCTCCCTGCCGCAGCCGGTTCATGAGATTTACGTTGCTGATTTCGAATAGTCCGAGCGCGCCGGCGTCAGTTGAGAAGCCGCCGCCGTAGTCCATCACGCGTGGCTTTTTCTCTTCGACGTCGATGATCACATCTCGTCGTTTGTAACCGGAAGCGGTTTCACCCGCAGGCTCGGTCCGAATGATCACCTGGCGATACGCGTCGGTGAGATAAAGCTCACGTTCTGCGTCGGAGATCCGATCGGCCCTGAGAACGTCGCCGGGAGCAATCGGAATCGCTCTTCGAATCGCCGCGCGTTTGGTGCGCCGGGTGTTAAGGCTGCCGGTGACTCCGTTGATAATGATCTGGTTGATGAAAACCTTGTCGCCCTCGTTATTGATCGTATAAACAAGGCGGACTTGTTCCTCATCGCCCTTCTTCGGCAGTTCGACAATGGAAAAGTCGATGCGTGTGTCCACGTAACCTTCGCGCGAGTAGAGCGCCGCAAGTCGATCTGCGTCGGCCCTGGCCTGCGAGCGCGAATACGGCGCGCCAACGACTGTCCTCAACTCCTGATGAATTCTTTCATCGGTGTAGATCTTGTTTCCTTTAACTTCGACGCCGGCGATGCGAGTCAGTGGACCTTCGTTGACCTGGAAGGTGATGATTAAACTCTCGCCATCGATCGAAACGCCCTGCAGCACTTGCGCAGTCACTCTTCGATACCCCATGTCGCGCATGAAGGCTTCGACAGTGCGGCGGTCCTGCTCGAGTAGCGTGAGGCTCGTGTAGCCGCGCCCGTAACCGAGGAACGGGATCAACCCGATCGCGTTCGCCTTCTGGCTCTTCAAGTCAGCGGCGATGTCGTCATATGACAACTTGTTGGTGCCGGTGACGCGAATGTCGTTCAGACGAAAACGACGGCCTCTCTCAACGTCGTACTGGATGTTAACGTCGTGGCCGGTTAGCGGCACTGGATTGAGGTTCTCGCACGTCTCCGGAGTGCCATTCGTTCCAAACTGCGCGGGCGGATTATCGACGGTGCACGTCGGCGTTATCTCCGCGAAGAAGTAACCATCCTCCTGCAGCTTGTTGCGAATTCGGCGCGCGCCTTCGATGATCGCCGAGTAGTCGATGTTCCCCTCGCGTTTGACCGGCAATAACTCGCGCTGCGTCTTGTCGCTGATCTCGTAGTTCTTGACGACTACGTTGACTTTCGGTCCGACGACACCCTTCAGGTAAATTCGGATCGTGTTTGTCTCTGCGTTCCTTTCTACTCGCGGATCCTCGAGCACGGGTGAAAGAAAACCTTTGTTCACGAGCGCCTCTCGCACGCGATTCACGTCCTGCCCCAGCGCGTCGCGAGTGAACGGCGCGGCCGGTTGTAACGTCAGCGAATCACGCACGGTCGCAGCATCGAATCCGTTGATCGCGATCTCGAAAGCTTCGACTTTCGCTTGTTCTCCCGGGTTTACCTTGTAGGTGACGGTCGCGCGGATCCCGCGCGCGCCGACTTGCTCGACGGGTTCAACCGTCGCGTTAAAGTAACCACGGTCGCGCAGGTACACCTGAATTTCGTCTGCGTTGTGAAGGACGAGTTGCTGCGAGAGTCGATTGCTCGACTGCACAAAATTCATTTGTGAGCGAAGCTCGTCGACGGAGATCGGAGTGCCTGTAACGGGGGCTAGCTCAATCCGCACGTCGCCAATCTGAACTTGCCGCTTCACCACGAAACGAAGGCGAACTGGTCCAGTCTTGTTTGTACCTTCCTCGATTACTTCGACGCGCGCATTCGCCACGCGTCCCGAATCGAACAGCGCTTGCAGCGAGTCACGCACATGCACTGCGGAATACGGCGTGTTCGCGACGACTTTGAGTAAGGCGAGGAAATCGGCTTGAGCGGCAGGAGCGTCGGGAGTGCCTTCAAAAACCAGCTCGACAGCCGTAATCTGCCGGCCTTCGTAGTCTTCGATCCGCGCGTCTGTGGCAGCATTGGCCTGCCCAGCGGTGAAAAAACAGAAGAGTACGACCAAAAGCCACTTTGCCGGAAAGGTCAGCGATCGTTTGTTGGACACGGTCAGTACCGTAACGCGGTAGCGTCGGGTCGGACGTGGTGCACGAGAGTCGCCCGACGCTACCGCGTTACGGTACTGACCGTGTCCAAGTGCCGCTCCTGACTTTTGAGGCAAAGACCACAGTTTGTGTTTTTTTGCGGCCAATCCTAAACGTACCCCTTGCTCAGAATCTCTTTCTAAAACGGATCTCAAAATTAAAGTTGTTCGTGCGAGCGCTCAGCCTGCGCGTCGAGGCTTGCTCGTACTGCGCTACAAACGAGAGTCGATCCGAAACACGATACTCGAGCGCGAGAATCTGGTTGGGGTCGGAGGTGACGTTTGTCGAATAAGTGACCGTGACTTCCTTGCTGATTCGTCTCCCAAGAGTTAAGCGAGCGCCCGGAGTCGAGCCGGTCGTTCCGCCGATCACGGGATTGATCTCAAAACGCGTCAAACCAAAGAGCTTGCTCGTCGCGCGTTGTGCAGGCGCATTGATGAGCGCATCGGTCAACAAGCTCGTCGCGGCGCCCACTCCCGATTGCGAAAGAATCGACGAACTCGTGTCGCCCGAAGAGAGCTGGCCGGTCGTGATCAGCGAAACAACGTCCGCCTGCGGCAGCGCCGGCTCGGAACGCACAGCCGCCTGCGGCTGAGAAAGCGGACCAGTCAAACTCACGATCACGCGATAACCCCTTATCTGCGACTCGCCCTGAATGTTGAGAATCGGATCGGCGTTGCGACTCGGAGGAAGATCCACGAGAGCTCGCGTGATGTCGTAGCGATCGTTGCGGAAATTGAGAGTGCCGCTCGTCGCCGTTATGCGTCCGGAAATAGTCGGATCGTTGACTGGTCCATCCAACTGAAGCGACACAGAGCCAACGAGGTCGGCAAGATTGTTTCGCACCACCAAAGCGTTTCTTCCCTCGACGCGGAGTGCCGCAAACAAGGCCGTGCGTGTCAGTTCGATCTCGGTGCCTTCTTCAATCGACTCGCCGCGCCGCGTATTGATGAGATCGGCGAGTTCAATGTCCTGGGTGTATTCAGTGCGACGTAGATTCACCGTGCCGCTGATCAACTGCTCTCTCTGCGAACCGCGAATCTCGACATCTGCATCGAGGGTTGAACGAAAGTCTTCCGGGAACGGAACGGTAACATCGTCACCTATGAGATTGACGCGAAACGCAGACACCGTGAAGCCTTCGAGCAACGCGCCGCCAGTGGCTGAGACACGGCCGCCGCCAATCGTTCCGTTGAGCGAATCAATCTGCGCCTGGTTCGCCGTAAACCTGAGTGCGGCTTTCAAGTTCGCTACGGTCCAACGCTCGTTTCCAATCAGCACTGAAACCGAAGCGTTGTTGACCGATGCGGTGCCGATGACACGGGGGTCTTCGTAAGTGCCGTTGAGCCGAACCGCGATCTCGGCTGTGCCTGACGAGAAGAAATCGGGCGAGACGCCATTGAGCACACGCATGTTCAAGTCGCCGTTGACATTCAGGTTCTGCCTTCCGCCGGTCGCGGTTGCCAACGTGCCGTTGAGAACGATGTTTGTGCCTGGTCCGGTAAATCGCGTCGTATCGAAGGTGATCTCGTTTGGACTGAATCGAACCTCCAAAGGCGTCGTTGCGGAAAGCACAACGTCTTCAACGCGGAAACTGAGTTCACTAAAGTTGGCAGTGCCTGAGAGTCCTGCGAGTGAAAAATTCTCGTCTTCGTCAAGCAGGTTTCCGGAAGCTCGTATCGAACCGTTGGCGCGCCCTGAAATCCTGACTGCGCTGCGCGGCAAGGCGATCTGAAACAGATTCGTCAGGTCAGCGTTCGTGAGCGTTGTTTCGAGATTTGCCGCGAGGCGTTCGCTGCCGAGATCGATCTGGGCAGCCAATACCTGGTCCTGGCCCAACACACCGGTGGTCAGCTTGATATCGAGTTTTTGATTCGCGGTTCGGCCAGTGAGCGCGACCGCGCCGGCATTGCGCCCGTTGATGGTAACGTTGCTCGCATTGCCGTCGAACGTGACCTGGTAGGCGGAGAAGTTTCGATCCGACAGGTTACCCGAAAGATGCGCCGTGAAGTTCGCGACGCCCGTCACGGCGGGTAGACCGGGGCGGTTCGCGAGGCCAGTGAGACGCGCTAGCTGAATATTTTCTGCGTTGCCCTGGAAATCAAACGCCTTGCTCTTCGTGTTTAGAGTCCCGCTGGCGACGATCTGACCGGCGACCAGTTGAACGTCCACGCTCTCGACGTTTACGTTCGGGCCGTTGAATGTCGCCTTCGCCGTCATGCCCTGGAGCGGTTCGCCGGCGAGTTTGCCTGGTCCAAATCGAAGATCGGCGCTGCCGCTCATTTCGTCCGGAATTCCGTTCACGCTGATTCGACCGGAGATGTCTGACTGCGTGTCGGAAGCTAATTGCTGGTTACCGCGCAAGGGCGATAACGCCAGCAGAGTTCTCGCACTAAACCGATCGAGCGTGGCTTGGAGCGAGGTGTTGTTTTGGCCGTTTCGCGGAGCGACGAGCGAGAACTGAACACCACCGCCATCACGCTCAGCCAGACTTCCATCGGTGACGCGTATCTCGGAATCATTCATCGCGACGGAAGCTGACAGCGCGCCAAACTCATACCTGTTAACAATCAGAGTTCCGAGCGAAACTTTTCCATTCACGTTCGGTGAACTGAGCCGTCCGCGTATGTTGCCGTTGAAAGCGAGTTGGCCGCCGAGTTCGATTCCATAACTGCGCATCTGCTCCTCAACTTCCGGCAGCAGTCCCGAGGAAATGAGAACGGCCTGAAGTTCAGCGGCGTCAGACGAAGTCAGGTCGACTTGCAGATTGGAATCGTTTTCGAAAGAGAACTGCCCGGTCGCATTCAAACGCGTCGCGGGCGTTTGCAGGTTTATTTGTTGAATATCGAACGTGCCCCGATTCGCCCGCATCGCGACTTCGCCGGTGATCGGAATTCGATCCGCACTCGTCCCGCCCGTTTCGGCGGACAATCGCGTGGCCACGAGGCCTGAAGCGAGCTTGAAGTCGGTGCCCGGAAACGTCAGATCAACTCTGCCCGTCGCGCGGCCTGAAAGCGGCACCGCGCTGCCGGCCAGAGCAGTCAGTGGTCCAGCGATATCGAGATTGTTGAAGTCGGCCTTAACTTGAGACGTGCCGCCTCTCCCAATCGCGACGCGTGCATTTCCAGTTGCGCGTCCTTTGAAAACGTCCGCAGTGAAATTGTTGAACTGGATTTCGCGATTCGTCGCGACCACATTCGCGCGCGCCTGGCCCATCTCCATGCGGCCTAACACGCCGCCGCCAATGCTCAGATCCGCACTCGCGCGATAACTGCCCGAAGGCTCGACGACAAACACCGGCTTCGCGAGCTTCACCTTCTCAGCCTGGCCGTCTGCCAGCTTCACGGTGCCGGCATCAATGTCGGCTGTCGAACGTTCGATACGGCTGTTGCGCACGGACAAACGGACGCCGGCGATATTGAGACTTCCAATCTCCGCGCCTGCTGCACTCGTCGCGCCGACCTGCACATTGTTCACGACCACACTCGTGACGCCGCCGCGATCCACGATGTCGACGTTATTCGCCGTTACGCCTTTCACCTGCGCGCCCGAAGCCGAAATCGTTCCGGCTTTGACGTTCGCGACCTTCGCCGTCGTGACGTCGTTCTCGCTGCGCACTTGCAGGTTTGAAGCAGTGATGCCGTTTACCTTCGCGCCGGACGCAGCGAGACCGTTGGCAGTGAACTGACTCGACTGCGCAGTCAACACACCATCGTTCATCTCTGCACGCGCGTCGTGAAGAATCAGGCCCGTGAGAGTCGTTCCATAACTTCGCTCGGCTGCTGCGCGCAGCTCGCCGACCCAACGGAAATTCGTTCCGGTTCCCATCACGTTGCCGGCCAGTTGCAACGCGTCGATCTGAAAATCTCCCGCGTTGAGCAGATCGGCAACAGCCTTTCCGTTGATCTCGTACGTCTTGCCTTGCACGGAACCGCTCGCGCTTACGTTCAGTCCCTGCAAACGCACGTTGTCCGCCGCGAGGGCGTCTGACTTAACGTCGCCGTTGAACTTGAACTGATCTCCCTCGCCCGTAAGCGTACCGGCAAAGTTACCCGCGCCGCGCAAAGTCGTGCCTGGCTGCAACGTGTCAGAGAGTTGTGTGAGATCGACTGTCGACGTGACGTTCATCGTGTAGCGGAGCGCGCGCCAGTCGTCCATCACACCGTCCAGATGCGCTTCCGCAACCGGCGACTTCAACACCAGTTCATGGAACTCGGCTTTTTGCTGGTTGAAACGCCCGCGCGCCTGGATGTCGATGTTGTTAACGGGCCGATCGTCGTAGGTGAAAGTTGAATTCGAGAGCGAGAGTTTGAACGAAGTCATCCGCGTTCCGATGGGAACGTTCGGATTGTCCGGTTGGATCCATAACTGCAGGTTTCGTCCTTCGCCGGAGATATCGTGGCGCGCATCGCCGTAATGGACCACGCCATTCTTTATCTCGATCGTCGCGGCTGCGTAAGCAAAGAGAATGCGCCTGTTTGGTTCCGGCGGCGGGATGTGGATGTTGCGGAAGTTTGTGCGTCCCTGCTCGTCAAACGTCACCCACGTTTCAAATCCCTCGATCGTGAGATCCTGAAGATTGATGTTGCGCCGCAGGTTCAACGCGTAAAGATCTTCAATCTTGATCGTAGCGAGGAGGCGATCGATCTTTCCGAGTCTCTCACCCGTCGCTGCATCGTAGAGCTCTACGCCGTTCATCTCGACGGTCTTGGGAGGAAAACCGGCGTGAAACTCTCGAATTTCGGCGCGGATACCGTAGTTTGCGAAGGTTTCTTTTATCTGCCCGGCCACGTAGCGGTCGATGAAACCAAGCCGGTAGAGAAAAAGGCCCAGCAGGATTAACGCGAGCGCAACAACGCCCACGATCATGGTAGCGAGAACAACATGGCGTCGAGTGAAGTAACGCCAACGTGTTCTTATAGGAGGCTTCTTCTCCACACTCATAACTTACCGTCGCCGCGCGACTCCGGGGAGTTCTGAATTCTAGAGGGAGAGTCCGAAAGGGCCATTAAGAGGCACAGCCATCAGCTTCGTTGTGCCCTTGATGGTAGTTCTCATTCAGGTTTCTCGGCAACTCCCTGCTGGTCCTTCAGAGATGCAGGCTCGCCCAGCGGAACATTGCCGACAACTGAGAGCTCAAAACCTTCCAGCGCTGCTACTTTGGGGGGATGATTCGAAAGAAGTAGTATGCGTCGCAACCCGAGGTCGTGGAGAATCTGGGCTCCCACGCCGTAGTCGCGAGCAACACCGTAACCCGTTTCCAAACTCGCGTCCAGCTTAGTGATTCCTCTCTGCTGCATGATGTTGTAAGTGCGCAATTGGTTGACCAGATCCAAACTGTGTTCGCGCTGCCGCAGGTACAAGACCACGCCGCGTCCCTCCGCCGCGATTTTCTCGAGCGCAGTGTGCAGTTGGAAACCCGTGTCGTCGATCAACGAGCCAAACATGTCGCACGTGACGTTCTCAGTGTGAACGCGGACGAGCACCGGCTCGTCAGTCTGTACGTGGCCCATCACCATCGCGAGATGCACGTCGCCGTTGATCACGTTTTCGTACGCGATCGCGCGGAAGCGGCCGTAAACAGTCGGCAGATCCGTTTCGACAACGCGCCGCACGAGCATTTCCTTGCGAATGCGATATCTCACGAGCTCCGCGACGCTGATCATCTTGAGATTGTGCTGCGCAGCAAACAACTCGAGCTCAGCCATGCGAGCCATCGTCCCGTCTTCGTTCATCACCTCGCAAATGACTCCGGCAGGATACAAACCGGCGATGCGAGCGATGTCGACACTGGCTTCAGTCTGTCCGGGACGCACGAGTACTCCGCCGTTCTTTGCGCGCAAGGGAAAAACGTGACCGGGCCGAGCGAGGTCCTGCGGACGGGATTTCGGATCGACTGCAACCAGTATCGTGGTAGCGCGATCCGCGGCTGAGATTCCGGTCGTGATGCCGCGGCGGGCGTCGATGGAAACAGTGAACGCCGTGCCGAGATAAGAGGTGTTGTCGGCGACTTGCGTCGTCAGGTGAAGCTCGTCGCAACGGTCCTCGGTGAGTGGCAAACAGATCAAGCCGCGAGCGTGCCGGGCCATGAAATTAATGATGTCAGGCGTGACCTTCTCGGCAGCACACACGAGATCGCCCTCATTCTCGCGATCTTCGTCGTCAATGATGATGATCATGCGGCCGTCGCGGATGTCGGCAACGGCTTCTTCGATGGTCGCAATAGCCACGGACGCATGTTAACCCAAATAGGGCAAGAGATAATAGGGGTCCGGCTTGGGTTTTAACCGCTGATTTGCGCGGATGAAGGCAGATTAAATTTGGGTTCATTTGCGCAAATCAGCGGCCGCATTACCGAGTAATCTTTCGACGTACTTCCCGATGACGTCGACTTCGAGATTGACGCCGTCGCCGGGTTTCAGGTGGGACAAATTTGTGACTTCCCAGGTCTTGGGAATGATGGCGACTTCGAAATACGCGTCGGTGAGGCCGGCAATCGTCAGACTGATGCCTTCAACGGCAACGGAGCCTTTGAACACGAGGTAACGCGCGATCTCGTTTGGATAGGCAATCCTGATCGTCCACGATTCGCCGTGGTCTTCGACACCGGTAAACTCGCCGCGCGCATCGACGTGTCCCTGAACGATGTGACCGCCGAGCCGCGTCGCGGGTGTCACGGCGCGCTCGAGATTGACGGGCGCGCCGGGTCTTAGACTTCCGAGTGTCGAACGGAGCAGTGTTTCGCGTGAGACGTCGGCGGCGAATGAATCCGGGTGGATGTCGAGCGCGGTCAGGCAGACGCCATTCACGGAGATCGAGTCGCCGTAATTTGTGCCTTCAGTTACAACGTGCGCGCTGATGACGATGCGCGCGTTCTCGCCGCGCTCTTCGATGGTGCGCACGCTGCCGAGTTCTTCAATGATGCCGGTGAACATCCTTCGTTATCCGCGGCTGGCAATCCTTTCCATCATGATTTCAAAAACTTCGTCAATCGTTTTTCCGGTGGAGTCGACGACGATCGCATCGTCGGCAATCTTCAACGGCGAATCGGCGCGGGTTGAATCCCGCCGGTCACGCTCAATCATGTCCGCGAGCGTCTCGGCCAAACTGGTGGAAGCGCTCGCGGTCATTTGATCTTCTTTGAAACGCCGTTCCGCTCGTTCTTCCGGCACGGCGGTCAGAAAAAACTTGATGTCGGCGTCAGGGAAAACAACTGTTCCGATGTCGCGCCCGTTCAGCACAGCGCCGCGCCTGCCCATCGCACGCTGGCGTTCGACCATCGCGCGTCTCACGCCTGGAATCGTCGAAATGACCGACGACATGTCCGTCACGCTCTCGGTGCGAAGCCGGTCGGTGATGTCGCGGCCGTTCAGCAACACACTCAGTGAATCGGGATCGCCTTCCAGATCGATTTCAATCCGGTTCGCCAAATCCGTGACAGCTTCAGTGTCGCCGGGATTCACGCCGGCATCAATCACCGCCAGCGCGACTGCGCGATACATCGAGCCCGTGTCGATATACAAAAGGTCCAGCGCGCGTGCCAGCATTCGGCCCAGGGTTGATTTACCAGAGCCAGACGGCCCATCGATTGCGATGATCATGAGATGCTACACAAACGCTGCAAACACTTCGTTCGACAACAAAGCTCCGCTGCGTGTCAATCTAATCAGATCGCCGTCAAACTCCAGTAATCCTGCCTTACGGAATCGATCCAAATCCTCGCCGTGCTCATCTCGCAAATCAACTCCAAACGACTCGCGATAACGACGTGTGTCGATGCCCTGCATCAGTCGCATTCCGAGAAACACCGCTTCCGATCGCATGTCGATATCGCTGAGCTGTTGCTCGTCGACAACTGGTGACGCGCCCGCCTCGACGAGCTCAACGTATTTCAGAAGGTCGCGATGATTGGACCAGCGACGGGTGCGACCGTCGTAAGAGTGCGCGGAACAACCGAAGCCGTAATAAGGCGCGCCAGTCCAGTACTTGACGTTGTGTCGTGAATGAAAGCCGGGCCGGCACAGATTCGAGATCTCGTAGTGTTCGTAACCAGCGCCCGTCGCGTGCTCGAGCATCCACTCGTACATCACGCCAGCCAAATCATCGTCAGGCACTGGCTGAATGCCCCGTCGAATATGTTCGGCGAGGGGCGTGCCTGAATGGACCTCGAGTAAGTAAAAAGAAAGATGTTCAGGTTGTAGTTCGAGAGCTGTTTCGATATTTCGTTGCCAGCCTGCGAGAGTTTGGCCCGGCAGTCCCGCAATGAGATCGAAGCTCACATTCGCGAAACCGCAGTTGCGCAACTCTGCGAAAGTTTTTAGTGCGTCTGCGGCCGTGTGTGATCTACCGAGCTTCGCGAGCTCCGCGTCGTCAAACGTTTGCGCGCCGAAACTCGCGCGGTTAACTCCCAATCGTTGAAACGCCAGAAGCTTCTCGGAGTTCACGCTCCCTGGATTTATCTCGAGCGTGATCTCGGCCGATCGATCGATCTCGAAATGGTCGTGCAGCGCTAACAGAATGCGCTCGAGCTGCGATGGACCAAGCAGCGATGGCGTGCCGCCACCGAAATAGATCGTATCGACCTCGTCCTCCATCTGGCGCGACGAGCGTATCTCTTCAACAACAGCGCGCACGTACGCTTCGGCGAGTTCGCTCTGATAAAGACCGGTGGCGAAGTCGCAATACGAGCAACGCGAACTACAAAAAGGAATATGAATGTAGAGACCTGCGGCAGTCATTTATTGCGAGAAATAATAGCATGCGTGTGTATGATTTCGTTTCCACGCGTATCGTTTGACAACTCTAATTTCGCACAATTCGGCAGCAAAAATCCGGTTCCGCAGGGTGGTTATAACTGGCACGGGTGTTGATTAGTTTAAGGGAGGCTATTCAACTGACCGGAGAGAAAATCATGGGACTCCGGTCGGCCATTAACCATCGAACACATGGGGAGGACAGAGCAATGGCAGACGACAGAATGAAGAACGACGATCTGCAGAGAAACATGGGTACGAGCGGTAAAGAAGGCCAAAACTTTGGTCAGCAAACACCGGGACGCCAGGGCGGTGACAAGGAGAGTGGGCAGCAGCAGCATGGTGGCCAGCAGCACGTTGGTGGTCAGAAAGGTGCGACACAGGGCGGCTACGGTGGTAGTCAGCAAAAAGAACCCGGAAAGATGGAAGATGATGAAGAGTTTGGCGGCGGCGGCACCCCGGGTAAAGCCGGCGGTCAGCAACGCGGTGGACAGAATCGTTAGTTGATATTTTCTTCTTTTCTGCTTTGAGCACGGACGTAATGCGCCGTGCTCTTTTTTTTAAGATGATTTATGGGATTGGGTAAGATTGTTTAGGATTTGGACCATGTTACCTTTTTAATCATGGGAAATCTTGTTAATCCTGTTTACATTGCCGTCGCCGCTTATTGATTTGCTCGAGTTACGTGCGACGCGTTCGGCTTCGGCAAATACTCGCAGTAAATTCTCGCCGAGGATCTTTCGAATGTCTCGTTCACTGTAGCCACGCTTGAGCAGTTCGTAAGTGATGTTTGGCAGCATCGAAACATCCTTCGCGCCTTCGGGCATGTCGTTCGCGCCGTCGAAGTCTGCGCCGATGCCTACGTGATCGATGCCGGCTACTTTAACGATGTGATCGATGTGATCGATCAGTTTGGAGATCGGAAGCGGCGGCAGAGGGTTCGCTGCTTCGAGCTTGTCGCTCTCCTCAGCCAGACGTTCGGGGTCATTTTTGTATTTCTCGTTGATCGCGTCCTGCTGCGCCTTCAACCGTTTATCGCGTTCGGCGCTCTGCGGCGCGACGGTCTTCGCGTCAACAAATACGCTGTAGAAGTTGACCTGGACCACGCCGCCATTCTTTGCAATGCGCCGCAACAACTCGTCGGGAATATTCCGGGGAACGTCGCTGAGCGCGCGCGCCGAGGAATGCGAAGCAATGATAGGCGCTTTGGAAACATCGAGCGCGTCGCTCATCGTTTCATCGGAAACGTGCGACACGTCGACGAGCATTCCCAAACGATTCATCTCGCGCACCACTTCTACGCCGAATGGACTCAGACCATTGTGTTTCTTCTGGCCGCGGCCCGCGTCGGCCCAGTTGTTGGTGTTGTTCCACGTGAGCGTCATGTAACGTACGCCGAGTCGATAGAACTCGCGCAAAGTAGCGAGCGAGTCTTCGATCGCGTGCCCGCCTTCGATTCCCATCAACGCCGCGACCTTTCCCTGCCGCTTCGCACGACGAATATCGGCCACTGACGTCGCGATCATCAGGTCCCTCGGGTGGCGCTCGACTGCGCGATAGACCGAATCGATCATATCCAGCGTGCGACGCGCGGATCCACCATGCTCGACGTACCAGGGCTTGACGTAAAGCGAGAAGAACTCAGCCGTGAGCCCGCCCTGCTTCATGCGTTCGATGTTTGTGCGGTAGGGAACGGGTGGCGCGCCACTGAGATCGAAATCGTCGTTGGCCATCGGGGTCGTCACGTCGTTGTGCGTGTCGATGACGATCGCGCGCCGGTGAATCTGGAGTGCCCGCTGCCAGAGTCGTTCGTCGCGTGTTTGGGCATGGATCGATGAAATGGCAGTCAAACAAACGAGAACCAAACCGAAGCATTTAGACAGTCGCATCAATTCACCTCTTAACCACAGATTTTACGGATTGTAAAAACGGATCTGCGCTGATCAGATTTAAAGATCCGTGTGATCCATACTATCATCAACCGTCATGTCAATCCTGATTGCCGAAGATAACATGGCCCAGCGCCATTACCTCCGCGAAATTCTCGAGAAGGAGTTTCCCTCGCACGTCCCTGTCTTCGAAGCGGGCGACGGCGAGGAGACGGTCAAACTCGCGCTCGGCGAAAAGCCGGACGTCTGCATACTCGACATCCAGATGCCAAAGCTCTCAGGCGTCAAAGCCGCGCGCGCGATCTGGCGCGACTTCCCCACCGCCCGCATTATCTTCTGGACGCAGTTTCCGCACGAGATCTACATCAACGAGATCCGCAAGATCGTAAAGTCAGTCGATCCGCCGCCGGCATACGGCTTCATTCACAAGAACAATCCCGAGTCACGCTTTCTGCGCTTCGTTGCAGCCGTACTGGAAGACGGCGCCGACATGATCGATCCGGCGTTCAAAGATTCGTTCAAACGACCGTTGTTGACGGAGTTTGAAGCCGAGGCACTTTATTACCTCGCGCTCGGACTTTCAAACTGGGCCATCGCACGCAAGTGTTCGTTGAGTCTGCGCGGTGTCGAAAGCAGGCTGGCAACGCTTTACGAAAAACTTTTCACCACGGTGGCCGAAGGGACCGAGCAGGAAGCATACGAAAAGCTTGCTTACAACATTCGCACGCGTGCTTTCTTCGAAGCGTTGCGTCGCGGTTTGCTGAACAGCGACGAGCTCGAGAAGGCGTCGACCGATCTTGAAGTGTGGCTCGAAAAGGACCAGAAACGTTTCAACGAAGAACAGAAACGAGAACTCGCCTCGAAGAAGAAATGAGGCCAACGAGGGGTGGCCACGGAGGGCCACCCCTACAAAAATGCGACGGCACTTATTGGAAGGGAATCGTTTTTGTAGGGGCGGCCCTCCGTGGCCGCCCCTCGTCGATAACTTTTTCCGCACACCCAACTCCATTAGAAAGATTGCTTGTGCGGCTTGCATCTGTTTGTGGTTGCTGAGTGCCGCTCTCTTCCTGGTTGTTGAAAGATCGTCGGCGCAAACAGGCGACACGCAAGCCGATGCGCAGGCCTCGCCATCGCCCTCGCCTTCGCCGTCTCCATCGCCTTCACCAACGCCCGTCACAGGCCTGCATCAATGGGGCGCCGTCACGTTATTTCACGGCTTGCCTTCCGATCGCGTGCGCGCAATTGCCCAAACTTTCGACGGCACGATGTGGTTTGGCACTGAAACCGGTCTCGCCAAGTTCGACGGCCGCAGAACGCAGACTATCAACGATCCGGCTTTGCCAACCGGACGCATTCTTGCGCTGCAAACCGACAAAGACGGCGCGATGTGGATTGGAACTGAAGCGGGCGCCGCGCGCTTCAACGCCGGCGAGTTCATCAAGATAAATGAAACTGCGGGCCAGCCAATCTCCGCGGTCTTCACCGATCCATTCGGAGTCGCATTCATGACGAGCGAACAAGGGCGCGTTTACGAAAGTCGCGCGCGCGTCGTCACAACGGTCAGCAGAGGTCTCACCGAAAGCGAGACAACAACCGCCAACCGCACGGTCATTGATACTCGCGAGCTGCTGAACCAACAGTTGCAAAGTTCCGATCGAGATCATCCTGGTCCACTCCCGCTCACCAGCATCACGTCTGTAAACAACCACCTCTTTGCAGGCTCGCTCAGCAGCGGCGTGCTCGAGATCGCGAATGGTGCCGCGAAGGTGCAACAGCGGCCGGTCGCTTTCTTCGTGAACGCACTCGAGCACGACAACGACGGCAAGCTCTGGGCCGGCGCGCGCGCGAAGAAGGACGAGCCTGGCTTGCTGTCGGGAAACGATCCGGCGACTTTGAAACGTCACGAAGCAGTAACTGGTCCAGTGATGGCGCTGAGACTCATCGGCGACGAAATCTGGGTCGGCACCGACGGGCGCGGCGTGTTTCGCATCTCGAAAGCGAAGGTGCAGCGTCTTACTTTTGACGGAACTGCGGGTGGCCTGCGCTCCGATCACGTCTACGCCATCTTCGTCGATCGCGAAGGTGTTATCTGGTTTGGAACGGATCGCGGAGTCTGCCGCCTCGATCCGCACGCGCCGCGTGTCGAGTCAGTCGGAGACAACAGCGACACAAACTTCATTCGATCGCTCTATCAAACAAGCAACGGCCGCACGCTCGCCGGCACCAATCGTGGACTCTTTGTTTACGACGACGAGACTTCAACCTGGAATCCAGTGGCCGCACTCGGCCGCAACGTCATCTACGCGCTCGCCGAAGACAAGTCTCAACGGCTGCTCGTTGCCTCAGCCAGCGGCTTTTACATCGCACCGCGGCAAGCGACGCGATTCGAAGAACAATCCTTCACGCGTGTCGAAACAGGTCCGGGTGGAGCGGACGCGATCGGCAGCGTCCGTGCCATCACTCAGTTTCACGGTACAACGTACGTCGCGATTTACGGACGCGGTGTCGATCGCATAGACGGCGGGCGCACAACTCTCAATTGGTCCAACAGCGCGCGCGAGGTCCTCACTCTGCTTGCCGACGGCGAAGAGAGACTCCTGATAGGCACGACGAAAGACGGCGTGTTTTCGTCAGACGGAAAGACGATTAGTGAAGAACCGGCTTTTGCAACGCTAAAAGGTCCGGCGATCCGATCGATCGCGCGAACGCCGGATGGATCACTCTGGTTTGGTACGTCGAGCGGCATTTTTCTTTGCCGCAAAGACAGCGGCTGCAATCTCACCGTGCCGAACGTCGACGCGCGTTATCTTCTTGCGATCCCGTCAGAGAAGACAAACGAGCTTTGGTGCGGTACGCGCGGAAACGCACTGTTGCGCGTGCTGTTGGATCCTGTCGTTGGGCCAGTGGTCTCAGAGCTCGATTCGGAGCAGGGACTGCCTTCTCAAAACGTCTTTGCTGTGTTGCCGCAACGAATGAAAGACGGTGGCGACGCCGTATTGATTGGCACGAATCGCGGCGTTGCGCGTTACGAACCCGGCCGGTTGGAACCGTCGTTATCGGTGACGCGCATTCTCAGCAAGCGCGTGCACGCGCCGTCTGAGTTGAAAGCGGGGCTGAATCTGGAGTACCCGCAAAACAGTTTGCTGCTCGACGTGACCGCGATCAGCAGCCGCACGTTCCCCGAGCAGTTTCAGTATGCGTTTACGCTCGTCGACGATCGGGGACAATCGATCAAGCAGAAACTCTCGCGTGAGTCGCAGTTTACGATGGAGGGTTTGAAGCCCGGCAAGTACACGGTAACCGCGCGCGCGTTCACGAAGGATCTGGCGGCCTCGCCGCCGTTGAGTTTTTCGTTCACAGTTGCGAAGGCGCCGTTTCCGTGGACCTCGACGGCCCTCGCGATTCTGTTGGCGCTCGCGTTGCTGGCGCTGCTTTGGGCCATCCTCGAGCGCAGAAGAATCGTTGCAACGAGCGCGGCGCTTGTCGATGCTAACCGCGAACTCGCCGACGCGCGTCTCAATCTCGCGAACGAAGCCGAACGTGAGCGGGGCCGCATCGCTCGCGACCTGCACGATCAAACGCTCGCCGACCTGCGCCACCTGGCGCTGTTAACCGATCAGATAAAAAGCAATGGCGAGTCAAACACCACCACGACGCTGAGAGGAGAGATCGAGGTCATCTCGCAGGAAGTGCGGCGCATCTGTGAGGACCTCAGTCCTTCCGTCCTGCAAAACGTCGGTTTCGCTGCCGCGCTGGAGTTTGCGTTGTCGCATGCGGTGCAGGATGCGCCGGCCGAAAAACGTTTCAAGTATGAGTTTCACTGCGACGATGGGATCGAGGAACGAAGCGACTTGCCGCCGAGCGTGCAATTGCAGATCTATCGCATCGTGCAGGAAGCAGTGAACAATATCTGGCGTCACGCTAATGCCACCGAAGTGAAAATGTTCGTCACGACTTCGAAGGAGGGCGAGTTCTCTTTGCGCATTGAAGACAACGGACGCGCGTTCGAATCCCAGCCGACAAACTCGGAAGGCCGCGGCTTGGCGAACATGCGCGCGCGTGCAGGTTTGATCGAGGCGCGCATTTCGTGGCAACCGCGCGAAGACGGCGGCACTGTGTTTACGTTGACGAGGACGGCGACTGCGAATGCGCGAATTGCTTAACATCGCTCCGGAAGTCGACGGCGCGCTTCGCGACAAGCGCGCGGTTGTAGCGCTCGAATCGACAGTGATCGCGCACGGGTTGCCGCGGCCGCAAAACTTGCAGACCGCCGATCGCCTTCAACAGATAGTTCGCGAAGCCGGTGCTGTACCTGCCACGGTGGGATTGATCGATGGCGGGTTGACTGTCGGACTCAGCGACGATCAGATCCGGTTCCTGGCGGAAGACACCCAGATCCGAAAGATCAGCACGCGAGACATTCCGCTCGCCGTGGCGCAAGGCTGGAACGGCGCGACGACTGTCGCTTCTACGATTTGGATCGCGCACCGTGCGGGGATCACAGTTTTCGCAACCGGCGGAATCGGCGGCATTCATCGCGGTTCGCTGCCTGACGTTTCCGCGGATCTGCCGGAGCTCGCGCGCACTCCGATCATCGTCGTTTGTTCAGGCGCCAAGATCGTCCTTGACCTGCCCGCGACTCGCGAGTGGCTCGAAACACACGCAGTGACCGTCGTTGGTTATCAATGCGACGAACTACCGGCTTTTTATTCGCGCGGCAGTGGTTTGCGAGTGGACGCGCGCGTCGAAACACCGGCTGAGGTTGTTAACGTGTTTCGAGCGCAACAAACATTGGGAATCGAGTCGGCGTTGCTGGTCGTTGTGCCTGTTCCGGCTAAATTCGAGGTGCCGCAAGAGGAGTTGGAGCGCGTGTTAACCACCGCGTTGGAGGATGCGGATTGGAAAGAAATCACAGGGCCTGCGTTGACGCCCTTTCTGCTGAGTCAAATGGCTGAGCGCAGCGAAGGCGCGACGTTGCGAGCGAATATCGCGCTGCTCGAGAACAACGCGCGCGTCGCGGCCGAGATTGCGAGAGAAGTGGTCTAGTGTGCTACTCTAAGCACCCCAAAATACTGGCAGAATTTCAGGAGGCTCTCATGGCTGACGAAAGAACATGCAAAAATCCGAGTTGTACGTGCCCGCCGCAGGAAGGTGGAAAGTATTGCAGCGCATCGTGTGAAGGCACAGGCGGCACGATCGAGCTTGATTGTGACTGCGGCCATGAGGAGTGCGGCGGCAATTTTTAACCACGGATTACACGGATAGAAACGGATTCGATCCGTGTAAATCTGTTCTATCTGATCCGTTTAAATCCGTGGCGAAACTGGTCTGCGAGTTTTGGACCAGTCGCTTCATCGTCGTGCTTGAAGAAGACGAAGGTATCTTTCCACCTTTGCGCGCGCACACGACGGACCCATTCAGCAAGATCCGATTTTGAATAGTTAACGCGTCGCAGGCGCACGTAACCCCAATCCGCCGTTTTCTCGATGTCGTTCCAGGGCATCTCGTCTCTGTCCGAAATACAAAGCACACGATTCTCGCGACGAAGTAGCTCGAAGACGTCGTCGTCAAACCACGACGGATGTCGAAAGTCGAAAGCTGCGCGCGTGTCGGGCGGTAGATGCTTCAGAAACGTCTCCAAACGCTTGACGTCTTTCTGCATGTCGTCCGGGAGTCGAAACAGCAGCGCTCCGAAATGATTCTCAAACGCCGAGATCCTTTCGAGCATCGAGCGGGTCTGCATAGCCGCATCGTTGAGTCGCTTGAAGTGCGTGATTACTTGTGAGGCCTTCATCGTGAAACGAAAATTTTCAGGCACCCGTGCCTTCCAGCTTTCGATCATCCCCGGTTGGGGTGAGCGATAGAAAGTATTGTTGAGTTCCACCGCCGGCAGACGCTTAGCGTAATACGAGAGCATCTCTTTCGCCGGAATGTTTTCGGGATAAAAACTTCCCTTCCATTCCTTGTAACTGTAGCCGCTGGTGCCGACGTAGATCATTGCCGATTGAAGATATTGCCGATTGCCAATTGCCGATTGCCAATTTGCACAATACTCCAACAGCTCGAAACCCGGAAATCGGCAATTGGCAATTGGCAATTGGCAATCCGCTGTGGTACACAGGCAGGCATGTCGTCTCTTACTTCGAACATTGAATCAGTGCTTCTGGAGGAGCGGGTCTTCCCGCCGCCGGAGTCGTTTTCAAAGCAGGCACACATCAAGTCCATCGCCGAACTCGACAACCTCCGCGCCGAGGCGGATGCGGACCCGGAATCTTTCTGGGCACGCATGGCCGAGGAGCTCCACTGGTTCAAAAAGTGGGACACGGTGTTGAAGTGGGATCCGCCTCACGCCGAATGGTTCGGCGGTGGGAAGATCAACATCTCGTACAACTGTTTAGACCGGCATCTGACCACCTGGAGACGCAACAAAGCCGCACTCATCTGGGAGGGCGAGCCCGGCGAAACACGTACCTTCACGTATCAACAACTCCACACCGAAGTCTGCAAGTTTGCCAACGTCCTGAAGCACGCGGGCATTCAACGCGGCGATCGCGTCGCGCTTTACCTGCCCCTCATTCCCGAGCTGGCGATTTCGATGCTCGCCTGCGCGCGCATCGGCGCAACGCACTCGGTTGTCTTCGGCGGGTTCTCGAGCTCGGCACTGATCGATCGCATCAACGATGCCGAATGTAAGCTCGTCGTCACAGCAGATGGCGGTTGGCGTCGCGGCAATGAAGTAAAACTCAAAGCAGCAGTCGATGAAGCGCTGAAATCAACGCCGTCAGTCAACGCTTGCATCGTCGTGCAACGAACCGGCTCGCGCCAGCACATGGAACCGGGCCGCGACGTCTGGTGGCACGAGCTGATGGAGACTGTCGACGCAAACTGCCCCGCCGAAGAGTTGGACAGCGAACACCCGCTCTACATTCTCTACACGTCGGGAACGACCGGTAAGCCGAAAGGCATCCTCCACACGACCGCCGGTTACCTACTGCAAGCGCACCTGACAACGAAGTGGGTTTTCGATCTTAAAGACGAAGATCTCTACTGGTGCACCGCGGACATCGGTTGGGTCACCGGCCACAGTTATGTTGTTTATGGTCCACTCTCGAACGGCACAAGTGTTCTGATGTATGAAGGAGCACCCAACTTCCCCGAGCCGGATCGTTTCTGGTCCATGATCGAGCGACACCGAGTAAACGTCTTCTACACTGCGCCAACCGCGATCCGCGCTTTTATCAAGTGGGGAGATCGTTGGCCGTTGAAACACGATCTCTCGAGCCTGCGTTTGCTCGGCACTGTTGGTGAACCGATCAATCCGGAGGCCTGGATGTGGTATCGCGAATTGATCGGCAAGAAGCGCTGTCCGATTGTCGACACCTGGTGGCAAACCGAGACGGGCGCGATCATGATCACTCCGATTCCAGGCGCCACACCGACGAAGCCCGGCTCCGCGACGCAACCGTTCCCCGGCGTCGATGCGGCGATAATGACTCGAGACGGCAACCCCGTAGGCGCTAACGAGGGTGGTTATCTCGTGATCAAGCGTCCATGGCCGTCGATGCTCAGGACGATCTGGGGCGACGATGAACGTTACCGGCAGCAATACTGGTCGCAAATCGACGGCATCTACTTTGCCGGCGACGGCGCGCGGCGCGATAGCCAGGGTTATTTTTGGATAATGGGCCGCATCGACGATGTAATCAACGTAAGCGGCCATCGACTCGGAACTGCGGAAATTGAAAGCGCCCTCGTGTCTCACCACGCGGTCGCGGAGGCGGCAGTCGTCGCGCGACCCGATGATCTGAAGGGATCGTCGATCGTGGCGTTCGTGACTCTTGAAGGTTCGCATAGTCCATCCGATGCGTTGAACCAGGAGTTGCGCGCGCACGTCGTGAAGGAGATTGGCGCGCTTGCTCGACCCGACGACATCAGGTTTAGTGACGCTCTGCCAAAGACCCGATCAGGCAAGATCATGCGCCGGCTCCTGCGCGAGATTGCGACGAGCGGATCGGTGGCGGGCGACGTCACGACATTGGAGGATTTTTCGGTACTGGAGAAGTTGAGGGCAGAAGAAGAGTAAACTCCCAAATCAAGGAGGCACTGCATGCCGCGACAAATCGAACCCGATAATCGGTCTGGACCACGTTATCTCGCGAGTCTCGAGGTTAAGGCGGAGTGGGATGAACCAAGCGGTACGCACGTCGTTGTAGACGGAACAACGGAGAATGTCGGCCCAGAGGGTACGCTGGTACACTTGCCGCGACAGTTGCCCCAGGTAGGTAGTCGCGTGCGTCTCGAAGTGCTTGGCGAATCGGGTGAGAAGCTACAGGTGATTGCGGAAGTGCTGCGCATCGAACGTCATCCGGGGCATCCGCTCGCAGCGTTGCAGTTGCTTGGTGAAACTGATGAATGGCGAGGCCTCGTTTGGGAACCGGCTGCTCCGCGCGTCACGCCACCGCCGGTCGTTAAAGCTGAAGGCGAGGGTGAAGACGGAAGTGAAGCAGAAGACGGCGACGTAACGCACTGAACCAGACTGTGAAGAAAGAGAACAAAGAGACGGCGGTTGCTGCGGCGAAGGTGGCCGTGGAGGCATCCGGACCACCAACGCGCGTGGTGCTGCGTCTCATTTTTATTCTGCTGGCGGTGATCATTGTTCTGTGGGTGATCTCGAAGATCACTGGCATCATTCTGCTGCTCGTGCTCTCGATCTTTTTTGCTTACCTCGTGTCGCCTCTCGTCGAGTTCTTACGTCGACCCAGACGCGCCGGGAAGCGCACGATCCAGATACCGAAAGTCGTGGCAATCGCGCTCGCCTATCTCATCATTCTGGCGGCGATCACGTTTGCGATCTTTGTCATCATGCCGAGCCTGACGACGCAGTTTCCCGAGTTTGCGGCTCAATCTCAGGCGTATTGGCAATCACTCGGCGACAAGATGCAGCAGCTCGTGAAGTACTCGCGTCGTTTGCCCGCTCCAATCGTTGCTGCGTTAACGAGCGCCATCCCCGAGGTCCAAACAGGGATTTTCAATACAGTCAAAGATTTCTTTACAGCCTCGTTGGCGTATTTAGTTTATCTCCCCTGGCTGATTCTGATTCCGATCCTTGCGTTCTTTCTACTGAAGGACGCGGAGAGTTTTCGCAGTTCGGCGTTGTTGATGCTTCCGCGAGGGCGTTGGCGCTGGCGTGGCGACGAATTCTTCCAGGACATCAACAGCACGCTCGCCGCGTACATTCGCGCGCAGTTGACGGCGTGCTTGTTTATCGGCGTGGTGTGCGCGCTCGGCTTCACGTTGCTCGGATTGCCGGGCGGGTTGGTGATGGGCGTGATGGCGGGCGCGTTCGAGTTTGTTCCCCTCGTTGGACCACTCACGATCGCGATCATTGCCGGGATACTCGCGATGTTCCACGCCGGTCCGTTCAATGCTTTCATGGTGCTTTTGTTCCTCGGGGTTTTGCGGATCGTGCAGGACTACGTTATCTATCCGAGACTAATCGGCCAGGGAATTCATCTTCATCCGCTCGCGGTGATATTCGCGATCCTCGCTGGTGAGAAACTGGCGGGAGTGGCGGGTATCTTTTTAGCTATTCCGGTCGTCGCGATTCTGACGGTTAGTTATCGTCACTGGTTGGAACACCGCGGCAGCGAGGGCTTTGCGGATCTGCTTGAACCGACGCCCGTTGAGCCGGTCAAATTACCGCCAGTCAAAACGGAAGAACTCGACGCCAAAACCACACAACCGGCGAGTTGAGGGCTAACTGTTTCCGAAAAGCACGGCTCTGCGCCCTCAGATGTTCAGGCTACTGCGCCTTTGCGCGAAGTCGCTTCCTCCATCAGCTTCACGAACCGATGAAAATGATGTTCCGCATCGTGTGGGCCAGGCGCGGCCTCCGGATGATATTGCACTGAGATCACCGGCAAGGTGCGATGGCGCATTCCTTCAACACACTGATCGTTGAGGTTTATGTGAGTGACCTCGACTTCCGGCGGAAGACTCTCAGCACTGACCGCAAACCCATGATTGTGTGACGTGATCTCGACGTTTCGGTGCGCCAACTCCTTCACCGGCTGGTTGCCGCCGCGGTGTCCGAATACGAGTTTGAAAGTGTTTCCGCCAAACGCGCGACCCAGTAACTGATGTCCAAAACAGATCCCGAACGTCGGCACATTCGCCTGCAACAGTTCGCGAATGACTGCTACTTCCTTGTCCATCGACGCCGGATCGCCTGGACCGTTTGAGAGGAAGATCCCATCGGGCTTGAGCGCTAGCGCTTCCGCGGCCGAGGTCGTCGAAGGCACGACAGTCGTGCGCACGCCTAGTTGCGCCAGTTCGCGTAACGAGTTTCGCTTCACGCCGAAGTCGAAACAGACGACGTGAAAACGTTCTTCGCCCTCGGCTGGAAACTCGTACGGCTCTTTCGTCGTCACCACGCTCGCGAGTTCACGATTTTCCATCGGCGGAGATTGGCGCGCTTTTTCCACGAGACTCTTTTCATCGAGGTCGGTGGTTGAGAGACAAGCGCGCATCGCGCCCTTGTCGCGGATGTGGCGCACGAGAGCGCGCGTGTCGATGCCTTCGATGGCGACAATGTTCCAGCGTTTCAGGTACGACTCGAGACTCTCTTCCGCGCGCCAGTTGGAGGTGATGCGGCTCGCCTCGCGGACCACGAAGCCTTCCACCCACGGGCGTGAAGATTCCGAGTCGCTCTCGTTCACGCCGTAATTGCCAATGAGGGGATAAGTCATGCAAACAATCTGTCCGGCGTAAGATGGATCGGTAAGCACCTCCTGGTAACCCGTCATCGAGGTATTGAAAACCATCTCGCCGCAAACTTCGCCTTCGGCCGCCCACGAGCGTCCGCGGAAAGTGCGACCATCTTCGAGCGCTAAAAGTGCTGGAGCTCTATTCGTCATCTTGTAATTCCTGTCTAACTGACTGCTGAAAACTATCTATTGACTGCTTTTTATAAACTGCTGCGCCTCGTTCAGCCAGCGCTTGCTCGCGCGGTACTTGTACGCCGGCGCAGTCTTAACCGCCTCGATGCAAGCCTGCATCAAGCTCGTCGCTTCGCGTTTGTGTCCCAGTCCGTCGTGCGCGCGACCCATCAGATAAAGCCCTTCCGGATCCGACGGCCTGTGCTCGAGAAATTGTTCCAGTGCATTGCGCGCATCCTCAAACTGGCCCGCAGCGATATACGTCGCCGCCACTTCGCGCCAGATCTCGTGCTGCGAATGCGCCGGATTCTTCTCGACTACATGCTCGAAGCTCTGAATCGCGTCCGCGTATCTCTTCTGCTGCCGCGCAATGCGACCGAGTTGATAACTCGCGTCGATCTCTTCCGGATCGATTTGCAACGCGCGTTCGAAACGTTCACGCGCGGTGTCGAGTTCACCGCGGCTCTGATGAATCAAACCCAAATTGTAATGCGCCGACGCATCCGCCGGATTCAACGTTGCTGACTCGAGGTTCTGCTTGAAAGCTGCTTTCGCGCGATGACTGCCCATGATGTCGCTGAAGTAACTGCGCAACAGCAGGAACAGCATCAACAGCAGAAACGGCGAACCCAACACTCCCGAAAACAAGGGCGCCGCAATGCGCGCGCCGAACATTCCGCCAAAGCACGAAATAACTGTCACGGCGAACGCCCGCACCGCCGACATTCGGAACGTATCTTTCACGCCCAGGATCATGCCTAAGCCAAAGAACAGCAACTTCGGCATCAGAAAAAGATTCTGAGCGAGAATCGCGGGGTCTTTCAACTGTTCCGCCGCTGCGGCAAACTGCGGTGTGTCGGGAAGCATGGCGCGCGTTTGATCCGCATGTTCGATCATGCCTGCCACCTGCTGCGCCTGGAGTCCTGAATAGTGAAGCAGCGCCGCGATCGCGATGGCGAGAACGTTGGCGGCAGTCAGTACATAAAACATCGTCGCCGCGACCGGCGCATACTCCTGCGTGATCACGACGCGGAAACTGCCGCGACGGTCGAACGTGTTCGCAACGAGTGTGAGGATCGGGACCAGCACCACCGCAATCAACACCACGATCATCGCGGCCAGGAAAAGATCCGAGATTACTCCGCCACGCGCTGTGACGCCCGCAAACCTTTCCGTCGCAAAGGTGTAAGCAGCCTGACTCAGGAAAGCAATGAGCACGACCGGCGCGAGTGAACCACGGTCACGCATTCCGCGCATCCCGCGCAACGGGGAATAAAAGATCATCAGCAGGAAACGCAGCCAATCAATCATGGCACTTGATACTCAAGGCTGTGGGGTTGATTCACGCGTCGGTTCACCGAGGGGTTCACCAACGGGCGTATCCTGATAATTAGGTCTGAAATTCGGTGACTGCTGGCCGGGAGGAGGGTTGATGTCCTCGTGGTGGATGACGCTGGCCGCGGTCAGTGGCCAATAGCGAAACAGCGCCTTTCCGTAGATGTATTTTTTGGGCACCAAACCCCAAATTCGCGAGTCGCTCGAGTTGTCGCGATTGTCGCCCATGACGAAGTAGTAATTGGGTCTAACGTAGATCGGCGACTGGCTTCGATGCGACAAGTTCAGCCGCGGATCGAGATAACTTTCTTCGATGTCGCGGCCGTTTACGCGCACCACTCCTTCGTGCACTTCAACCGTATCGCCCGGCAAACCGATGACGCGTTTGATGTAGCTCTTCGAAGGATCGTCGGGAAACCAGAAAACGACGATGTCGCCCCGATCCAGCTTGGGCGCCCAACGGTATTCGTCGTAATAGATCAGCTTGTTAACAAAGATCCGTTCGCCGTCGTGCAGGCGAGGCAACATCGACGTACCTTCAACCTTGACCGGCTGCACGATAAAAACGACGACGAGCGCCGCGATCATGAGTGCGAAAATCAGGTCGCGCAGCAACAGTCGCGCTTCCGACCAGAGGTCGTTCCGCGACGCCTCCTCGGGTTTGTGTTCCTGGATGTCTTTGTCGTCGTCGACGTGAACGCCACCGAATGGTGGTGGCCGGCGTTTTCGAATTCCAAACATAATCGGTTTTGAGGTTATCTTTGAGCTTGCGCCTTGTCAAACCTTAGGAAATATGGCTTTGCTCCAAAAGTCGGATTTCCGGCTTGGACACAGTCAGTACACGGAGCGGTAGCGACCTGGTCAACGATCGTGGTCAAAAATCCTTATGAAATATTCGCATGCTGATCACTGACCAGGTCGCCACCGCTCCCTGTACTGACTGTGTCCAAGAATGATTTTTGATTTTTGAGGCAACGCAAGGAAATATAGATGAATGTGGCGAATCTGTGGATGGATCGTGCAGGGTGAATTCCTTGACAGTCTTTACCCACGCTCTCTATCATCCTCCCCTGCATTCCGCAGCCGATGATAACGGCCCGAGGCGGACCAGAAAAGAGGCCCCTAGACGTGATCAAGTTAGATATCATCAACCGCGTGGCGGATAAGACCGGCGTGCCGAAGATGAAAGCCGAACAAGCCGTCGAAGCTCTTTTCCATTCGATGAAAGAAGCGTTGACCAGAGGCGAGCGGATCGAACTCCGGGGGTTCGGCGTCTTTGTGGTGAAGCCGCGCAAGCGAGGCGTGGGACGAAATCCGCGGACGGGCGAGGAGGTCGCGATTCCGTCGGGCAAAACTATTCGATTCAAGCCGGGCAAGGAGCTACAGGCACACGAGGACGGCGACACCATCGTTGACGACGATACAAGCGAAGACGAAGACGATTTTTAGGATTTCTAACACACAGCGTTTTATTCGAGGCTAGAGATGGAACTGCACCGAGCATCCAGACTCTAGCCTTTAGCTTCTTAGAGCGAGCATGGCTGAATCGATTAGAACTATCCCGGGTGGTTTGAATCTCACGGTTTCGGCGCGCGAGTGGAGAGTACATGGCGGTCTTTTCATTCTCACGATCGTCACGACGACGTTAGCTGGAATCATGCTCGCGGCGCCCGAGCTGTCGCCGTCGGAGCCGCCGTTGGCAAACCCGCTCGATTACCTTTTCTACATTCCGCTTGCTTATTTTTATTCACTCGTGGAGTTACTCAGGTACGCGTTCGGGCACCCGCGTCTGATCGCTGACGGCGCAACGTTTTCGGCTTCACTGCTGGCGATTCTTTTCTCGCACGAGATGGGTCACTACCTCGCCTGTCGCTACTACAAAGTCGACGCAACGCTTCCCTATTTCATCCCGGCGCCGCCATTATTTCTCGCGGGGACGTTTGGCGCGTTCATCAAGATCCGTGCGCCGATCCCGACGCGTCGTGCGCTGTTTGATATCGGACTCGCCGGTCCACTGGCCGGATTTATCGTTGCGATTCCTGTTTCGCTTATTGGGATCTTGACGATTGGCGCGCCAGTCGAACCCAAAGATCACTTGATCTTCTTCAACGACCCGCTGCTGTTTCGCTTGATCGCCAAACTGTTTGGAATACCTCTCGATCCAAACGCTCCGACAAATCCTTATTACATGGCCGCGTGGCTGGGTTTGCTGGTGACGAGTCTAAACCTGATGCCGGTGGGTCAACTCGATGGCGGCCACGGAATGTTTGCGCTGTTTGGCGCGCGCGCTCACAAAATCATCGGCCGTTTAGCTTTCATCAGCGTGGTGGTGCTGGCGGTGTTGGGCTTCTGGTGGCACGGCAGCCCGAGCGGATTTCTCTACGCGGTGTTGTTGGGAATAATGATGAAGGTCCCGCATCCGCAGCCAGGCGTGATGGAGCCGTTGGGGGCTAAACGAAACCTGATCGCAATCCTAACGCTGATCGTCTTCCTACTCTGCTTCTGGCCCTTCCCGATCACGATCACTTGAGAATCATGTAAATCGTTATGGGATGGCGGCGGCGGGCAGTAGCCCTTTGATTTCCCTCACGACGCGCGCTACGTCGTCCTGATTGGCCAACGCGATCATGAAGAACTTGTAACCCTGATGGAAGCAGATCACTCCGTTTCCAAATAACCAGACGCCGTCGAGAAATGGATTGCCGCCCAGTAGCCAACTGATCGGCGCGCCCGTGATCGCACCTGGCTGGAAAATCTGCGCCCACATCGCGGCGCCGGCAGCACAACTAAACGCTCCGAGCAACGGTGCTCCAACATACTTCACAATCTTGCGTTCAAACTCAGCGCGCTGTTGTTCCGCTTCCCCGAGTTCGCCACGCGCAATCAGCTCTTCCTGCTTCTTCAAATAACCGTCAAACTTCTCGCTCGCTTTGTGGAGTCCATAAACGGGTAGCGCGGAGTGTGTCAACCAATGCGGATGCGAGCCCAGCAACACCGCATCCAAACCTGGAAACGCAGCCCCAGCCCTGATACCAAGCACGAGCGAAACAGAAACAACTGCGGCCTTGCCGGGATTCTCTTTGATCCAATCGCGCGCTTTTAGCAAACCGGTAGTCGCGACGGCTGACGCACGCGTGAACCGCGCGCCGGTGTCATAGATTTGCGACGCTCGATCGTAGTAGGTCTTCGCGTCGTCAAAAACTTTCTTACCGGTGTCGCCCGCCACATCGCGAACAGCCTTTCCGGCCTTCTTCACGTTCTTTACAGTTTCACTTGCAGCACGCCGCGCTGCTTCACTGACTTCTTCATCCTCCGTTAGCCGTTCAGCCTCAGCGCGCAGCTTTTCAGCGCTGCTGGCGACGGTCTCAGCGCCACGCTTCGCAGCTTCACCAACCCGATCCTTGATCGCAAATTTCTCATCAAGCTCGCGGGCCTTGCGCCGCGCTGCTTGTTGCCATTCGTCAAACTTTTCCTTGTAGTCAGCCATTCTATCCTCGCGATACCACTCCGATATTTCTTTCGCCTTGTACGTCGCCCGCGGACTTCGAGTTCGATCTCAACTCGTCCATGGCGACTACCCGGTCGCGACCATTTCGCTTGGCTTCATACAGCGCGACGTCGGCCGCCTTGAGGATATCGGCGGAAGTTTGCGCGTCGCCGGGACATTCTGCAACTCCAAAACTCCCGGTAATGTGGCCGGCCTGCGGAATCTCCAACGCCTTGATCGCCATCCGTAATCTTTCCGCGACTTCAAGACCACCGTTCCTGTTTGTTTCAACGAGCAGTATCGCGAACTCTTCGCCCCCGATCCGCGCCGCCAGATCGATGCCTCGCGTGCCCTCACGCAAGACCCTGCTGATGCGACGTATGGCTTCGTCCCCCGCGTCGTGACCGTAGCTATCGTTGAGGTTCTTAAAACTATCGATGTCGAGCATCAACAAGCTGAACGGGTGGCCGAATCGCGACATGCGAGCGACCTCACGTTCCAACTGACGTTCGAAACGCCTGCGGTTTGCGAGGCCCGTCAGGTGGTCGGTGAAAGCCGCCTCTTCACAAACGTCCAAATAAGCCTTGAACTCGAGCAGCGTTCTCGTGCGCGCGAGCAGAAGGTCCAAATCGGTTGGATCAGTGATGTAGCCCAGCGCGCCGACTTCATTGGCTCGCCTCAAGTCTTCTGTTCGCCGACCCGCCGCAGTTTGCATGATTACTGGGATAAATTTCGTGACGGGATTGCCCCTGATTCGTTGGGCCAGTTCATAGCCATTCATGCGCGGCATCATCACGTCAGTAATCACCAGGTCAGGTTGATAAGACTCGATGGCGGCAAGCGCCTCATCGCCGTCCGTGGCGGTGGTGACGTGATAGCCTGCAAGGCTCAATGCAGCCTCGATCAGGGACAGTTTATCGGGGTTGTCGTCAACGACTAGGATGTTGGATTTTGACTCCATAAAACGAGATTCTTGGACCGTTATTGTTCTTGCGCCCTTATGCGCTTCATGGTACAGTTCGCTGCTTCGGATTTATACGTTCGTACCTGTACTCGCCCTAGCATCGCGTCAAAAAGATTCAATCGAGAGAGTAAAAACAAGCCCTGGGAACATCGTGCGGGTTCCTTACAATCGTCTTGGAAACTAACCCGCATTGGACCACGTAGAAAAAGAGCACGCTGCCTTAAACGATACAAACTCGAACCTTTGACTCGATGCCCAAAAGGACATGGAGATGAATGCCCTGCAGGAACAAAAGCGCGCGCGGGATTTAACTCCCGACGATCGCGCTGAAATAATCCGGCGCTTAGATTTTGGCTCAACACTCGACGATGCCCTCGTTGCCGATATGGCCCGCAATTCCGTGGTCCTCGATTTCCGGCGCCGCCGTTTTGTTTACCGTGCGGGTGAACCGGCTGACTGCCTGTACGCGATTGTTCATGGCCGCATAAAACTTTGTCGTATCGAGTCTGACACTGGCCGCGAAGCCGTAATCGATATCCTTCCTGAGGGATCCTTGTTTGGGGAGTCAGCTCTCTATTCTGCTGCGGGGCAACGAGCGAACTCTGCAATCGCCTACGAAAATTCTAGACTGCTGCGAATTCAGGTCGGGGATTTCAAACGGGGGATGGCTGAGGATGGCCGCCTTCATGATTACACTTTCCGCCTGATCGGTCAACGACTTGATCACGCGGAGCGCAGGCTCGCCGATTTCGCCCTGAACGCGATTCCCGCTCGCCTCGACAGCCTGCTCGCCGATTTTTCCCTGCGTTATGGGGTTTCCGAACCCGAAGGGGTACTCATCGATATTCCCCTGCCCCACCGCGAAATAGCCTCCATTGTTGGCTCCACCCGCGAAAGTGTTACCGTCCGCTTGAACGCCATGCGCCGCGAAGGTACGATCGCATTCGTCAAACGACGAATACTGATCAAACGACCAGTCTCTCTTCAATGAGACCCGGCCGTTTCGTGGCTTAATTCATGAAATGCCCAACCTGCGGTAAGCCGGTCGAGTGGAAAGACAATTCTGTCCGTCCCTTCTGTTCTGAGCGGTGCCAACTGCTCGATCTCGGCCGGTGGGTTGAAGGCGAGTATCGCGTGCCCGGTGAGCCGCTCCCTCAGGAACAAAATGAAACTTCCGCAGGCGAGGATGTCGAGAAATAATTGCCGATGGCCAATTGCCGATTGCCAATTGACATCCGAATCAAATCGGCAATTGGCAACCGGCAATCGGCAACTTATATTCATCGTGCTTTTTGCCTTGTTACTCGCAGGTTGTAACAGCACTGATGGCGCTGACACTAAGAAGACGCCGGTGATATCCGGTAATCCTCCCGGCACTACGTATCCCATGCCTCCGGTGAAGCCGACCTCTTTCGCCGATATGGGATGGGAACTGACGGACGGCAAGCGTTCTATCGTCTCCGAGCACAAAGGAAAGGTGCTGGTCCTGGATTTCTACGCGACGTGGTGCGCTCCCTGCCGCGATAGTATTCCTCACTTGATTTCTCTACAGAAGAAATTTGAAGCGCAGGGATTGACTATCATCGGACTCAACGTCGGTGGACCAGGCGATCCCGAAAAGGTTCCGGAGTTCGCGAAAAAGTTTGGTATTCAATACGCACTCGCGAATCCTGACGAGGATCTCGTCAGCTTCCTGCTTTCCGATAGCGATGCGATTCCGCAAACATTTGTTTTCGATCGTCAGGGCAAGCTGGTGGAACGTTTCGTCGGCTACGACAAAACTGCCGGTGAACAGCTTGAACGCGTAATCGAAGAAACACTGCAAACGCCAGCGTCATAAACACACGGGTCCAAACTTTGAGACGAGCAAAAATTTTAATCACCCTTGGTCCAGCCTCTCGCGAACCTGCCGTCGTGGAACAACTGATCGCCGCCGGCGCGAACGGCGTACGCATCAACATGTCGCACGGAACTCACGAAGAGAAAGCCGTCGACATCGAACGCGCGCGCGCGGCCGCGAAGAAATTGGGACGTCCGATCGCGGTCCTAGTCGATCTTTCAGGTCCCAAGATCCGCACCGGGGAACTGAAAGACGAGCAACCGGTAAAACTGACTCCCGGCGCATCGTTCACGATAACAACTCGAAACATTCTCGGAGACGAACATCAGGTTTCCACCAACTACCACGATCTTCCGCGTGTGGTACAACCCGGCACACGCATGTTGCTCGACGACGGCGCGTTATCACTCATCGTCGAAAGCACGAGTGATACAGACGTGATTTGTAAGGTCGTCGACGGCGGCTTGCTCGGCGAGCGCAAAGGAATCAATTTGCCGGGCGTCGCGCTTCCGATCGCGTCTCTCACGGATAAAGACATCGTCGATCTCAAGTGGGCCGTGAAGCAGGACGTGGATTACATCGCGCTTTCCTTCGTGCGGCGCGGCAGCGATTGCGAGCATGCCAAGCAACTGATCAACGAAGCAGGCGGCCATGCGCCGTTGATCGCGAAGATCGAGAAAGCGGAAGCTATCGACAACCTGGACGAGATCATCGCCGCGGCTGACGGACTGATGGTGGCGCGCGGTGATCTCGGTGTCGAAACGAGCGTCGAGCTTGTTCCCGTCTACCAAAAGCGAATCATCGAGAAATCGATTCAAGCCGGGAAGATGGTGATCACCGCCACGCAGATGCTGCAATCGATGGTGACGAACCCGCGCCCGACACGCGCTGAAGCTTCCGATGTCGCGAACGCTGTTTGGGACGGCACTGACTGCCTCATGCTTTCCAACGAAACTGCCACGGGCGCTTATCCGGCGGCGTCGGTGGCGATGATGGCCCGCATTATCGAATCAGCGGAAGCAGGCAAAGAGCCCAGGACCGACTTCGCCGCGAGCTGGGCGGGCCGGCAATCAGGGCGTGTCAGTCGCGCGCTTTGCGAGGCGGCTGCCTTCGCGGCAGGAGAGATGGGAACGACAGTCACGGCTGTTTTTACTGCGTCCGGTCTGATGGCGCGCAGGCTCTCGTCGTTGCGTCACGATCAACGCATCATCGCACTCACGCACCGACCGCTAGTCCTCTGCGAGCTCGCGCTGATCTGGGCGGTCGAACCGTTGCTAATCAACAAGGCGCCGTCGACTGAAGAGATGCTGAAGATCGGAGAGCAACGACTGCTGGACGCCGGCGTTGTTCAAAAAGGTGAAATGATCGTGGTGATGGCCGGGCGTCTGTCAGGGCTCGGGCTTTCGAGTTCGGTAACGATCTTTACGGTTGGTGGGAGTCTTGGGCCGACAGGACCGGTAACGAGTGAGCGGGACCTGGACCACACGGTCAGTCCGGACGCCTGAGACGAAGCTGTTGTAGGTCTGTTCGTGGGACTAGTCGGCGCCGATCATCTCACCGACACCTTTACCCGCCTTCTCTTCCTGGGCCATTTGTGCCGGCGTCTTCTGCGGATCGCGCCAGTTGTCGAGAATGCCGACCTGGTGCACGCACTGTAACGTGCACGTCGGTGCACACCATTTCTCGGTCTTGTACTCGCGAGCAAAATCTTCCATCGTGTACTGTTCGAGCGGTATTCCCGGATAACCTCTTTGCTGCGAACACCAGTGCACGAGACCCTCTTCACAGATGTACAGGTAGCGAGCGCCCGCGCGACAGCGCCAGTTGTAAGGCTTGCCTTCGGCAATGCTGTCCTGAAACCAGTTCAACCGCGCATGGTCTTTGTTTCCGAGTTTCTTGACCTGCTGGAAGATATCTTTTTCTTTTGCGGACAACGGCTTCAGTGTTCCGTCGATGTCGTGAATCACGCCGACAGTGGTTGAGAAACCAAGCTCCACCGCCCGCCGGGCAACCGTCAACGCATCGTCCGGATTCTTGATTCCGCCGCCAATAACTGAATTGATGTTGACATGGAAGTCAGCGTATTCGGACAAGTATCGCAGTTTCTTGTCCAGCACGCGCAGACTCTTGCGCGACACTTCGTCAGGCTCGACGTTGTCGATACTTATTTGCAGATACTCGAGTCCGGCCTTGTTCAGCCGTCTGATCCGGTCGGGAGTGAAGTAATACCCATTGGAAATAAGTCCCGCGATCATTCCCCGTACGCGAATGTGGTGGATGATCTGATCGAGTTCGGGATGCATCATCGGCTCGCCGCCGGAAATCGTAACGACAGAAGTTCCCAGGTCAGCCAGCTTATTCAAGCGACTCTTGACTACGTCGAGATCGATCGGTTTCGAATTGTGATCGTACTCGTTGCAATACCCACAGGCGAGATTGCAGCGTCGCATGGGAATGAGGTGGGCCAGCACCGGATGGTTCGTGGAGAGTAATGCGCGGCTGATAAAACTCGCCTCGCGCAGCTTCAATTTCAGAAACTTGGTCTTCCTCATTTTGAACGCGAAGAATATGCGAGGATCACGGTCCAACGCAACTTGGGCCACAAAAAAGCACAAAAAGCACAAAATGTGACGCGTCAGAATACGCTCACGTTTTGCTCAGATCGCGTCTGACCAGTGGCGTGCTTTAGAGCGCAAAAAGACTTTGATGTTATGAAGCAAGCGCCTCCCGCCTTGAGTAAACTCAGGGCTGTCTTGACAAGAGACTGAAAGGAGACGCTATGAACACAATATATATCGGCGTTGACTTTCATGCACGACAACAGACGATTTGTTATTTGACAACTGAAACAGGTGAACTCGTCACCGCTGCACTTAAGCGCGATGCCTCAAAAATCAAAAATCATTCTTGGACACAGTCAGTACAGCGAGCGGTAGCGACCTGGTCAGTGATCAGCATGCGAATATTTCCTGGGATTCTTGACCCCCAATCGTTGACCAGGTCGCTACCGCTCCTGTACTGACTGGATCCAAGCCCAAAATCCGCCTTTTGGGGCAAAGCCGCGCAAAAACAAAGGGCTCTGCTTTTACGACAGAGCCCGTCAAGGCCATTAATTTTTCCAACGCTTTTAGCTTTTGACGATCTTCACACTCGAATCGAGCTTGATATCGAATTCGCTCGGATCGATCTTCTGGTTCTTTTCCAGGCCCGTCAATCGCATCGTGGTCGCGTCGTCGTTCTTCTCGACGATCTTGGTCTGCACCGGCATACCGGCGCCGTCGATCCAGACTTCAGCGTACTTGTAACCGGCATTTCCCTTCGGAACGAGCGTCAGGTGGATTGTTCCAACGCCACCCCACAAAGTCTCTTCACGCACGTCCTTCACCGGCTGAAAACGCGCTTCGAGCTGCTGGCGCGACATGTTCATCATTTCCATCAAGCCGCCGGCTTTATTCTCTTTGCCCATCCTGCGAGAGTCGCCAGTGTAAGCAACTTTCAACGCTGGACGAAAAATGGTGTATTTGTTGTTGTTCACAGTCAGGACTTCGCGTCGCGGGCTGCTCCAGTCGATTCTCACCGAAGCCTGCCGGCCTGCACCGGGCATGTAAAGCACCACGCCGCTGTATTTGTCTTCGACGCCAAGCTGTGAATTGTACTTAACGACGCTGATGCCTGCGCGCAACGTCTTCAAACTTTGACGATTCTTCTCCATCCGACTCAAAACAGAACTCACCAGGCCTGCCCCCTGACCATTCGTCGTAGTCGGGGTTATGACGAGTACGGACAATATGAAAGCAACCATCAGGCCCGCGGAAATCAATCTCTTCATAAATGCTCCTTAAATCAATTCTCCTTTCGCGTGGCTCGCAAAAAACCCCGCAATTATAGGGAAAGACTACCGTATGTCAACCTCGAAGCTGCGTGTCCGCCCATTTGGATCGAGCAATCTTCGGACCGCTACCACCTCAAATTCAGAACGTCCTGTCATTGCCCTTACCCGCTCTTCAATTCGACCCTTATCTCTTTCGTCGACAATCATTTCCGGGCTCAACAGTAGTGTTGTTACGACTGCGCTTTGATGCACCATACTCTGGGCCCGTTCGCCACTCGTAAACCACCATTTTGGCGTCAAAAATATGAAGATCAGAATGACCACACATAGCAGATCCCATTGCCAGGTATTTCTCGCGTAGTTCCAGAAGAAGATCTTCTTCAGTGTGGTTAAAAGGCCTCGCACGTTTTCAAGCTTGCAAGTAAACAGCCACGCGGTGGCGTGGCTGGCAGGTGAGGGGATTTTAACATTGCCAATTGCCGATTGCCAATTTCATTTATTGCCAATTGCCGATTGCCGATTGCCAATTTGAAAGAAAACCGAAGAGAACGCGACTAATCGGCAATTGGCAATCGGCAATGATCACAGTCTGGCGGTGGTTGGCCTCTCGACGATGTGGCCATCTCGCATCTGCACGATACGGCGGCACATTGCTGCTGCCTCGGGATTGTGAGTGATCATGATGATGGTCTGGTTAAAGCGGTAATTCAACTCCTGAAACATGTTAAGGACGAGAGCGGAGTTTTCCGAGTCGAGATTGCCGGTCGGTTCGTCAGCCAGGACGATCGCGGGGCGCGTCACGACGGCGCGGGCGAGTGCGACTCGCTGTTGTTCGCCACCGGACAATTCCAGCGGTTTGTGGTGGAGTTTATCTTCGAGTCCAAGTAGGCGCAGGACGTCGCGCCGCAGTTGTGCATTGCCGCCGCCGTTGCCGTGAATTCGCTCCGCCAGTCGGAGATTTCCTTCGGCAGTCAGGGTGGGAAAAAGATTGAATCGTTGGAAGACAAAGCCGATTTTCTTGCGCCGAACGGCGGTGCGTTTCGCGTCGGAAGCAGCAGTGATGTCGTCGCCGTCGATGACGATGCGGCCGGAAGTGGGCGTCAGCAGCCCGCCGAGCAAGTGGAGCATGGTCGATTTGCCGCAACCGGACGGGCCCATGATCGCCAGAAACTCGCCTTCTTCGACCTCGAGCGAAACGCCACGCAGGGCATGCACATCGACCTTGCCGATGCGATAAATCTTCACGAGATCTTCGGCTTTTAGAATCGTTCTCATCGATTATTTGTTAGCAGTGACCTTCTTATTCTGAGCATCGAGATCGACTTCAGGCAACTGCCATTTGTTTTCCAAGACAAACGCCTTCGGGCCAAACTCGCGATTCAGTTCGACTGAAGCAGAGTCCTGATAGCTGATACTCAATTTATACTGATCCTGCGGACGCGTGATCTCGATGCGACTCGGCAACAACGCGGTCGCGCTGCTGCCGAGAGTCTTCTCATTGTAATAAGAAACGTCTGTGATCAATTGTCCCCGGTCATCGTAGGTCTGCACGCGCGCGAGCCGAATTCCTCCGACACGATCGAGCCAGAAGCGCCGCAACAACTTCGTGTCTCCGTTAGCGCCCAGCGAAAACTCCTCGAGCAGATAGTAGCCACGCATGATGCGGGCGCCTTTTTTTGCCTGGCGACGCGTGTCCGGCTCTTCCTGAAAAAACTCGCTTTGCGCGTAGATCAACGAGCTGTTTGGCTCGATAGGCCGGATCATGAACGCGTCCGTCAGGTGCTGAGGACGAAGGTTCGAAAGCGCGCTGACTGTCACCTTTTCCGTCTTCTGTTTGTCGCTCTTATTCGCGGTTCCATCGGCGTCGAACTTCGCGTACGTCGCGCTGTTAGTTCCCTTCACGAAGCGCCTGTACTTGTCGTCGCCCTTCAACACAGCAACACTGAAACGCTCGCCGTCAGACGCCATCTGTGCGATGTCGACGAAGGTGAATTGAATGACGAGGTAGATCTTGCCCGGTCGTTGCAGCGTTATGTCACCGTCGACGAGTCGATATTGATCCGCGATACCGGAAGAAGCGAACGACGTGTCTTCAAACTGAATGTCGACCTTGCCGTGAATGGACTTCACGGTTGAGAGCCGGTTGATCTCCTGAATGAGACGCGGCTTGTCGGCCTCAGTCAAAGGCGTTAGCAGTTGTGGGACTTCAATCTTTCTCTTAGCGCCGAAAAGACCGCAACCGGAGCTTAGCAATAGCACCGCGACAGCTAAGACTGACAGCACTAAACGCGAGGGCACGATTCTGTAGGCGTCGAAATATTTGAGCATCAGCCTTCTGGCGCCAATCATACGTCAAACGAGCGTTTTAGTGTAAACGCGGTGATCTCAATGCGGTGATCTCTATCGTGCCCCGTGTCTAATCAAGTTTGAGCGGCGGCTTTCCAAAACGTTTACGCAGCCCGTTGATCGTGTTCACAATTCCCGGTCTGCTTAACAACTTCTGTTCCAGGCGATGCCGACCGGGGAAGTCGAGCAACATGACCCCGAGCAAAATCGTGAGCAAGCCCTGACCGGGAACACCCGGTATCGAGAGCACGACGCCCAGCGCCACCAGCAACACGCCGAGAATATTCTTGCCGATGATCTTCGCCGCGTGCAGTGCCGGATTAGGTCCGGACCAGAATTTGGTCTTATGTCCTTTACTGAAGTGATCGGCAGGTAGCTTGACCAGAATGATTGAGACTATCGCGAGGTTGAGCAAAAAAGTCGCCAGAAAAACCAGGACTCCGATCAGTGCCTTTTGCCAGGTCAGTCCTGAAACAAAGTCCGAGAGTAGATCAAACATTCGTGTGCAATTCACGACGCGCGTTCAGAATCGATCGCAGCAGTTCCTGCACTACCTGTTCCGCAACGCCATCGAGATTGAATTCCGGTTTTTCAGCCACTTCCCAAAACTCGTCGAGACCACGCGCGCCCGCGCGTTCGAGTGCAAGTACCTCGATCAGTAAATCAAGCACATCAGCGGCTTTGACAAGTCGCGCTTCGAGACTCTCGCGACGCTCGTAATCCTTGTACAAACTCGCATACAACTCTTCATCGAGTTCACTTACGATGTCCGAGAAAGCCGCAGTCTCCGCTTGCTTTCTCGCTTCTGATCCGAAATACAACGCGGCCGTGCGCGGCATGTCTCCTACACGGCATTCGGCCCAATCGTGAAGCAACGCGATGCGCAAAACCTTCTCCAGGTCGACGACAACGCCGCGGGCAAGCAGTTTGTCGGCGAGCAGCATCGCAGTGACGCTGACGCCAAACGAATGCGAGGCGACGGATTCGGTGCCGTTGGGAAGACCACGCAACACCCAGCCGGTGCGATCGAGTCGTTTCAGTCGCTGGAGTTCGATCAGAGTTGAGAGCATAGGTTACACCGATACTCAGAGGGGAAATTAGGCTGGATACGTTCGGTGTGTGCGAATGAATTAGCGGCTTAACGACACCCTGGGTGTTCGCAGCCACATCTTATTTCCGAAACGTCGCTGTCTTCCGCGTTCTCGCAATACTCACTACAGTATTTACTGTCTCTTTGAGCCCTGCACTGACATCCGTCATGTGCACATTTGTCATTGTCTGCCATATCACCCTCCTGGTTTTAAGCAATGCTAACATTTTAGCCGCAATCACGGCGCGGTGCGCACCACGATCGTGCGCTTCTTCTCACCTAAAGTGAGCGTCATCGGCTTGTCTAACTGAATCGGGTGGTCCTCGCCGTCGATACTGATAACGAGGTTTGACGGCGCTCGCATCAATCTGGTCAGAGGCTGGTTCGGCAGCAGTCGCGGTAACAGGTTTGTCGCGACGATCCGCCAGGTGGTCGCTTCGCAGCGAATACGAAGTCCCGGAGTGTCCGTCTCGAACGATTCGTCCGCGCCCAACACATCAGCTTTGAAAAGGCCTTCACCACAGCGCACGCCGGCCGCGTCGTAAAAAGTGACCGTACCCGAAACGAACGCGTAGGAGATCGCGCTCCTGTTCCGAACGATCATGCGAATGTTCGTGACCGGGGCCTCGGGCGCGCCGGTGAGCGCAGTCGTACGCAGCGTTGCTTCGAGCGCGGGTGTTCCGTTTCCATCGAACGCCACCGCGGCTTCAGTCAACGGCATGCGCTTCTCGATCAAATTATCGACCGGCGGTGTTGTTGTCTCTTGCGCACTCGCGTAAAAAGCACTGCATAAAACGATAAGAGCAGTTGCGAATATTTTCATAACAACATCTCCTTTGTTTAAGAAAAAACGTACCACGGATGAACACGGATGGATACGGATTAAATCCGTGTTATCCGTGGCTAATTTCTTAACTTCACTCGCGAACCATCGCATACATGAACTGATCGATCGTCTGGCCCTCTTTCGTAACGCTCTTTCGCAAACGTCCTTCAAACTCGTAACCCGCTTTTTCGAGCACTCGCGCTGACGCACGGTTCCACTCGAACACGTGCGCGTACAACCGGCAGATGTTGTAATTTGCAAACGCGTAGTCCGTCACTACAATCAGCGCTTCGGTCGCAATGCCTCGTCCCCAAAACTCCTCGCCCAGCCAGTATCCAATCTCCGCGGAGCGGTGGCCCACGTCCGGCTGCAAGTCGAAGCCTACACCACCAACTGCTTCCCCACCTACATCAATCGCAAAATTCGTTTCGTGTTTACGGCCGACAACGCTCTCGAGCCAACTGCGAGCATCGGCAGCAGTGTAAGGATGTGGAAAGCGATCGCGAAGATTGATCGATATCTTTTTGTTGTTCGCGTGATGCACAATTGCATCGCGGTCACGCCACTCCCAACTCCTCACCATGCATGTCGGCAATTGTACTTTCACGTTACTTGCACTCGCGGCAGTACAGCCGCACCACGCGGCATGATAAACCCGGCGCCGCTGCCGGCTTGTTCCAACGCTTCGTCAATCGTTCGCACCGGCGACATTCTCATTCGTTTCACATCGTCGTCCGGAAGTTCTGAAACCAGGCAAACGCGGAAACGTTCGGCCTTGGTCAATAGCGCCCACGCCGTCTGTCCATTGACTTCATAACCATTGATCAGCCGCGCTTCAAGCGCGCGCGAATCGCTCGCGTCAAACCACTTCAGAAAATCGGGCCGGCCAAGTCCCTCGCCGCACTCCGCGAGCAGAATAAGCGTACCGCCATCCTTGCAGGCAAGCGCAGCCATGTCGAGGGCTTTGTGCGCCTGAATTAGATTAATGTCATGCGGAGAGCCGCCACAACTCGCAATCACAACGTCGCGCTTTGCCGGAACATTAACAGAACACTGATCGAGGTAATACTCACAACCGGCGCGATGGGCCAGTCGCCAATCTCCGCAGAACACTCTGACAGCGCGTTTGGTTTCGTCGACGATCGTGTTGATTCCGAAAGCAGGCGCGACCAGCGCAGCGACGCGCTCACACTC
>JBKPPH010000189.1:0-4085 GCA_046733535.1 Acidobacteriota bacterium
GGGCTGTTCAGATTCTTCGACGGCACGGTGTCGCGGAATTTGACGGAGTTTTTTCGCATCGCAGCCACCGCTGCGTCGACTTGTTGCGGCGTCAGCGGCGTGTTCGCCTGGAAAAACACCCAGTCGATGTCTTCCTGATAATGGCGCCGATCGTTTGCTTTCAACATGCCATCGCGGATGTACCAGAGATTGAAGTTAATCGACATCGTGTCTTCGGGATAATAGTTCCCGCCATGCTCGGCAAATAATTTGCCGTCGACAAAATACCGGACGTGCCTTTCAAGAACTTGTGTGACCAGCATGTGCCAGCCCGCCTGGCTGCCATTCGTCATCTTGAAAACATTGTCTTTCTTCCAGTTGGGTTCGGGACTGAAAGTCTCCCACGTCGTGGCATAGAGCGTTGGACCGTCAACGCCCCAGCCGCCATTCGGTAAGTACTCGTAATCCAACTCGCTGTAATCGAGATCCATCGGCGCCTTCAACGGGCTGATCGTGTAAAAGCTTTGGACGATCTGATCGCCTCCCGGCCCTGAGACGGCAGCGTCAGTGAAACGAACACGAGCAGCGTAAGTGCCTTCCAGATATTTGCGTTGATGACAGATTTGAGTCTGTGTGGTTTTAGCGCCTGGTCCGTCAGTGGCAGACGTCATACGCAGGATGCGGTTGTTGCGCCCGCTCGGATCGTTTATGAGCGACACGCCCTCGTCGGCCCAGATAGCACCCGGAACTCCGGGCCAACCCGGGACAGTACGAACGATCCAGCCATTCTTTTTTAGTTGAGCCTTATCGGTGTAGCTGAAGTCGTCGAATAGTATTTGCTCAGCGGGCTTCGAACTTGCGACTGGAGTAATACTCACCACGAGTGCTGCGACACTCAACGCCAAAGCACATAAGTAGTTTTTCATAGCTGGTCCAACTCTCTGTTTTACGTTACAGCCTTTCGGCGAAATTGGCGGAGTCCAACGACAAGAAACAGCAAATCAAAGATCACCAGTCCCAACAGCACCGCGATCACCGGTAGATGCGGAAATTGCGGCACAAGCGTTCCACGCAGTCCCTCACTCGCATACACGAGCGGATTCACGAGTACGAGTTTCTGAAGAATCGGAAAACTTGCCAGCGCGCTCCACGGGTAATAAGTACAACCAAAGAAGATCATCGGCGTCAGCACCATGCTGAACATCAACCCGACTTGATGCTGACCAACACTGCAGCCAAGCGCCAGGCCACCACACGCAGACAAAAGCGCCACCAGCAACGTGACCCCGGCGAACAACAGCGGCGCGTGCAGGTTCAGCTCAACTCCAGGACGCAACAACAGCCACGCCGCCGGTATCACCACAAGTCCTGACACTACAGCCTGAGCGGCGCCAAAGCACACCTTTTCGATCGCTAACCAGTGGTTTTCGATCGGCGCAAGTAGTCTGTCTTCGATCTCGTGAGTAAACTGAAACTCCGCGATCAGAGGCATCGCAACCGCCCAAACGCCCGTGAAGATCATGCTAATCGCCATGACGCCGGGCAACAAAAGGCTCTTGTATTCCGGTCGCATGTAGCCGCTGCTCACCATCACCCGCCCAAAAATGAAAACAAACAACATCGGTTGCAGGAAGGTTGGCAGCAACACTTGCACAAGGTTTCGTCGCGCGACATGAGCATCGCGCGATAGTAGCGCCAGAAAAGGTTTCCAGTTCATTCGCGCAAGCTCCGTCCGGTGTGGTGCAGGAACAGGTTCTCGAGGCTGGGCTCCGAAATGTGTACGTCTGACAACTCGACCGAGGCGGCCACAGCGAGATTCGCAATTTCAGAGACGAGTGAGCCGCCGCGATCTGCGTAAACATCCGCGCCAGTCTCATTGTCTGCCGCGCCGTTTGCCGATATGCGAACTTCTCGAACGCCGGCGAGTGTCTTTAGTCGCTCGAGCAGTTCCGGCGAGTGCGTGCCGAAACGCACACGCAAAAGGAAACCGCCAGGCACGGACGCCTTCAATTCCGCGGGTGTGCCCAAAGCGATGTTGCGCCCGTGATCGACGATGGCGAGTCGCTCGCACAAAGCGTCAGCCTCTTCCATATTGTGCGTCGTCAGCAGAATCGTTTTACCACTCTGGTTGTATTCACGAATGATCTCCCAAAGCAGCAATCGCGTTTGCGGATCGAGGCCGGCGCTCGGCTCGTCGAGGAAGAGCACTTGCGGATCGTGCATCATCGCGCGCGCGATCGAGAGGCGTTGCATCATTCCGCCGGAGAACCCGCGCACCATCTGATCGGCACGATCGCTTAGTTTGAACCGATCGAGCATCTCTGAGGCGCGAGCGGATCGCGTGCGTGAGTCGAGACCGAAGTAGGCGCCATGAAAGAGCAGGATTTCGCGCGCGGTGAGCGCGAAGTCGAGGTTTGGTCGCTGCGGCACGACGCCGATCAGTCGCTTCACTGCGACCGGTTGCGCCCACACCTCGTAATCGCCGATCGATGCTTGACCAGACGTTGGCCGCACGCGTGTGGTAAGAATGCCGACGGTTGTCGATTTGCCGGCGCCGTTTGGACCAAGCAACCCGAAGATCTCTCCGCCCCGGACGTCGAGCGACAACCCATCGAGCGCAACGATCTCGCGAGACGGTTGTTTACTTTTGCCGCCGAACGTAAAGCCGCCACCCGCGGCGCGTGGCGGTGGCGATGTGTAGACTTTGCGCAGCTCGCGCGTGCGTATTCCAGCCAGCATCATGTTCATCCTGTCAAAGGGACCTTCTGACACTTCGCACAATAATAAACTATGCGAGTGCGTTCCTCGTCATTCTCTTCAGTCTGAATGGTCCTTTGCCTGAGTTGTCGGATGGGGTGACCGCAGCGCAGGCACGGCAGGTTCGTGCGCCGAAAGACCATGTGTCGCGTGCCATACTCGCGGCCAGGTTGATAGACCAGCGACGAATCAGCCGCCATTCTCTTTCGATCCTTTTCACTGGCAGTCGCGGTACGTTTGTAAGCATCGCGAGCGAGACGCGGAATCGTTTTCGACAAACAATCCAGATGGCGGTCGCTGAGCTCGCCGACAGTCAGCCATGGATTGAGCTTGCACTTGAAGAGAATCTCCGCGCGCAGGTAATTTCCGAGTCCCGCTACGATGCGCTGGTTCAATAGCGCGGCTCCAATCGTCTCGTCTTTGTATTGAAGTAAGCGACGAAAAAACTCTGTGCGGTTGAATGGGCCACGGTACGGCAACGCATCGGGACCAAGAGTGCCGAGAATCTCGATGATGTCGTAAGGCTCACCTTCGCCGACGTTGAATATGGGAGCGGAGAGCAGGATTGCAGCCGCGCCGTCAACTACGATTCGCGCTCGTTCGCGCCGATCTTTTTCCGGCAGGCCGATTCCAAATGTCTGCCACCGTCCCCACATCATCAAGTGAGAGTGGAAGAAGAACCGGCCTTCGATATAACCGATCAGGTGTTTTCCATGTGAGATGACGCGCTCGACTCGACGACCGGTGAGGCGTTGCTCGTTCTCCTGCAGCCACTTTCGCGCCTCTTTGGTCCGCGCTTCGAGTGAAGTGATGACGCGTCCGGTTAACGCTGCATCGAGCGCGTCCGCATATTTTCGCACCTCCGGACCTTCGGGCATCTTATCTGTGGATCACTCGAATGGTATCGTGGCTCTCGATCCTTTAACTACAACGCCGCCTCGGTCGCCGGGCGTAATCGACCCGAACCTCTCCGCGAACACTTCCGGCAGACTGCGCGCGCCCGGGGGTGCCAGCCACAAACGTAGCAGGTGACGCTTCCGCTCGGGCTCGGGATAGTCTTCGAACGCGGTGCGATCGTGAAGAATCGTATGGTTATGCACGAGCTGAATGTCACCGGGTTGAAGTTCCATCGTTAGGTTGAGCTTCGGATCGTTTGCGAGTTCGTCGAACAGATTTAGTGCCTCGATCTGAAGCGGAGTGAGTGGCGCCACATCGGGAAAGCGCCGCGCCGACTCGATGTACTGTCTCTGGTAAATCGCAGAAACTAATCCCTCGTGATAGTTGAACACAGGAATTGTGAAATACGGTTTGCCCTGTTCCGGCACTTCACCACGTCGATCCGTTTCGAT
>JBKPPH010000190.1:0-10793 GCA_046733535.1 Acidobacteriota bacterium
TCCACCAGCTCCGGCCTCAGTCGCCACTGCGTCACCGCAACAGGATCATCCTGTTGGCGGAATCGCGCCTGCGCCGCTGATCAAGCACTTCAAAGGCTCGATCGGCAGCTCGCTCGACTTGCAGATGAAACTCGTGCGCAACGGCGATCAACTTACCGGCAGCTATTTCTACCAGAAGGTCGGCACCCGAATTGACCTGCGTGGAAGCGTCGACAAAGACGGCAACCTGACGCTTGAAGAGTTCGATCCGAGCGGCAAACAGATTGGACTCTTCAAAGGCATCTGGAAGGTGGATGCGGCAGACGGTCTCGCAACGCTCGCGGGAAACTGGTCAAAGCCGCCGAGCGAAAAGGGAAGCGACAAGAAGACCGCGTTTTCACTGCATGAAGAACCGATCAGTTTTACGGGCGACGTCGACCTGGTGTCGAAGCAGATCAAAGAGAGCAACAAGAAGTTGATGTATGAGATCTCGGCGACGTATCCGCAACTCACCGGCGGCAACAATCCAAACTTCGAGAAGTTTAATCAAGCTGCGCGTGCGACTGTGACGAAGAAGGTTGCGGGTTTCAAGAAAGATATGGCCGCCGAACAAGGCGAAGAGCCGCGCCCGGAAGGATCGATGGGAAGCGATTTGACTGTTGCTTACACAGTTGCGTTCGCCCAGGACGATCTCGTAAGTATTAAGTTCGACATCGGCAGCTACTATCAGGGCGCCGCCCATCCGAATTCGGTTTCAGAAGTGCTCAACTTCGATTTGAAAAACGGGAAACAGTTGAAGCTGAGCGATCTGTTCAAGCCGGGAGCGAAGTATCTCCAGCCGATTGCCAACTACTGCATCGCAGAGTTGAAAAAGCAGATGAAAGCGCCTGATGGAAGTGTGGACAATGCGTCGATCGAGAGTGGCGCGGCGCCGACGGCAAAGAATTATGCAAGCTGGACCATTACGAAGCGAGGGGTCGGCATTGACTTCGACGCTTACCAGGTTGGGCCGTACGCGGCGGGGCCGCAGTTTGTCCTCGTGCCGTATTCGAATTTGAAGGATCTGATCAATCCTGACGGCCCGGTTGGGCAGTTTGCAAAGTAGAGTGACGATAGATCGCGAGGAAGAAGGCGACGAACATGATCGCGGCGCCAGTCCAGAAGGTGACGAAGAGCGAGCGGTCGCTCATGTAATGCGGTATGCCGTCGGCGCCCTGGTGCGCGATCGAACTATCGATCAGCACCGCCGCGAGAAAAGGACCGACAGCGCGCGCCAGGCTCGCCACTGACTGCGTCACACCTAAAACGACTCCCTGCTGTGCCGGTCCCACACTCTTTGACGCCAAACTCGTGAGCGCGGGAGTCGCAAGCGAGTTGCCCATCGAAAAGACGCCGCCGCCGATAAGCAGCGCCGCCAGTCCTCCCGCTGCTGGTCCAACAAAAGGGACCGCAAATAAACTGATCGCGAAACAGAACGCGCCGAAGATCACGAGCGGCAGTTCGCCGAAACGCTTCACGAGGCGCCCGATCAGTCCGCCTTGAATAATGACCGCGATCAGTCCGACGTACGCGAAAAGGTAGCCTGTGTGTTGAGCGTCGTAGCCGAACCTGAACATCGTGAAGAGTGAGAACGACGTCGTCATGATCGAGAAGGCGACGATGAAGAGGAAATAGATGCTCAGGACGAAAGCGAGGCGCGGTTGTTTCAACGAATTGAGCACGTTTCGAAAACTGCGACTGCCCGCGAGATTTTTCGCCGGATGATCTGGCGTGACTGTTTCAGGCAAGGTGAAAAAAAGCAGCGCTGCGTTTGCGAAACAGAGAGCGGCAGCGAAGAAGAAGGGCACGTGAATGCCCCAGCGGCTCAGAATTCCGCCGATCGCTGGACCAAAAATAAAGCCGAGCCCGAACGCGGCGCCGATCAGGCCCATGCCTTTCGCGCGGTTTTCCTCGGTGGTGATGTCGGCGATGTAAGCTTGCGCAGTCGAGATGTTGCCGCCCGTAATTCCGTCGAGAATCCGGCCGACGAACAGCATCAAAACGGTTGTGGCAAAGCCGATCACGAGAAAACCGATGCCGGTGCCGATGATTGAAAGCAGCAACACGGGCCGGCGTCCATACCTGTCAGACAATCTCCCCAGAACCGGTGAGAAGATGAGCTGCATGATCGAGTAAGAGGCGAAGAGCAGTCCGACCGTGCGGGGCGTCGCGTTGAAGGCCGTGCCTTCGGCGTAGAACGGCAAAACCGGAATGACGATTCCAAATCCAACGAGATCTATGAAGACGGTTGTAAAGATGACGATCAGAGGTGAGCGGTTCATTGTGTCTGTGCTTTGTGTTTGACTGTTGATAACCGCAGATTTTCGCAGATCTGGATCTGCGTGCATCTGCGAAAATCTGCGGCTAAAAATCAGGATACGTAGTAACATTCCATTGCACTTGTCAGCAACTTCTCTCGAAAGAGGTTTCATGCAAATGCACCACCGCCGGCTCGTGTGCGCTGCCGCATGGTTGTTGGCTGTCCCGCTTCTCGCGGCCGCCCAAACCCAGCCGGTTGAAATCTCATTTACAGTCGCGATGCCGCGCCCGCACACCCACCTGTTCGAAGTCGAGGTCTCAATCAAACGAACGACGAATGGCCCGCAGGAAGAACGACTGGTGATGCCGGTCTGGACGCCGGGCTCGTATCTCGTGCGCGAGTTTGCGCGTCACGTGCAGGACTTCGCCGCCACCAACGCCGCGGGCCAGCGGCTCGAGTGGGAAAAGATCAACAAGGACACCTGGCGCGTGGTCACAAACGGCGCTCGCGATTGGCGCGCCACGTACCGCGTTTATGCGAACGAGCTTTCAGTGCGGACGAGTGAGTTGAATTCGAGTCACGGGTTTTGGAACAACGCCAACATCCTGATGTACCTCGACGGCTATTTGAAAAGTCCCTCGACTGTCCGCGTGCTTGCGCCTGATATTTGGAAAGTCGCTACCGGACTGCCGGCCGTGTTGGGCCAGCGGAATACGTTTCGCGCCGAGAACTTCGACGTTCTTTACGACTCGCCGTTTGAAGTCAGCAACTTCAAGACTCTCGTCTTCAACGTAAAAGGCGTTGCGCATCGCATCGTGATCGACGGCGAAGGAAATTACGATCCCGAACGCATGCGACGCGACGTGCAGAAGATCGTCGAGACGCAAGTCGAGTTGATGGGCGGCGAGGTCCCGTATCACGATTACACTTTCATTCTTCATCTGCGACAGAATGCCGGCGGCGGTCTCGAACACCTGAACTCGGCCGCGCTGGGATATCCGCGTTTCGGTTTCAAGATCGTCGCTGGCGATCGTGCGACGTCCGCCGCGCCTGCCGCTACTGCGACGCCCGAACGCGACTACCGCGGTTTTCTCTCGCTCGTGTCGCACGAGTTCTTTCATCTCTGGAACGTGAAGCGAATCCGGCCGGATGCGCTCGGGCCGTTCGATTACACGCAGGAGAACTACACAAAACTTCTCTGGGTCGCGGAAGGCATCACTGACTATTACGCCGATCTCGCGTTGCGTCGTGCGGGACTGATTACCGAGAGTGAGTTTCTGACTGCCACCGCGCGTGCGTTCCAAACGTTGCAGAACACGCCCGGGCGGCTCGAACAGAGTGCAGAGGAGTCGAGTTTCGACGCGTGGATCAAGTATTACCGGCAGGATGAAAACTCCGTCAACTCGCAGATCTCTTATTACGAGAAGGGCGCGATTCTCGGACTGCTGCTCGATCTCGAGATTCGCAAGCGGAGCAATAATGCGAAGTCGCTCGATGACGTTTTGCGGTATCTTTACACGGAGTTCTTCAAGAAGAACCGCAACTATGGACCAGCGGACTTTCAGAAGGCATGCGAACTGATGGCGGGGTCGAGTTTGGAAGACTTTTTCAAGCGGTTCGTGCGCGGCACAGAAGAGCTCAATTACAACGCGGCGCTCGAAGCGGCGGGTCTTCGTTTGGATACGAATGGACCGCCGGGCGATCGTGTAGACAATCTGTTTTTCGGGGCTGAGCTCGAGGACGAAGGTGAGCGACTCATGGTAACGCGCGTTTACGCCGGATCGCCGGCGTACGAACAGGGACTGAATGCCGGCGATCAAATCCTCGCCATGGACAACATGCGAGCGACGAAAGAGTTTTTTACTGCGCGCATGGCGGAGAAGAAACCCGGCGATCTGGTTAACCTGACGATTTTTCGTTTCGACGACTTGAGCACGCTGCTCATCAAGTTGGGCGATCGCCGCGAGGGAACTTATCGCATCGTGCCGCTGTCGAACCCGACGCCGGCACAGACGCGCATTTACCGCGATTGGCTGGCCGCTGATTTACGCAGATAAAACGCTGATCAGCGTTAATCTGCGTGAATCTGCGGCGTTCTTTTATGCAGAACATTCGCTTCAACATCGACGATCGCGTGGCGCGAATCACTTTCGCGCGGCCGCCGCTGAACGTCTTCAACATCGAGATGATGCGCGAGATCACGAGCGCGCTCGGCGAGTGTGCGCGTCGCGACATCGTGGCGATCGTCTTCGACGCCGATAAGAATTGTCGCGCGTTCAGTGCCGGCGTGGCTGTCGAAGAGCACGTGCAAGACACGATCTTCCAAATGCTCGACTCCTTTCACGCGATCTTTCGCGTGCTGGAGCAGATTGCGAAACCGACCATCGCCGTCGTCGACGGCGCCGCACTCGGCGGCGGATGCGAACTGGTCGCCGCTTGCGATATTGTTATCGCTTCTGATCGGGCCCGTTTTGGCCAGCCCGAGATCAAGCTGGGTGTGTTTCCGCCGGTCGCGGCGGTGCTCCTGCCCTTGGTAATCGGCGAGAAACGCGCGCGCGAGTTGATACTTACGGGTGAGATAATCGATGCGATGGAGGCCGGCCGCCTGGGCCTGTGCAACCACGTGGTGCCCGGCGCTCATCTCGAACCCAAACTGCTCGAGATACTGGCGAAGTTGAGGGAACTTTCCGGGACGTCACTCAGTTTTGCGAGACAAGCCCTCGACCTTGGTCGTGGAAGATTGATCGAAGCCGCGTTGGAGCAGCAGGAGAATATGTACCTGCACGAGCTGATGAAGAGTGAAGACGCAAATGAAGGCGTCAAGGCGTTCATGGAAAAGCGCAAGGCCGCCTGGCGACATCGTTGAAGTATGACGAAAGCTATTTCACGGAAAGGCGCAAAGATGCAAAGCTACCGGCCTTGCTTTGTGTCTTTGCGCCTGTGCGTCAAATTCTTCTTCCTTCTCTCAATCGTCGTTGGCTGCTCACCCGCCTCGTTCGCCCAAACCAAAAGCAAGATCGAGTCACACTCGACGCGCGGCCGCGGCTCGATGTCGGCCGAAGCGAGAGCGTTGTTGGAAGACGCGATCGGCGTCGTTTGTACGCAAGCGAAGCTCGATCCAAAAAGCAGTGTCGCGATTGACGCGATGCAGGCGCGCCCGTCGTTGCCGGTGCAACGCCCGGAAGCGCGTGCAGGCGCCGAACGCGCCCAGCGGTTGCTTCCGATCGCCAAAGAGCTCGCCATCACTTCGCTGCGCCAGCTCGCAGTTGAATATGGCTTTGAAAAGAAGTTTGAGAAACGACTCAAGCAGGCAATCAGCAGGGTAAATGAAGTTAAGCGCGTCAGGCCCGACATGGAATCGCGTGACAATGCGTCTGTCTTTCTCAGCCGTCCGCACGTGATAACCTTCGGCACGATCTTTCTCGCGGGTTTACGTTCTGATGAAGGAATGATCAGCGTCTTGGCCCACGAACTGATGCACATCGCCGATGGCGACAACGACAGTTTGCGCCCGCTCGTCGCTGCGATCGGAAACAAGGCATCGGATCTCACCGGCCTCGAGATTCATGGACAACGCGCCGAGGAGATCACCTGCGACCTGATCGGAGCGATGGCGGTTCGTTCGTACATCACGGGCACGCCCGATTACGAATCGATTGCCAGGCGATCGGCGCGTTCCATTCAACACAACTGCGTTGACGTTGATGAGGGCGACGAAGATCACCTCTCGCCTCGCGACACGATTCGCGCGCTGCTCGCACTGAGCCCTGTTCTCGTTCGGGAGTTAATCAACGATCGCCAGGAGCGCTAAGTACACGTTGCCGATTTCCAAATGCCAATTGCCGATGTGTGCCCGGGAAGGCAAATACAAATCCACCATCGGCAATTGGAAATTGCAAATCACGGTCCTAACAATTCTCTTTACACTGACTTTTGCCGTCGGGTGCAAATCTGTCATCGAGCGACAGGACGTGAGACCGCGTGTGCTGCGCGACGTGCCGGCGCGAAACCTCGCTTATCGACTCACGCCGGACGTTACGCCGCCTGCAACAAACTTCGACGATCCGTTGGAGAAGTTTGAGCCGGTCACCAACGACTTCGCCACGCGAAGAAAAGACGAGGCACTCATCCGTACAGTCGTCTCTCCTGACGGGCGAAGAGTGCTCGCTCTCTACGCCACCGCGGACGAACCGGGCTCCACGTTTCGCATCGATCTTTACAACTCAGACGGGCAGTTCCTGCGCAACCTGATACCGCCCGATATTTCGTGTGTGTTTCCTGAAACTGTTACGTGGTCGCCGGATGGAAATTCCATTAACTTCATCGCTCACAGGCGCGTCGCACCCAGCCCGACGCCGACTCCTCCGAACGAACCTGAAGACGTTCCGGCGCCGCTCGCGACGCCTTCAGTAGCTCCGATCTTCGCACCGGTCGCCAGTTTCGAGACCGAGCAGATCTACATCTGCAATCGCGATGGCTACGATCTGAAGCCGCTCACCTCGCGCGAAGGATTGATTTATTTCTACTTTGTTTGGGCGCCCGACGCCCATGCGATAGCGGCGCTCGCTTGTAAAGAGGACGAGTGGAACGCGCGTGAGCGTCAGTATAAGTTGCCGGCCGGACGCCCGCGTCTGATCGCGCCCGACGGTACCGAGCGGTTGCTTGACGATACCTTAACGGATGCGTTGCCGGTGTGGTCGCCGGATGCGTCGAAAGTGGCCACTGCGTTCGACAACGACGTGGCGATTTACGACGCGGGTGGCAAGACGCCCACGCAAGGGCGTCTGCCGTTGGGCGAACAGTTGATTGCTGCTTCGGTCGTTTACGAACAGAGGACCGCGACGAAAAAAGTAAACGCGAATGCAAACTCAGCGACCGCTCCCGCGCATACCACGACGACCGCGGGCGTGCCGCCATCGTTCAACCCCATTGTAAGGCTCGACTGGCGCGCACCCGAAACACTCTATTTCGAAACGGCTTTCGTACGCCTCATGCCCAACGAAACCATCAACACTTTTCAACGCTGGCACTTGCTCAACCTCAGCGCGCAGGCGGCGATCCTTAAGTAAGCGACAAAAAGCCACAAGAACCACAAAAGTCGGATCTTTTTTTCCGCCTTTTTGAAACGAACAGCCGCGGGCCTACATTACAAAGTGAAACTTCCCTGCTGACGAGAAATCAGCAGGTACTCCCTGCAACGCGAGGCGGCACTCGATTGTTGCTGACTAACACTACTGTCCCGGCGATCTTTTAAGATAAGGAGAGAGCCCCAAATGATTAACACTGAAAAAAAGAACTGGACCTTGATGTTCTTTTTGGCGAGCGACAACACACTTTCACCGAGCACGCTTTCTCAACTCAAGGCCATCAAAGCAGCAGGATCTCAGTTCAACGCAAACGTCCTCGTATATTTTGATCCCAACGAGAAAGGGGCGCCGACAAGGGTTTTTGAAATCAACAAAGAAGATAGGAAACAAGGAATTTCGAATATAGGCAATCCCGATGGACCGCTCGTCTCTGTGCTTACTCGCGACAGCCTTAGTCCGGAGTACATCAGTAATTTGCCAGGACCACTGTCGAAGCAATTTGGAGCTTCACTGCAAAACGTCGATGCGTTGCAGGCCTACGAGGCGCTCGAGAATTTTTTGGGTTTCTGCCGGGAAAGCTATTCGGCCGACAACTACATGCTGTTCCTTCTCGGTCATGGTCTGGTCGTTGGGCGTGATGCTTTCCTGCCGGACGACAATCCCGATTCGGCTATTGGTCTGAAAACACTGGGCAATATTCTGCGGACATTTTCCGATGAAGTTGGTCAGCAAGGCCAGACGCTGCAACTGATCGGCATGCATAGCTGCTCGATGAGTTCGGTCGAGGTAGCATACGAACTTAAAGGTACCGCAAAATACATGTTGGCCTCACAGGGAATCTCATTTGTCGGCTCCTGGCCCTACCGCCAGATACTGTTGGAGGTCTACAACGCCATCGAGCATTCAGATGAGGTGAACGTCCTCGATCTGGTGAAGAGTTTGCATTTGCTGTGCATTCAGTACAGCGCTGATTTCATGTACGCCGGTTACTCGGCTGATATGTGTTTGTGCAGCCTGGAGACTGGGCGTATAGACCGTCTAACGGAGCCAATCTCAAAGCTGGCCCAGGCGCTGATCGAGGGTTTAGCGAACCCGCGTTGTAAAGAGATCATTGTGTTGGCACATTGGAAATCGCAAAGCTACTGGCAGGAGACGTACACCGATATTTATGACTTTTGCCTGTGCCTGAGGCGGCTTTGCGCTCATCCGGAAAGAGAGCACGTCCCGGAACAAGCGAATCAAATGCAGTACAAAAGACGTGAGTACGACCGGAAACGAATTGCGATCATCGACGGGTGCAATGCAGTCATTGAAAAGTTGAAGCCTCAGAACGGCGGCCCGCTAGAAGGTCCGGTGGTTTGTACGGACTTCATTGGACCAGATTGCCAGTACTCGCATGGACTCTCAATCTATTTTCCCTGGGCGCAACCACTCGAAGATCAAAATGATCGTGTTCTCGAAAACTATCAGGACTACGCGTTCACGGGAAGCTTGGCTCATGGGCCGTGGTTGACGTTTCTCGAATCATACTTCGTTGCAACGCAGCGAGAGGATCGTCTGAGCGAAGAGCGCCGTTATGCGGATGAAGACACGGCTTACCAAAACGATCCGGGTTATCAAAGAGCGCTGAACATTGCTCGTGAGACGTTTGCCGATGCGGTTGCGACAGACAGTCACGAATTCACGCCGACGAGTGTGTTGGAAGGAAAAGTCAGTCCTCCGGACGCCGGTGGTGCGTGTGCGTGCGCGTCGACGAAAAACCATTCGAGAGAGTTTTCAATGAGCCGTGGCGTGGCGACCGTATTCGAAGGAGGTAAGTCAAAACCTGCAAAAGCCGCATAGGGTCAATCGTGTGATCCATCAGCGTTGAGTTCGATATGAAACTCTACGTGCGATTACTAACCTCAGTGTTCTGTCTTGCGTTTCTTGTGTACGCGCCGGGAGCGCAGGACAGGTGCGCCGGGCAAGCCGAGGAACCAATCGACGAGCTGGCGACAGTTGCAGCCAGGCAGCAGGCAGTCGCCACACTCTTGAAGTCTGCGCGTAAGCTGCAGCAGGGAAATGAATTCCTCAAGGCCGCCCAGCTTCTCAACGCAGCAGGCCATTTGCAACTACAGCTTTACCTGCCCGATAAGGCCCTACTCACATTCGAAGAGAGCTCAAAAGTCGCCGGCAAGAGCGAGAATCCGAACGTCAAAGTCGACGCGCTCAACGGCATTGGCGCCACGTACGTCCACGTTGGTAAATACAAGAACGCCATCCCTGTACTCGAACAAGCTCTTGCAATCGAGAAACAAAACAATTACGTCGCCGGCCGCGCCGAGGCGTTGTTGCTCCTGAGCGAAGCGCAGAACTACACAGATCATGCTCTCGCTTTGCGCACCGCGGCAGACGCTCTCGCGTTGTGGCAATCCATCGGTAATAACCGTGGCATCGTCCGGTCTCACCTAAATATAGGTACCTACCAGTTGGCGCAAAATAGTTTGGAAGAATCGATCCGGAGCAACGAGGCGGCGTTGAGTTTGGCGCACACAAGCGGCTTTAAAGCTCTCGAGGCTGAAGCACTGATCAACCTGGGATTCATCGAATACCGCAAGGGTGCCTGGCACAAAGTAACGAAATATCTTGGGGATGCCAGGAAGTTGATCGACGCTGACGCAGAGCCTTTCAAGATGACGCAGATTTCAACTTCGATTGCAGAAGCCTATATCGAAAGCGGTCTGCCGGAAATCGGACTGCCGAAGTATTACGAGGCGCTCGATTACATTCGTAAGGCCAACAAGCCGCGCGATGAAGTTGTCGTGAGATGGGGTATCGGCAAGGCGCAATTTCTTTCGCAGCAATACGACAAAGCTTTGGCTATTCTCCAACAAGCTCTGACCGATGCAGAGTTGCAGAACCAGCCCGTCGTGATGGCGCTGTGCCACGAGATGTTGGGTCGAACTTACGACGCAATGGGTGATCGCCCGGCGGCGCTGGGACATTTAGAAACTGCATTCAATTTATATTCGAAGACTGCAAATACGATGGAAGCCGCGCGCGCTCGTGCCTGGATCGGGCAGGTCTACGAAAACTCCGGAAAATTCGACGACGCTCGAAAAGCTTATCAGGATGCGTTGACGACCTTCGACACTCTTTCCGATCGCGTCAATCAGTCTGCCACACTCTTCGCTTTAGGCCGGCTGGAAATGAAGAGTGGTAACTACCAAAGCGCGGAAAGCCTGCTGCGAAAGTCGATCGACGCCACTGAGAACATGCGCCGCATGTCTACCAGCCGCGATCTCACAGCGGGGTTTTCAGCCACGGTTCACGATCGCTACGAACAATACATACAGTGCCTCATGCGGAGTAGTGCGGGGCCATTCGCCGGGTCGCGGGTGGCTCTTGCTTTTGAGACCAGCGAATCGGCGCGAGGACGTTCCCTCGCG
>JBKPPH010000191.1:0-4852 GCA_046733535.1 Acidobacteriota bacterium
CCGTCGATGTCAAGAACTTTTTTGACAGAGCTCGACAATGACGCCAAGGCGCCCTGGTATTTGTAATTCGATAGCTTGCTCTTTGACATGAGACTGTTAGTTTGGTTCTACCGCAGTTAGCGGTCCTCAAGTGATCAAGGCTGATGAGCCACGATCAATCAAAGCCCTTTGGTGGCTAGTTGCGTAAGGAATGGATGGGGGCGGGGATGCGGCCGCCGCGGCGAATAAAGACGGCGGAAGAAAAGGCGCTCACTGGCATGATCGGCGCGCTTCCGAGTAGTCCACCGAACTCAACCATCTCGCCGACGTCGCGTCCGGGTACAGGAATGATTCGTACCGCCGTCGTCTTGTTGTTCATGACTCCGACCGCCATCTCGTCGGCGATTATCGCGGCGATAGTTTCTGCGGGGGTCGAACCAGGCACGGCAACCATATCGATTCCCACCGAGCAGACACTGGTCCATGCTTCGAGTTTCGCAAGGGACAACGCACCGAGTTGTGTGGCCTCGATCATGCCCGCATCTTCGGACACGGGAATGAACGCGCCGCTCATGCCGCCAACGGAACCGCTCGCCATCGCGCCGCCCTTCTTGACTGCATCCGTCAGCATTGCGAGCGCGGCGGTGGTTCCGTGAGTGCCGGCCCGCTCGAATCCCATCGCCTCGATGATGTTGGCAACGGAGTCCCCCGTAACCGGAGTCGGCGCCAGCGACAGGTCGATGATGCCAAACGGAATTCCTAATCTTCGTGCGGCTTCTCGGCCGACCAACTCACCGGCGCGCGCCAGCTTGAAGGAAAGTTTTTTAATAATCTCCGCCAATTCCTGCAAAGGAAGATCTCGATCGGCGTGTCTGACCGCGTGATGGACCACGCCCGGACCGGAAACGCCGACGTTGATCACAGCTTCAGCTTCGCTCACGCCGTGAAACGCGCCTGCCATAAACGGGTTGTCTTCGACTGCATTCGCAAAGCAGACAAACTTCGCACACGCCAATCCGCCTTCGTCGCGCGTACGTTCCGCGGCGTCCTTGATGATTCTGCCGACCTGGCCCACCACGTCCATGTTGATGCCGGCGCGCGTCGTGGCCGCGTTTACGGACGAACACAAACGTTTCGTGGTGGCGAGTGCTTCGGGAATGGAATCGAGAAAGCGGCTCTCTGAACGCGTCGTACCTTTGGGGACGAGTGCCGAGTATCCGCCGACGAAATCGACGCCGACTGCTCCCGCGGCATCGTCGATTGCTCGGGCGAGTTGAATCAAATCCCCGCGCAAGCCCTCGGTGATCAGGGAGACGGGCGTTACCGACAAGCGTTTATTCGCTACCCTGATCCCGAACTCGTCGCCGATCTCGTCAACCGTCTGTACCAGACGCGCGGCTATGGTGCGGATCTTGTCACTTGCTTTTTGGGCGACTCCGTCCATCGAGTCGCTGGCGCAATCGAGCAAACTCAGACCGAGCGTGACTGTGCGCACGTCGAGATGCTCCATCTCGGTCATTGCGACGGTTTGCAGTATCTCGGCCTGGGTGTATTCCATCTATCCGATGACTTTGCTCAGGATCACAAGGATGAGAAACAGTATGAAGAACACAGCCGCGACGAGCAGGAAGCGCAGGCTCGGATCGTAAGCCGCTTGATCGATCATGACGCTCGACACATGCCGCAACTTCTCCACGCGGGCTTTGACACCGTCGTGATGATGAGGCGCCGGCGTCAACGGTTGAGTGGGAGCGATATCGGCGACTGTTTCAGTCGCAACTGTTGTCGTTGGCGCGGCGGAAATCGGGTTGCCGCACTGCGGGCAGAACATGGCGTGCTGGCGAACGCTCATGCCACAGGCCGTGCAACGACGAGCTATTTCAGGTTCAGACATAAGCCTTGGGACAGGATTTCAATATTTTTCAAGATTAACAGAATGCATCTTGTAATCCTGATACATCCTGTAAATCCTGTCTAATTCAAATGCGGTGCATGGCGTTGAAGAGGTCCTCGCGCTGGGCGTAGATCCGCACTCCGAGTTTCTGCCCCTCGTTCCGCAATCTCTCCTTCAGCTCCGCCGTGCTCTCTCGCGCGCGCGACGTATCGGCAATGATCACCATCGCGAATTTTCCCTGCACCACAGTCTGGTTGATATCGATGATACTGCAACTCGTCTCAGCCAGTATCTGCGACACACCCGCCACGATCCCCGGATGGTCCATGCCAAAGACTGAAATGACCATGCGCTCTGACGATCCCTCTGACGAGCTTAATTGCCCAGCGCTCCGATCGGAAGTCGCGGTCGAGCCGACTTGCTTGTAAATGTCGGTCACCAACTGCTCGACAGTCGTATCGTCAACCGTACTTCCAAGACGGTCGTAAACCGCTCGGGTGATTCGGTAAATCAGCTCTTCATTGGCCATGTGAAAGGGATGAATCGATCAGGCGTGATCAGGGTCTGCCATTTTCCTGTATAAGCCGCCGCGCGGCCTCGCGCATCTCTTCCGAAAGAGTGTCATTGATATCGACTCGATCGACGATCCCCACGACGGCTGCTTCAATCGACATATCCTGATTTCCGATCGCGGATCGCGCTGCTTTGCCGAAGGCGCACATCACCATCTCGCCCGTCCCCGCCCCGAGGCGATCGGCAACGACGACGATGTTGCGCGTGGGCTCCTTGTCGAGATCGTAAGGATGAACAATCAAAAACCTGACGCCCTCGAGATCGGGCGTCTTCTTGGTGGACCAAACTGTGCCAACTACTTTTCCTAAAAACATTTGTAACTTACACGTGTCAATCCGTCCGCCATCTCCGTAATCCTTGCTTAAACTTTCGCGAAGACTTCCGCCGGTTCGCCAATGTCGCGCGCCGCCGGCGTGATGATCGTCTTTTTATTGATGTAAATCTTGTCGCCCTTTTGTATAGCCCGCCGCACATCATCTTCACTCACGAACTCGACGGCTTTTGAACCATTCGTTGCAGGAGGCACCGGCTTGCTGACGGGTGTTGGCGGCGGCTGGGGCGGCGGCGCGGTGTACATGCTTCCCGCTTCCGTCTCAATCACCGGCGGCGGCAGCGGTGAACTCGACGGCTCGATGCGCTTGCCCGCGAGAAAACGATCGACAATCGCCGCGATCTCCTGCCGGTCGATCTTGCCGCCGGCGACAACAGGTTCCTTCGCTGCTACGGGTTGAGTCACTTTCTGTGTACTCACTGCCGGCCGCGCACTCTTCACCGGTCGCGTCTCGAACGCGACCCGTTTGATATCCATCAAATGCAACGGCGACACGTTGTCCGACGTCACATTGCCGCCCCACGATCCGCAGCCGAGCGTCATCGACGGCGGCAACGCAGTCGAGAACCCGATTGCTCCATGCGTCGTCGGCGTATTCACAGTGATGCGTGACGCCGGCATCTCCGCGCCAAACTTCACTGCCGCTTCACGCGAGCGCGTGTGAATACCGGCCGTGTGGCCCATCCCGCCGTACCTGAGCACTTCCCTGCTGCGCTCGGCGCACGCGGTCAAACCATCGACTACATAAAACGCGAGGATCGGCGACAGCTTCTCCATCGACAACGGATGATCGCGCCCGACACCCGCCACATCGGCAATCAAACAACGCGTTCCCGGCGGCACATTCAAACCCGCCATCTTCGCAATCACTTCAACCGACCGTCCGACAATCGCCGGATTGAGCGAACGCTGCGGCGTCACGACGACTTTTCCAAGTTGATCGGCTTCAGCCGCCGAAAGGAAATGCGCGCCCTGAAGTTTGAACTGCTCCCGCACCGCCTGTTCGATAGGCGCGTCGCAAACAACTGCCTGCTCCGAAGCGCAGATGGTGCCGTTGTCAAAACACTTGCCTGTCAAAATGTCCTGCACCGCCTTCGGCACGTCGGCCGTTCGTTCCACACACACTGGCACGTTACCTGGTCCAACTCCAAACGCCGGCTTGCCTGAAGAATAAGCAGCACGCACGAGCCCGATTCCCCCGGTCGCGAGAATCACGGCCGTCTGCTTGTGCTTCATCAATGATTCCGTACCTTCGATCGTCGCCGTCGTCATGCATCCGATCGCGTCGGCCGGCAGTCCTTCTTTCACCCCAGCATCGCGCATCACACGCGCGGTTTCGTTGATACACTTCGCCGCCGATGGATGTGGCGATAGCACGATCGTATTGCGCGATTTGATCGCGATGAGAATCTTGAAAATCGCAGTTGAGGTTGGATTAGTAGACGGAATGATCCCGGCGACAACTCCGCGCGGGCTCGCAATCTCTACAACGTCTTTCGACTCGGAAACAACTCCCTTGGTGCGCAGGCCGCGAAAGTAGTTCCAAACGTCTTCCGCGGCAAAGCGGTTCTTTTCCTGCTTGTCGGCGGGAATGCCATAGCCAGTCTCTTCAACAGCCATCGCGCCGAGCCGCGCCCCTTCACCGAGCGCCGCGCGCGCCATCGTCTCGCAAATCCGATCGATCTTCTGCTGATCGAACTCGGTGACTTGCGCCTGTGCTCGATGCGCCGCCTCGACGAGGTCGCGCGCTTGTTGCACTGAAACTAAATCCTTATCGGCGGACATGACAACCTCTGCATTGCCAATTTCCGATTGCCGATTGCCGATTTATTGAGCGTCGTTAGTAATCATCAATCGGCGATTGGGAATCGGCAATTGAAAATCACCTCGCTCTTTCTTTATTCGGTTCGCGCGTTCCCGCGCCGAGCGAGCGACCCTGATCGCCCTGACCGAGCTGCCCACGCGCGCCGCCGCCCTGCAAAGCAGTTTCATCCGGACTCAATCCGGTGCGTCCATTTACCGGAAGCACGCGTTCGACTTCAGCATGGGGCCGCGGAATGACGTGCACGCTGATC
>JBKPPH010000192.1:0-8584 GCA_046733535.1 Acidobacteriota bacterium
ATCGGTTAACCACGGATTACACGGATCAATCAGGATCTATCCGTGTAATCCGTGGTTAATAATTTCTCAGTCTTTGAGCCAGCCGAACAATCCGTGGATCACAGTCTCACGGTTCTCTTCGTAGATCGCCCGGGTCAACGGAATTCCCATCGGACAAGCCTTCACGCAGTTCTGCGCGTTGCCGCAGTTCGTGATCCCGTCTTCCCCCATGATTCCTTCGATTCGTTCGTCACGCGTCATCTTGCCTGACGGATGCATGTTGAATAAACGCACCTGCGCGATCGCCTGCGGTCCGATGTAGTTGTCGCCCTCGTACTGCGGACATGCCTCGAGACAACACCCACACGTCATGCACCGCGAGTAAGCGTAACGCTCCTGCACGTCCTCCTGGTCCATCCGCGGGCCTGGCCCCAAATCGTGAGTGCCATCCAACTCGATCCATGCGTGAACGCGCCGCAAGTGATCGAACATCTGCTGCCTGTCAACCACGAGATCGCGAATGTTCGGAAACTTCGACATGGGCTCGAGCTTGATCGGCTGGTCCAGGTTATCGACGAGCGCCGAACACGACTGCCGCGCGCGACCGTTGATGATCATCGTGCAGATGCCACACACCTGCTCGAGACAGTTCATCTGCCAAACGACGGGCGTCGTTCGTTCCCCAGCCTTGTTGACCGGGTTCTTCTGAATCTCCATCAAACACGAGATGATGTTGAGATTCGGTCGATACGGAATCTCGAACTGTTCCCAGTACTGCGGCGAGTCGGGATTGGCGCGACGCCGGATATGAATCTCGACGGTCTTTGGTGAAGTTGTGGTTCTTGGATGTGCTGACATATCAGGCCTTCGCGGTCTTCCCCTTGCTGTAATCGCGTTTGCGCGGCGGGATGAACGAGATGTCGACCGGCTCATATGAAAACACCGGGCCCTCGCCGGAAAACTCCGCGATCGTAGTCTTCAAAAAGTTCTCGTCGTCGCGATCGGGAAACTCAGGTTTGTAGTGTGCGCCGCGCGACTCATTGCGATTCAAAGCGCCGAGCGTGATCACGCGCGCGAGCTCCAGCATGTTGTCGAGATGCCGTGCGTGCGGCAACGCCATCGTGGCCCACAAATTCGAATCGTTGATCGAGATTCGTTTGTAACGATCCATCAACTCCAGCAGCTTGTTGTCGGTCGCTTTGAGCTTGTCGTTGTAGCGAATGACCGTGACGTTGTCAGTCATCCACTGGCCCATCTCCTGGTGCAACAGATACTGGTTCTCGGTGCCGCTCTGGCTAACGAGCCGGTCGTTGATTTCCTGCTGATGCTTCAACTCCTGCTCGTAAATACGCGAACCGTCCGCGCCGTTTCTTTCCACGTTCTTCGCATACTCGATCGCCGCAGGCGCAGCGATGAAGCCGCCATAGACACAACTGACGAGGGAATTAGCGCCGAGACGATTCGCGCCGTGAATCGAGTAGTCACATTCACCCGCTGCGAGCAGGCCCGGAAGATTTGTGCGCTGGTTGTTGTCGACCCAAAGCCCGCCCATCGAATAGTGCACGCCCGGGAAGATGCGCATCGGCACGTGCCGCGGATCGTCGCCGACAAACATCTCGTAAATCTCGAGAATGGCGCCGAGCTTTCGGTCGAGAGTCTCCGCGGGAATGTGCGTCAGATCGAGATAGACCTGGTTCTCACCGCCGATGCCCATGCCATCGATGCACACCTGGAAGATCTCTCTCGTCGCGATGTCGCGGGGCACAAGGTTGCCGTAAGCCGGATACTTCTCTTCGAGGAAATACAAACGCTCATTTTCCGGAATAGAAGATGGTGGACGAACGTCGCCCTTGTTGCGCGGCACCCAAACACGTCCGCCTTCGCCGCGCGCGGATTCCGACATCAACCGCAACTTGTCTTCGCCCGGAATCGAAGTCGGATGAACCTGAATGAACTCGCCGTTCGCATACCTTGCGCCTTGCTGGTAGCAGGCTGAGACTGCGCTGCCAGTGCAGACCATCGAGTTCGTCGATTTGCCGAAGATGAGACCCGGACCACCGGTGGCGATGATCACTGCATCGGCGGGAAACGCCTTAAGCTCGAGCGTCTGAAGATTCATTGCGATCAGTCCGCGGCAGACTTGGGCGTCGTCAAGGACCAGCGACAGCATCTCCCAATGTTCAAACTTCCGCACCTTGCCGTTGACTTCATAACGCCGGACTTGTTCGTCGAGGGCGTAAAGAAGTTGTTGGCCTGTCGAAGCGCCCGCGAAAGCAGTGCGATGATGTTTAGTGCCGCCAAAGCGACGGAAATCGAGCAAGCCTTCATTGGTGCGCGAGAAGGGAACACCCATCCGGTCGAACAGGTAAATAATGGACGGCGCCATTTCGCACATGGCTTTCGCCGGCGCTTGATTAGCGAGAAAGTCGCCGCCGTAAACCGTGTCGTCGAAATGTTCCCAGGTGGAATCGCCTTCGCCTTTGGTGTTGACTGCGCCGTTGATGCCGCCTTGCGCGCAAACAGAATGAGAGCGTTTCACCGGCACCACGGAAAACAGATCGACTGCGTGGCCGCTCTCCGCGATCTTCATTGCGGCTGCAAGACCGGCGAGTCCGCCTCCGACAATCGCTATCTTCATCCCGTTACTAACCATTAATAAATAAGTCCTCCTAACAATCCGCCCGGACGTATGAAAGCAACTGCGGCGTTAACGCCGACCAACAGCAACACGACTCCGAAAGCGATGCAGGCGTAACCGGTCAAACGCTGCGCGCGTTCGCCGATCGTGATTCCCCAGTCGACGAGAAACAGCCAGATGCCGTTCGCGAGATGCCAGACTGTGGCCGTGATGCCGACCATGTAGACGAGAAAGATCGGAACTATGTGAAACTCACGCGCCACGATGTCGAACGCTTTGTTCGTATTATGGGCCACTGACTCCATATTCAGTCCGGGAACCATTCCAAACCTGAAGTTGAGCACGTGAAAAATGATAAAGAAGAATAAGATGACGCCGGTTATTCGTTGAATCAGGTAAAACCAGTTGCGCGAATACGGGTACGCGAGGTTATTCGGCCGCGCTTCCACTGTGATTACGAGGCCATAGACCGCGTGATAGATTAGGGGAATAAAGATGCCGCCGATTTCCACGAACAGGATGTAAGGAATGGATTGAAGGTCCTTGACGGCGTTGTTGAAGTCGCCGGCGCCGGTAAGCGCTTTTGAGTTCGTGTAAAAGTGCTCTAAAAGAAAAATTCCAAGAGGAAAAATACCGGAAAGCTGATGCAGCTTGCGCAGGATGAAAGTCCTGCTCAAACGAATAGCCAAGAAGACCCTCCTTTGCCGTAAAGATTTGACATCGACGCGAGTCGAGTTCGATCAGGCAGGTTGTGAATGACTTTGTACAGAGCAGTTGAATTATATTGAGAAGTTGAAGAAAAGCAAAACTGGCCGCAGATTTGCGCAGATGAACGCTGATCAAACAATTGTCAAACATTCGATAGCCACGATTGCACGGCTCATTCAGCAAAGGGAAGTGTCGCCAGTTGAGGTGGCGGAGGCGCACCTCGAGCGGATCGCGGCGGTCAATCCGGCGTTGAATGCGATTGTGACGCTTGCGCCTGACGTTATGGAACGTGCGACGGCGGCGGAGCGCGCGGTGATGAGAGGTGAAACAGTTGGGGCGCTGCACGGCGTTCCGGTCACGATCAAGGACACGATCGAGACTGCGGGTCTGCGCACGACGAGCGGATCGGTGATGCGAAGCGATTACGTGCCGGAACGAGATGCTGCGGCGGTTGCGCGGTTGAAAGCTGCCGGCGCGATTATTCTCGGAAAGACAAACCCCGCTGAGATGGCCATGGATTACACCGCCGACAATCCGGTGTTTGGCCGCACCAATCACCCGTTGGATCACGATCTGACGCCTGGCGGATCGAGCGGCGGTGAGGCCGTTGCGATCGCGACGCACATGTCACCGGGCGGACTCGGAAGCGATCTCGCCGGTTCCGTGCGAATCCCGGCCCACTTCTGTGGAATCTGTGGTTTGAAACCGACGACTGGACGTATCCCCGGTGAAGGACAGTTCCCGCCGAGCAGCGGTCCATATTCGCTTGGAGCGGTGATTGGTCCAATGGCGCGACGGGTCGGTGATTTGCGTGTGCTGCTGGGTGCGCTTAGCGATCGGGTGCAACCGTCGCCGGAGCTTCGTGGTTCAAGACTGGCGTGGTACGTGGATGATGGCGTTGCGCCGGTTACGGAAGAGACTGCCCACGCTGTCGCCGCAGCCGCGGGCGCGTTGAGTGACGCTGGATTGATAGTCAACGAGCAACGCCCGCCGCATGTCGAACGCGGATATGAGCTGTGGTTGAAGTTGTTTTCGCGCGCTTCGGTGGTCCAGCTTCGCAAAGTGTACGCGGGTCGCGAAAGCGAGGGAGGATCGTTTGTGAGTTGGCGGCTCGCAACTGGCGACGACAATCCGCCGCCAACGTTGGACGAATATATCGCCGGTTGGATGGAACGCGATCGTTTGCGTGAAGAGTTGCTTCGATGGCTGGAGACGACGCCGATTATTGTCGCCCCAGTCGGCGCAACCCCGGCCTATGCACACGACACACTCAAGCTCACCGTGCGCGGTTCGACGATGGGAACATTTCGAGCTTTTAGTTACGCGCAAACGTTCAATGTCTTCGATCTGCCCGTTGTTACTGTTCCTGCCGGCCGCTCGAACGATGGTCTGCCGATAGGAGTGCAGATTGTGGGCCGACCCTTTGCCGAGGAGATGGTCCTGGCGGCGGCGGAGGTTGTCGAACAAGCTTTATCCACAGATCGTACACATTCCGATATATAATCGGCGACATCTGCGGAAAGGATGTGATCATGGAACCAGTCACTTCAGCTCTGGCTTTTCTCTTTTTCGGGTTCATCGCGATCGTGCTGCTGGTAATCGCGGTGAAGACGATCAGGATCGTGCCGCAAGCAACCGTCATGCTGGTCGAGCGCCTGGGAAGGTTTGACAAGGTCGCCAGCAGCGGGCTCAACATTCTTGTGCCGTTTCTCGACAAACCGCGCGCGGTTTACTGGACAAACACGCGGCCGGGACTGACCTCGATCGACCTGCGCGAGCAGTACATCGATCTTCCCCCGCAGCCAGTTATCACCCGCGACAACGTCACGATTCACGTCGACTCAGTTGTCTACTGGCAGATAACGGATCCCGTGAAGGCTGTTTACGAGATGAATGATCTCGTCGGCGGCATCGTGCAGTTGACCATCACGGGCATGCGCGCCGTCATGGGTGACATGGACCTGGACCACACGCTCTCGCAACGCGATCAGATCAATTCGAAGCTGCGCATCATTCTCGACGAAGCGACTGACAAGTGGGGCGTGAAGGTCACGCGAGTTGACGTGAAGAACATCAATCCTCCGGAAGACGTGCGCATCACGATGGAGAAGCAGATGACGGCCGAGCGCAACCGCCGCGCCCTCGTGTTGCAGGCGGAGGGCGATCGCCAAGCGGCCATCACGCGCGCGGAAGGTGAGAAGCAGGCCGCGGTGACACGTGCGGAAGGTGAAAAGCAGTCGGCGATTCTTGCGGCAGAAGGTGCGGCCCAGGCGCGTCTACGCGCGGCAGAAGCCGAGTCGGAAGCGATCAGTCGAGTTGCACATTCGATCCCCGGCGGCGATCCGGGCCAGTATTTGATCACGACTCGTTATATCGACAGCCTCCGAGATATGACGAAGACGAATAATGCGAAGGTGATCTTCATGCCGGTTGAGACGTCGGCGATGCTTTCGAGTGTTGGGGCGATTAAGGAAGTGTTGTCGCAGACCGGCGATAAGGATGACCGAGATCAGTCGCCGCCAGTGCCGCCGCGTCCGCGTGAGCTGCCGCGGTAACACGGATTTGCACGGATGATTACGGATTGGGTAATTGATGGCGAGAGATCGCCGTGTACTTCGAGCCTTTGCTGCTCAGCTCGCTGCGAAACACGATTAGTTCGGTTAAGGTCACTGGAATGGATTTGAATTGCATGTTGAGATGAGTCTCAGCAAGGCGGCGTGCGCCCTCAGGCTTTCGAATACGTGCGATCGTTAAGTGAGGCCGGAACGCGCGATCTTCTTTCGCGAAGCCCGCCGCTGCACATTCGTCATCAAATCGCTTTTGCAAAACTGCGAGGTTGCCGGACGGATCGCTGACGCCGATCCAGAGCACTTGCGGGCGACTCGAACGCGGAAACACACCCGTGTCGCCAATCGAGATCTGAAACGCCGAAACCTCTGCCACCGTCCGCGCCGCCGCGTCTGAAATCGTTTGCACTCGATCCAACTCGACATTGCCAAAGAACTTCAGCGTGAGGTGAATGTTCTCCACGCGACTCCAACTCGCCGCCACCTCAGGCACATCTTTGCGTAAACTCTGAATATGCTCCTGCAGCCGCGCCCGCACCTCATCGGGAAGCTCTGCCGCACAGAAAACGCGCCACATCATTTCGCCGGCTCGAGCACGAGCGTTTCCTTCGCGGCCTTTTCAACCGCTGCGGCGGTGAACGGAAACTCGCGTGGCGTCACAGCGCGCCAATCCGCTAGCTGATCTGTCCAGTGCGGACTCTTCGGCAGTCCGGATTCGCCGAGTGCGATACCTTGCTGTGTTTTGTCCCAGTCGTTCGTGTCCGCAATCAAACGCATCGACACACTCGGACCTACGTTCACCGTGGCGCCGATGGAACCGCCAGTCCCGTTTTGTGGAAACGGAGCAATCGCGAACTGCGCGCCGATGAACGGCGCTCCTGCCAGCGGGTGATTGAACCGCGCTTTCGCGAGTTCGCCCCACGTCCACTTCGTCTGATCTGCACCAATGTTCTTCGTGAGGTTGCCGATCGCTTCCTCGTAACACGCCCGCAGCAGGTCCGCATAAGTCGAAAACTCTTTCGGCAACCACGCAGCGGGCTGGTCCTTCAGTACACGGTCGAGCGTCGTGTCGAAGTTGGCCCACCCAAAATTCTTCGACAGCTCCGGACCAAGCGCCGCACCGAGAATCTTGCTACGAAACGCGACGCGCATCTGCGAAACGATCGGAGCCACGGTCGACTCCGCGTTAACTCTTCCGTCCCACTTTTCAAACGCGTCGAGCGTCGCTCGTAACTTCTCGTCAGCGGGCGTCAACTTCGGCCGCAGCAGCTTCACTGCTTCGCGCGTAAACGACACACCCGCGATCGAGTAAACGTCGCCGAGAATGCGCCTGTAGTCGTCGGCGCTGAGTTTCGGCTTCTCGTTGAGCAGGTCGAATATCCGGCGAGCGCGGTAAGGCTGCGCCCACGAATGCGTGAGAAAGTAAGGATAATCCGTGCCGACGATGCGCTGGTTAGCGGTGACGATCATTCCCGAAGGCGGATCGTAGAGCGTCGGCAACTTCGAAACCGGTATGTAGCTGGTCCATTCGCCCGCATCGGTTGACCCGTCATACGGCACGCTGCCATCTCCTGACTTGCGTATCGGAACCACGCCCGCCGCGTGATAACCGATGTGCCCGTCGACGTCTGCGTACACGATGTTCTGTGTCGGCGCGGTGAACGACTCCAGCGCGTCGTTGAACTCTTTCCAGTTTCGCGCGCGATTCAATATGGAAGAAGATTCGGCGTTGTTCTTCGACGGGTCGAGCGCAGTCCAACGAAGCGCATAACGCTTCCCGTCTCCCTCGAAAATGATTGGGCCGTGACGTGTAACCGTCACGTCGTGAGTCACAACATCTGTTTCGGAACCGGCAAAGCCTTTCCTGACTTTGATCTCTTCGCGGCGAATGACCGCATCCTGCCAACCCGAAGGTGTCTGGTAACGTTTGGGATTGCTCGGATCAAATTTCTCGATGTAAAGATCCTGAACGTCTGGTCCAACATTCGTGAAGCCCCACGCGATGCGTTCATTGTGCCCGAGAATGACTCCCGGTATTCCCGGTGTACCAACACCGGCGACGCGCACACCCGGCGCGCTCAGGTGGACCATGTGCCAGATCGATGGCGCTGTCGGACGCAGGTGTGGATCGTTCGAAAGCAGCGGTTTGCCCGATACCGTGCGCTGCCCGCTGACGACCCAGTTATTGCTCGCGGCGAGTGCGTCGGTATCAAAGCCGATGCGATTCAGCGCCGCCGCCGCAATCGCCTGGTTGTGCGCAAGCCTCGCCAGCGTTTCTGTCGAGAGAGTGTACGGTTGTACTCGCGCGGATGTAGCTCTCGCTTTAGTGTCTTTGCCGACGACGAGCACGTCGAGAGGTGAAATCTCCGGTAACAACTCGGCGCGTTTTTCCGCAGGCACGGCTGAGAGCGCCTGGCGCATCAGATCCAGTCTCCAGGTGTCTGAGAGCGCTTCGAAGAATATCTTGATCACGACGAACGTATCCGCGGGTGTCCATGGACCAAAACTGTAATTGAGAATTTGAAACTCGGGAGGCATCGACTTCGGATCGAGTGAAGCCGCATAAGCATTGACGCCGCGCGCGTACGCTTCCAACACCGCGCGCGCTCGCGGAGACGCATTAGCGAGTTCGGCTTCAGCGGCCTGCGAAAAGCCGTACGTGCGATGCAGCTTGTCCTGGTCCAACGCGGCG
>JBKPPH010000193.1:0-15514 GCA_046733535.1 Acidobacteriota bacterium
TAAGACAACCGACACGCCTGCATCTTTCAACATGAATGAGAGGCGTTGCCGCGGATGATCCGGGTCTAAAGGCATGTATCCCGCGCCAGCCTTGAGCACGCCGAGCACTCCGATCAACTCTTCCAACGAATGCTCGAGACAGATTCCAACGAGGTCGCCGGTCTTGATGCCCGCTCCTTGCAGGTATCGCGCGAGCTGATTGGCCCGGCGATTAAGCTCCGCGTAGGTCAGATGGTCGTCTCTGAACACAGCCGCGACCGAATCCGGCTCCGCTTTCGCTCGCAATTCGAACAACTCGTGAACGCAGGTGTGTTGCGGATACTCCGCCGCCGTCTGGTTCCACGTCTCCAGCGACTCCGCCTGTTCATCCTCGTTCAGCAGTCGCAGATCCGAAAGGCGTTGCTCCGGATCAGACACAATGCTTTCCAGCAGGCTCCGGAAATGTTGGCCCATCTGCACGATCGTGGTCCGATCAAAGAGATCCGTGTTGTATTGCAGGGCCGCGTTTAGTCCTTCGTTGAGCTCTGAGACATCAAGCAGCAGATCGAATTGTGAGGTCGTGATCTCAGGCGGTGGAAAGCTCAACGTCAATCCGGAAAGTGTCAGCACTGACAAAGTGGGCTGATTCTGAAAACTGAAAACTACCTGGAAGAGCGGCGGAAAACTCGGGTTTCGAATCGGCTGCAGCTCCTGCACCAGCTTGTCAAAAGGAACTCCCTGATGCGCGTAAGCTTTGAACGTCGATTCACGTACTTGCGTAAGCAACTCATGAAAGCGCGGGTTACCCGAACAATCAGTGCGCAATGCAACCATGTTGACAAAGAAACCGATCAATCCCTCGATCTCAGATCTTTCCCGATTCGCGACGCTCGTACCGACGACGATGTCTTCCTGTGAAGTGTACCGGTAGAGCAGTGTTTGAAACGCCGCCAGCAAGGTCATGAACAGAGTCGCTCCCTGCTGCAACGCCAAAGCTTTCAGTTTGTCAGTAAGGTCTTGAGGCAGAACAAGGGGCTCGAATGCTCCTCGATAAGACTGCACGGGAGGACGCGGGCGATCGGTCGCTAGTTGCAGGAGGGGCGGCGCGTCCGCAAGATTTTCCTTCCAGTACGCCAGCTCCTGCTCCAGCGCCTCTCCTTGCAGTTGTTGTCTCTGCCAGGCGGCGAAGTCCGCGTACTGGATTGACAACTCAGGCAAAGGCGATTCGTCTGCGCGGCAGAACGCTCCGTACAGAGTTGAGATCTCTTTCACCAGCACACCCTTGGACCAGCCATCGCTGATGATGTGGTGGAGTGTGCAAATGAGAGTGTGCTCTTTGGCGGAATGGCGGATCAGGATCATTCGCGTGAGCGGTCCGGTTTCCAAATCAAACGGACGGCTGAACTCCGCTTCCGCGAGTGTGTTGGCCAACGCTTCCTGCTCACGCTGATCAAGAGCATGCAGGTCGACTATTGGGATCGACAGCCGTGCGGGTGGCGAAATAACCTGCACTAAATCTCCTTCGATCTGCGGGAACGTGGTCCGCAGGTTTTCGTGCCTGCGAATAATCTCGGCGAACGTCTGCTCGAGCGCGGAGACGTTCAATGGCCCCTGTAACGCCACTCGCACCGGAATATGAAACGCACTGGTCCCCGGAGTACGTTTCTCCTGAAACCACATACGCTGCTGTGCATACGACAGCGGCAGATCACCCGCGCGCGAAACTGCTTCAATCGGGGCGAGTGCGTTCTGACGACCTTCGTTAAGCTGCGACTGGACCCACTGTGAGAACTGTTCGATGGTGGGCGCCTCAAACATGCTGCGAACAGGCAGGTCCACTTGCAGACTGTTTCTCACGCGCAGCAACACCTGCGTGGCGAGCAGAGAATGTCCTCCGAGATCGAAGAAGTTACTGCGGCGCCCGACCGCCGGCAGACGCAACACATCACGCCAGATCCCAGCGACGATCTCTTCAATCGGCCCGTGCGGAATCGAATCGCTTTCATCCAGCTTAGCCTGCACCTTCTCCAGCGCGGGCAGCGCCTTTCGATCGATCTTGCCGTTGAGCGTACGCGGCAACTGGTCCAACTCCACGATCGCCGACGGCAGCATTGTTTCAGGCAATCGTTCAGCAAGGTAACTGCGCAGACTCTCGCTCCCGGTACCATTGCTGAGCGTCACGTACGCGACCAGGAATTTATTTCCTTCCGGGTCATCGCGATCGACCACGGCGACGTCGGCAACCGCATCGTTGCTCCGCAGCAGGTTCTCGATCTCACCCAGTTCAACTCTTACGCCGCGCACCTTCACCTGCTGATCGCGACGGCCAAGAAACTCGACACTGCCGTCTTCCAGTAGTCTGCCGTAATCGCCTGTCCTGTAAATAAGGTCTGCAGGATCACTATTGAACGGGTTTTGAATGAACACCTCACGCGTCAGTTCCGGTGCTTCGTAGTAACCCAATGAACGATACGGCGTGCGAATGTAAATCTCCCCGATCGCGCCCTGATGGCAGGGTTGTAACGCCGGATCCATGATTAGCACCGCGGACCCCGGCATAGGCTTGCCCAACGGGATGGAAGGCCTCCCGACGTCCTCAGCGTGAACGAAATGAAAAACCTTCAGGACCGTAGTCTCGGTCGCGCCGTACGTATTCACCAGTGTGATGCGTTCGCCGAATATGTCCATCCACCGCTTCACGTCAGCGGGAAACAACGGCTCACCTGACATCACCACATACTTCATCGCTTCGAAGTAATTGCTGTTTAGTCCCTGGTTGAGGATCGTGCGGAAAACTGACGGGACGCATTGCAGGATTTCAACTCTCTCGATGTCCAGCCAGTCGACCAGTGTCCCGGTGTCGAGAATCACGTTCCGGTTCTCGGGCGCGCAAACCACTCCGCCCGCGCACAACGGGACGAATACGTCTTTGAGAAAACCGTCGAAAGACGGCGACGCCAACTGGCTTACGCGTGTGCCTGGTCCAACTGCCAGCACCTCAATCTCCCACCGGACATAATGATCGATGCCTTTGAGCCGGCCCAGAATCGCTTTCGGCTTGCCGGTGGAACCGGACGTAAAGTAGATCGAACAAGGCGAATCAGGATCGCTCTTCAACGCGGGCCGGACGTCACGTTCATAACTGCCGTAGCTCGCCAGCACTTTCAGTCCATCATGAGATTCCTCGGCTCCATCAAGACAGATCACGTTTGCAGATCCGTTTGACTGCCGGCGCACCTGCTTCAACTTCTCCAAATGCTTGCGCGACGTCACGTACCATCCGGGACTCACTTGATCGCTCAGTACCAGCAACCGCGGCGTGGGGAAACTCGGATCGAGCGGCACAAACACTGCGCCAGCTTTGAGAACACCGAGAATGCCCGTAATGACTTGCAGCGGATCATCAGTGAACAGACCCACTATCGAGCCGGTGCTCACGCCCTCTTCGAGCAGGAAGTTGGCCAACCGATTCGACTCGCGTTCAAGCTCGGCGTAGGTGACACTGCGCCCAGCACGCTCAAAGGCCACGTGCCGGCCAAACTGGTCGGCCGTGCTGCTAAACATGTCTTGTACGCTCTGATGACCCATGGCTACTTGCGTTTTCCCTCCAAAGTCAGACTTCGTCGTTGCACGCGCTCAGTACCACCCGCGGTAGCGGGTGGACCCGCAGTCCAGCGCCGCGAAAGATGGTAGCCAGCAGGGGCACGCGCTGAGTGTGCACAGCGCCGAAGGCGCGAAATAAGGTAGCCAGGGGCAAAGCGCTGAGCAGAGCGAAGCGCGTCGCCCCTGGATCAATAAGATAAGGACGACGCCGCTCTGAAAGAGCGGGAGAAATAGTTGTAAAAGGGCTTTGTTCTGTCGCACTTTCAGTGCTCTATTCAATTTTTTCCGGCTAACCAGGGGCGGCGCGCCTCGCTCCGCTCAGCGCTTGCCCCTGGCTACCATCTTCCGCGCCTTCGGCGCTATGCTTCCGCTACCGCAGGTGGTCCGACGCTTCCAGGACAGATCTGTGATGGTGAGGTAAGCCTGCTACTTGTTCCCCATCGCGAGTAATATTTTGCGCTGCCCGGAGAATGGCATTCGGCCGTGACACGCCAGCACGTTGTCGATCATCATCACATCGCCTTCACGCCAGGGAAAAACTGTCGCTTGCTTGAACATCGTTTCGCGAATGTCCTTCAGAGCGGAGACGTCGATCGGAGTACCGTCTCCAAAGAAAGACGTTTGCGGCAGCTCATCTTCTTTCCCACGAAACGAGTTGAGCAGTGATTCGTAGATCTCAGTCGGATAGTCCGAAGGGTGAAATTGAGGCGCCTGATTGAACCAGACTTGTTCGCCCGTTCGTGGATGTGTGATTGAGCTTACGAACGTGTTCTCTAATCTTAGACCACCGTCAGTTTTCCATTCGTAGTCGATCAACATGTCGCGGCAATGCTCTTCCACCGTCGACTTGTCCGTCGTTTGAAAAGTCGCTTGCCACGACAATCCGAATCCATTTCCGCCGTGCAGGTTCCGCAGGTACTTGATCTTTCTGCGTCCAAATTCTTCAACAATGTCCGGCGACAGTTTTTTCAAGATTTGGCGGTTATCGGCGATCGGAGTTTCGCCTCCCTTACCGGGTTCTACTACGCAACAGAAGAACAGGCGCGCTGGAAATTTGTGAGAGTACGCATATTCACTGTGCATTGAGAGTTGATATTCGTGCGGGTACTCGGTCGAGGTGTAGATTCCTGAGGTGATCTTCGTCCGCGGGCCGTTATCGTCGAGACAATCCAGCAGTCCGGGCGCTATCGACCGGGTCAAACGAGCGAATGCAGCAGGAGTATTAACACCGAAGCCACGGAATAGAAGCGCGCCATGCTCCAGCAGTTTCTGCTCGATGTGGTCCTCGTTGTCCTTGTACCAGGAGATCAGAAATCCGTTCTCGGGTGGACCATCGCTCGGGTCGTACTCGATCAGGAAAGGCAGGCTGCGCTCAGGGTCTAACAATCCTTGCTTAATCATGTCTTAAATCCTATTAACTAGACTTCAAGGTTGGCGACGAACGCTGAACTGAGTTGTTCAACCTCATCGCGGCTGGTCAGCGAGATAGTGGAGAGGTCTTTATCCGGATCCGCGGCCATCAATGCGAGCAGGCGGAGGTAATCTTCCAGCATCGTTGCAGTAGTCTTCGCTGGAAAGATGTCTTGATCGTATTCGAGCGCGCCGGCGATCTCTTTCTCAAACTCTCCCAGGACCATCGACAACTCGAACCGCGTCGCCTCTTTTCCTTCATCGTAAGGAGTTACCTCGAGGCCCTTCATCTCAAACTTCTCACTTCTTTCCTTCCCTAACTGGAACCATACGTCGAACATGCGCTCGCGCTCGTCACTTCGAAGGCCCTGGTCCTGCCTGATCAGCTCCGGCGGCACGTGGTACGTGTATGCGTCAAGACAAACTTCCCTCACTCGCCGCATGAGGTCCTTGAACGTCACGACTCCGGCCAGATTCAGACGCAGCACCAGAGTGTTGACCATGATGCCGATGAGCTTCTCTGCTTCCGGCCGCTCACGATTCGCATACGTTGAGCCGACGACAATGTCCTCGTCTCCGGCGTACCGGTGCAGCAGCAACACAAAGCCGGTGAGCATCGTCATGAAGAGCGTCATACCCTCACGCCGGCTCAGTTCGCGCAAACTTTCCGTCTGCTCTGCTGGGATTTGGATGTAGTGCTTCGCGCCCTTGAACGTCTGAACTTTAGGCCGTGTCCATCGCTGAGGCAGACTCATTCGTTCCGGCGCGTCTTCCAGTTGCTTTCGCCAGTAGGCCAGCCGTTTCTCCAACACCTCGCCCTGCAACCACTGCCGCTGCCAGGCTTCGTAGTCCACATACTGCACGCTCAACTCCGGCAACGGCGAGGGCTGGCCCTCAACCAGCGCGGAATAGATCTGGCTCATCTCGGCAATTACAACTTCGAGCGACTGCCCGTCGCCGATGATGTGATGCATCGTGCAGATCACGATGTGATGGTGGGCTCCCATCCGCAACAGTCCCGGACGTACAAGAGGACCACTGCTCAAGTCGAAGCATCTTAAAGTCTCCTCCTGGGCCAACCTCGCTGCCTGCGGCTCGCGCTCCTCTTCGGGCAGCAGACTCAAATCCACTAACGGGAGCTTAAACCGCGGCGGTGACTGAATGATCTGCACAGGCTGATCGTCAAGCGCCGGAAAGATCGTCCGCAGGCCTTCGTGACGGCGCATGATCTCGCTGAAAGTCTGCTCCAGCGCCGTCACGTTCAACTCACCTTTCAACCTCACTCCCAACGCGATGTTGAAAGCGCTGGTCCCTTTCGAGATCTGCTCGAAGAACCACATCCGCTGCTGCGCAAGCGACAGCGGCAACTCCCCGTCTCGCGAAATGCGCTTGATCTCCGACAACGCCATCTGCTTGCCCGCACTGATCTGGTCCTGAATCAATTGCGCGAACTGCTCAACTGTCGCCGCCTCGAACAAACTGCGGACCGGCAACTCGACTTTCAAGTACTCGCGCACTCGCGCCAACACCTGCGCGACGAGTAACGAATGTCCGCCCAGATTGAAGAAGTTGCTCGTCCGTCCGACACTCGGCAGCTTCAACACTTCGCACCAGATGCCCGCCACGATCTCCTCTACCGGATTGCGCGGCACGATGTCAGCCGTTTCGCCTTCGCTCTTTACTACATCCAGCGCGGGCAGCGCCTTGCGATCGATCTTTCCGTTCAAAGTGCGCGGCAACTGGTCCAACTCGACGAACGCCGAAGGCCACATCGTCTGTGGCAAGCGCTCCGCGAGATACTGTCGCAAGTGGTCGCTGCCCGTGCCGTTGTTCATGGTCACGTAGACCACTAGAAACTTGTTGCCTTCGGTATCGTCACGATCGATCACCGCGACGTCGGCGACAGTTTCGTGGCTGCGCAGCAGGTTCTCGATCTCACCGAGTTCGACTCGCACACCGCGCACCTGCACCTGCTGATCGCGCCGGCCGAGGTGCTCCAGGTCTCCGCTCTTCAGCAGCCGGCCGTAGTCCCCCGTCTTGTGCACGATGTCGGTCGGATCGTCGCTGAACGGATTCTGAATGAAGACTTCTTTAGTCAGCTCCGGTTCGCCGTAGTATCCCCACGACCGGTACGGCGTCTGAATGTGGATCTCGCCCACAGCGCCGAGGCCACACAAGCCTCCACTCGAATTCACGAGCATGACGTTGCTGCCCTCGATCGGTTTGCCGACGGGAATTGAAGGTCGGTCAACATCTTCCGGTTTTATTTCGTAAACAAATTTCGAAAGGCTGGTCTCAGTGGTGCCGTAGATATTGAACAACCTGATCCGGTCGCCGAAGATGTTCAGCCACCGCTTCACGTCCGCGGGGTACAACGGTTCGCCCGTCATCACGACACACTTCATCGATTCGAAGTAGCGGCTGTTCAGTCCTTCGTTCATGAGCGCGCGAAACACTGACGGCACGCAGTGCAGCACTTCCACCTGCTCGACGTCGAGCCAGTCCGCCAAACTCCACGCGTCCAGAATCACTTCGCGGCTTTCCGGCGCGCACACCACTCCGCCCGAACACAGCGGCACAAACGCATCTTTCAGAAACCCGTCAAACGAGGGCGACGCTAACTGGCTTACTCTGGTTCCGCGCCCGGCTTTGACCGCACCGATCTCCCATCTCATGAAATGGTCGATGCCTTTGAGCCGGCCCAGAATCGCCTTCGGTTTTCCCGTCGATCCCGAGGTGAAGTAGATCGAGCACGGCGCTTCCGGATCACTCTTCAGTCCGGGCGCTTCTGTCCGCGCATAACTCCAGTAACTCTGCAAAACCTCCGCAGGTAGTTCGCCCTCGATACTCGACGGACCGTCGAAGCAAATGATCTGTCCTTTCGCGTCTCCTCGCAGCCGTCGCAACTTTTCGAGATGCCGCGCTTCAGTCATATACCACTGCGGTTCAACCTGCTCGCTCATCACTCGCAGCCGCTGCTCCGGAAACGTCGGATCCAAGGGCACGAACACCGCTCCCGCTTTCAGCACTCCGAGTATTCCAGTGATGATCCGGATCGGGTCGTCGGTAAAGAGCGCCACCATCGTGCCGCGGCCCACGCGTCCTTCGAGCAGGAAGTTGGCGAGTCGATTCGACTCTGCTTCCAACTCGCCATACGTCACACGCCGCCCGGCGCGCTCGATCGCAGTTTGCGCGCTGCACTCGCCGGCTATCCGGCTGAACATCTCCTGCACGCTCTCGTTAATCATGTACCGCTCCTGGGTTCTTTCGGTTCCTACACGCGCCGATCAGGATTCGCCAGCGCCTGTTCCAACAATGCGACGTAGCTCTGCCGCATCTCAGCGATCATTTCCTCGTCGAATAATTCCACGTCGTACTCGATCACACCCTTGATTCCATTTTTATGTTCACCAAACAACATCGACATCTCAAACTTCGCTTCTTCGGTATGGACCAGGTACCACTCGTAACCGAGGCCGTTCATCTCGAGTTTTTCTCGTTCCTCGCGCTCGAGTTGGAACCAGACGTTGAAAAGATGATCCGGTTCCGCGCCCTTGCTGTAAAAATCCTTGACCAGCAATTCCGGCGGTAGCTGATACGTGTAGGCGTCGAGACAGACGGCTCTTACTCGACGCAACACGTCCTTGAAAGTGATTGGCCCGGAAAGGTCCACGCGCAGCGGCATTGAGTTGACGAGGATGCCGATGAGCTTTTCGGTTTCCGGTTGATCGCGATTTGCGTAAGAGGCGCCGACGACGATGTCTTCCTCGCCGGTGTAGTTCTTCAGCATCACGACGAACCCGGACAACATCGTCATCAGGAGTGTCACACCTTCGCGACGGCTAAACTCTCGCAGCGCTTCCAGTACTTCGAGTGAAAAACTCACGTCCTGTCGCGCGCCTCTAAAACTCTGCACCCGCGAACCGGTCCAGCGGCGCGGCAAACTCAACTTGCTCGGCGCGTCCTGCAACTGTTTGCGCCAGTAAGCGAGTCGTGACTCCAACTCTTCGCCTTGCAGCCAACCCCGCTGCCACGCGACGTAATCCGCGTACTGAATGTTTAGCTCGGGAAGCGGTGACGGCTCGCCCTGCGTGAGCGCCGAATAGATCTCGCTCATCTCTGAAATGACGACTTCGAGCGACTGCCCGTCGCTGATGATGTGGTGCAGCGTGCAGATCACGATGTGATCTTCGTCGCTCATCCGCAGCAGCGTGAGCCGTAACAGCGGACCTTTACTCAAATCAAATCGTCTCAGTGTCTCACGCTGCGCCAACGCCACCGCCTCTTGCTCACGCTCTTCGGTGGCAAGCAAGCTGAGATTCACAACCGGCAGGCTGCACTTCGCCGCTGGCTGGATAACCTGAACGGGTACGTTGTTAACTGCTGGAAAAACCGTGCGCAGGTTTTCGTGTCTGCGAATAATCTCGCCAAACGTTTGCTCGAGCGCGGCTACGTTCAGCTTCCCTTTCAACCGCACGCCGAGCGGAACATGAAACGACGCACTCTCGGTCGCCAAGCTCTCGAACACCCACATGCGTTGCTGCGGGTACGAAAGTGGTAACTCTCCGTCGCGCGGCACCGGGGTGATCGTGGTCAACTCCTGTTTGCCTTTGCCGATCTGCTCCTGGACCACTTGTGAAAACTGCGCGAGGGTGGGCGCCTCGAACAAACTGCGAATCGGCAACTCAACCTTCAGAATTTCGCGCACGCGCAGGATCGTGTGCGTCACGAGAAGCGAGTGACCGCCGAGGTTGAAAAAGTTATCGCTCGATCCAACTGACGGCAGCTTCAACACTTCACACCAAATACCCGCGATGATCTCTTCAACTGGAGTGCGCGGGCCTGAGTCCGAAACCTTCCGCTCTGCTTGCACGAGGTCGAGCGCCGGCAACGCTTTGCGATCGACCTTCCCGTTCAGCGTGCGCGGCAGCTTTTCCAACTGCACAAACGCTGACGGCAGCATTTCATCCGGCAAGTGTTCTGCCAGGTACTGCCGCAAAGAATCGGGGCCGTCGCCGTTGTTCATCGCGACGTAAGCGACGAGGATCTTGTTTCCTTTACCATCGTCACGATCGACAACAGCGACCTCGCCTACTGCCGCGTGCCCGCGCAAAAGGTTCTCGATCTCGCCCAGCTCGACTCTCAATCCTCTAATCTTCACCTGGCTGTCGCGCCGGCCAAGGATCTCGAAATTGCCGTCGCGTAAAAGCCTGCCGTAGTCGCCGGTCTTGTAGACGATGTCTGTCGGATCGTGGCTGAAAGGGTTCTGGATGAAGACTTCTTTCGTCAGCTCGGGCTCGCGGTAGTAGCCAAGCGACAGGTAAGGTGTCCTTATATATATCTCGCCGACATCTCCCACGCCGCACGGCCGGCCATGTTGATCGACTATCACCATGGCGACGCCCCTGATCGGCTTCCCAATCGGAATCGTGGGCTTCTCGACGTCTTCGGGTCTCACCTCGTAGCAGGTCTTCGTGATGGTTGTTTCGGTCGGGCCGTAAAAGTTGAACAATTTGATCCGGTCGCCAAACACGTCCATCCAGCGTTTCACATCCGACGGATACAACGGTTCGCCCGCCATCACCACGCACTTCATTGCTTCGAAGTAGCGGCTCTCGAGTCCCTGGTTGATCAACGCGCGAAACACTGACGGCACGCAATGCAAGACTTCCACCTGCTCGACGTCCAGCCAGTCGATCAACCTGCCGGGATCGACGAGTATGTCGCGGCTCTCCGGCGCACAGACCACGCCGCCGGAACACAAAGGCACAAGCGAATCTTTGAGAAAGCCATCGAACGATGGTGATGCCAACTGGCTGACTCTCGTGCCCGGTCCTGCGCCTACAGTTTCGATCTCCCAGCGGATGAAGTGGTCAATGCCTTTGAGTCGTCCGAGGATCGCTTTTGGTTTGCCGGTCGATCCGGAGGTGAAGTAAATGGAGCACGGCGCGTTAGGGTTCGAATGGTAGATTGATCTGCGCGAGTAATTCTCGAATCTGACGTCATCGAGTCGCAGAGCAGCATAATGGTTGTTACCTGCTGGTCCATCGTCGAGCAAAATAATCTCCGGGGCTGACGACAGGTCGGCGATCACGCCTTTCAACTTCTCGTAGAACTTTGACCGCGTGATACACCAGGCGGAAGGAGCGCTCGCGAACATCGCCTGCAATCGTTTCTCGGGGAATGTGGGATCGAGTGGACAAAAGATGCCGCCGACTCTGAGTGTCGCCAGTATCGACGCGATGATGTCGATCGGATTGTTTAAGAAGATGCCGACGATCGATTCACGCGACACTCCGAGCACCGAGAGCGCGTGGGCCAGGCGGTCAACCTTTGCCTCGAGCTCGCGATACGTGACGCGCTGGCGGCCGTTATCGATAGCCAGAGCGTTACCGAACTGTTTGGCAGTTTGACCAAACAGATCCTGGACCGCAGCGTATTCCGTAACCTGCATCATGTTAATGGTGAAAAATCCGTTAACTCAGACTTGGAAGCCGAAATAACTCGAGGAAGAGACCGAACGTGATCACCACGATTAATAAATCGTCTTCCAAAGTGAGATTCAGTTTGAAATCTTTTTGCGAGTATTTCTTTTTGAGGAACTCAACCGTGTCGGGATTGAAATAGCCCTGCTTCTTGATGCGGTCGTACGAGAGTAAGTCGTAAACCCAATCGATTTTCTGCTGTAGCAACGCGGGGCTGCCGGGCGCGACGAAACCAAACTTCTCGCGGTCGACGATCTGCTGCGGAATCAGATTTTCAGCAGCTTTCTTGAGAATGTATTTCTCAGTGAGCCCGTTGAGTTTCAGATCGGGAGGTATCTCTTTGCAGAACTCGACGAGGTTGATGTCGAGAAACGGATAGCGCGCCTCGACCGAGTTTGCCATCGTCATTCGATCTCCGTGATCGGCGATCAGGTGATGGCCCAACCGGAGTTTGAAATCGAGATAAGAACGTTTGTGAAGAACATGCCTGCCACGCAGTCGGTCTTTATTGATCACTGGAAAATTAGAGCACTCGAATTCCGTGAGGCGCGCACTGACAGCGGGCGCGTAGAGGGCTTGCTTCGTCTCTCTAAACGGATACTCATCCTTCTCGTAATAGAAATCCTTATCTCCCCAAAACTTTTCCCTCATCTCGTCGCCCAGGAGCGTCTCGAGATCGTAAGTCTTGCTGCTACCATTCCGCGCCTTATCAAAGCGGTATCCGACGTAGCCCGCGAACAATTCGTCTGAACCCTCGCCGTTGAGTACCACCGTGACTCCGGTTCGTTTGGTTTCGCGTGACAGCGCGAGCGACGCGGTGTTGTACGTCTCCTTCAGCGGGCATTCCGAATGATAGACGGCGTCCTTCAAACGCAGCGCGATGTCAGCATCGTTGAAAGGAATCTCGTGATGTATCGACGAAACCGAATTCGATAAGAGCCGCTGGTACTTCGCCTCGCACAATCTTTCATCCGCAAAGCTGATCGAGAAAGAGTGTCGTTGAACATCAGGCGACACGCGCCGGATCATGGCCGCGATCAGCGATGAATCAAGTCCGCCGCTCAGGAAGAAGCCGACTGGCACATCGGCCTGGAGACGATATCTCACCGATTGTTCGAGCCGGTCGCGCAGCGTCTCGGCGTAGTAACTTTCGGGTCTTCCGTCTTTACTCTCGCTTGCCAACGGGTAATCGAGGTCCCAGTATTCTCTGACGGTGACATCGTTATTTCTCACGACGAGATAATGACCACTCGGCAGGCTGTGGATGTTCCGGAACAACGTCTGCGGACTGATCGCGCCCGGCAGTGAGAGTACCTGGTCCAATCCCGTCAGATTTACTTCGCGCGGCACTGAAGGATGTTCGAGAATTGCTTTTATCTCGGAAGCGAAGATGAAGAACCCGTCAACAGTCGTGTGGAAGAGCGGACAGATTCCAAACTGATCTCGCGCCAGGAACAGTGAGCGTTCATTGCGATTGTAGATGGCAAACGCAAACTGCGCGTTCAGCTTGTTGAGGAAACCGACGCCGTCTTCTTCATACAAGTGCACCAGCACTTCCACGTCGGTCTTCGTTCGAAAGCTGTGGCCCTGTGTTTCGAGGCCCTTTCTCAACTCGCGATAATTGAAGATCTCGCCATTGCAGCTCAAGACGAGTGATCGATCTTCGTTGAACAACGGCTGATCGCCTGTTTCGAGATCGATGATGCGGAGGCGACGAGTGCCAATCCCGGCGTTCGCATCGAGAAAATAGCCACGCGAATCCGGACCACGGTGCACGAGGGCATCAGCCATGCGCTGAAGAACGTGTTCTTCGACACGACCGGCGTTAAGAAGATCGATGTAACCGACTATTCCACACATTTGAGTTTTGCAGAACTATAAAGTCGCGAGGCTTTGATTGAAGCTGTCTATCAGCAGTTTCCGCTCGGCGTCAGCCTGATGTGACAGTGAGGAAAGCGTCGTGCTCGCATTCGTGCTGATTTCAACCAGTATTCTCTGAAGGTTCTCCAGGATTATGTCGATCGTCGCATCCTCGAAGCGGCTGCTCTGGTAGACAATCTTGAAGAGCAATCGAGGCCCAGGCTCGACGATCAAAGCGAGAGGCAGATTGCTTCTTTCAGTCTGATTGATGCCAAGCACCTCGATGCCTTCGGATTCCGCCAGGGCCGTGTCGCTGAGAATATTCTGGAATATCAACACGCTCTCAAAGAGCGGTTCGCGGCGAGGCACTTCGCTCCAGCCCTGGATGCTCACGAGTGAACAGTACTCGAAACGCCGCGCTTCGACTTGTTGCTTCTGAAGATCTTCCAGCCATGGTATGACCGTGCCATCGACGGGTATACGGACTCGCGCGGGCAATGCGTTGAGAAACACGCCGACCGCAGAGTCGATGCCCGGAAAGTCGGCGGCACGACCTGCGACAACGCTCCCGAACACAACGTCATCGCTGCCGCTGCGCCGGAACAACAGCAATGCCCACGCACCCTGTATGAGAGTGTTCAAAGTCAACCTGTGCGCAGCGACAAACGATCTCAGTGAGGTTGAAAGAGCATCGTCCAACACGACTTTCTTCTCTTTGTAACCTTGCGATGAGAGAGCGTCGATCATCATCGTCCTGTCGAAGCCTAGTGAAGTTGGACTCGTGAAACCCGCCAGCGCGTGGCGCCAGTACGCTTCCGCCTGGTCCTGCGGCTGCTGTTGTAGCCAGTCAATGTAATCGTGGTAACGAATGGGCGGATCGAGCGTCACTGGTTGACCAGTGCGGAAGGCGCGGTAGAACGACAGAAGCTCATTGAATATGACCTGCACCGACCAGCCGTCCATCAACAAGAGATGGAACGACCAGATGAATTCGTAGATATCCGCCCCTCTCCGAACAAGGCTGAGACGCATCAATGGTGCTTGCGACAGTTCGAAGCCCCATTCATAGTCCGCTTGCAGGAGCGCCTGCAAACGCTCCGCTTCCTCGGCGGGTGGAAACTCTCTCCAGTCGTGCACGCTCCAGGGGAGATTCAGCCGTCGATAGACCACCTGCACCGGCCCGTCGGGCGTAGACAGGTTGAAAGCAGTTCGCAGGATTTGATGGCGGTCCATTACTGCCTGAAACGCGTTCTTGAAAGCAGCAAGATCGATCTCGCCTTTCAAGGTGTAGCGTTGCTGGTTTAAGTACATTCCGGCGTCGGGAGCATCGAGAACGTGAAAGAGCATGCCTTGCTGAAACGGCGTCAACGGATAGACGTCTTCCACGTTAGACTCCTCAACTGCTGCGTCGTCCGCTTTCAGATCGAGTTCCGGCGAGTGAGGTTCATGTCCGTTGCCATTCGACGACGCGGACAAAGCACTCTTATCGAGGTCAGCCTGTTCGGCAACCAGAGCCAAGCTCGCGAGCGTCTGCTGCTGAAAGAATTGGCGCGGAGTCAGAATCAATCCGGCGCGGCGCGCTTGAGTTACAACGTGTATGCTCAGAATTGAATCGCCACCAAGATCGAAGAAGTTATCGCTAACGCTGACCTGGTCCACTTTCAAGACTTGCTGCCAGATAGCGGCCAGAGTTTTCTCCGTCTCAGTGCGCGGCGCAACACACACTTCCGTGCGGGCCTCGCGAACCGGCTCAGGCAGAGTCTTGCGATCGATCTTGCCGTTGGGTGTCAGGTGCAGTTGTTCGAGCCGCACTAGAGTCGCCGGCACCATGTAGCTCGGAAGTTTTGAATAAAGGAATTGCCGCAGTTCAGTCGTACTGGTCAGAGCAGCACCGGCAACGTAACCGGCGAGGTATTTGTGTCCGGACTCATCCTCTTTCGCGACAACCGCCGCGGCATCAACTCCAGGATACGTGGCCAACACCGCTTCAATCTCGCCGAGTTCGATGCGATAGCCGCGAACCTTCACCTGATGGTCCTTGCGGCCCAGGTATTCGATCTCGCCGTTCTCCAAATAGCGGCCCAGGTCGCCCGTCAGGTACAAACGCGCGCCCGCAGCACCGCTCAAACCGTCCGGCACAAACCGCTCGGCCGTCAGCTCCGGCCGCTGCCAGTAAC
>JBKPPH010000194.1:0-9854 GCA_046733535.1 Acidobacteriota bacterium
AACGGCAACAGCGCGATCATTTGCCCGGCAACTTCATCGACGACGACTTTCCCCGGATCCTTTCGACCCGATAACTCCTCCGTCCGCGAAGCCGCCCAAATGCCTGCAATCGTAATCACCAAAATCGAAACAACTATAACGGACCAACCCACTCGCCGGATCAGCAGCAAAAAGATCGCAACACCCAGCACAGATCCAAACGTCCCCGGAGCCAGCGGCAAATAACCGACTCCGCACGTCGCAATCGATAAAGCTAAATAATCCCCCGCGGTACGCGCGGACATCGCGGAACCAAGCCCCCGCTCCGCCACCACGACCGCGGGATTCATCTCATCACTCGACTCTTTAACAGCCATAATCCGCGTTTTCAATCCGCGTCAATCCGCGGCCAATATTCTTCCGATCAAATCGTACTCGTGCGCTTGGGTGATCTCGACGTTCACGATCTCTCCCGCCGCCGGAATCACACCGTCCGGCACATCGTTAATCAACACACACCCATCGATGTCTGGCGCCTGCGTTTCCATTCTTCCCTGCCACAGCAGCTCGCTCTCCTTCGACTCGCCTTCGAACAACACCTGGACCACTTCGCCAACACGCGCTTTATTCTTGCGATGCGAGATCTTCGCCTGCTCTTTCATGAGGCTGGTGCGCCTGCGAGCCGCCGTCCGATGTGGCACCTTGTCAGGTAAGTCGAAAGCGGGCGTGCCTTCTTCGTCCGAGTAAGTGAAGACGCCGACACGGTCGAATTCAACGTTCTTTATGAAACTCAGCAACTCCTCATGGTCAGCTTCAGTCTCACCCGGAAAGCCGGAGATAAACGTCGTACGCACGGCGATGCCGGGAACTCGCTGCCGCACGCGTTCGATCAAGCGTTCAAGACTTTTCCGATTGCCGCCGCGCTTCATCAGTTTCAGAACGTTTTGCGACGCGTGCTGCAAAGGCATGTCGAGATACTTCACGGCTTTCGGTTCTTCGGCGAGTACGTCGAGAAAACCGTCGCTGATGTGCGTGGGATATGTGTACATCACGCGCACCCACTCGATTCTGTCGACGTGAGCAAGCTCGCGCAACAGGCGCGCGAGGGCGTCCGGTTTGCCGAGATCTTCACCGTACCGAGACGAGTCCTGGGCCACGAGAATGATCTCTTTGACGCCTTCTTCCGCGAGTTGATGGGCTTCGGCGACGATCGATCCGAAGCGGCGACTGCGGAAGTGACCGCGCATCTGCGGAATGAAGCAGAACGCACACGGCCGATCGCAACCTTCGGCAATCTTCACGAACGCGTAATGCGACGGCGTCGCAAGCACGCGTGGAGTCGAGTCGTCGTAGAGATAAGTCGCGCTCTGATTGCCGAGTTGTACGACAGGAAGCGCGCGGGTGTTGGTCTTCGGATCGCAAACGGCGAGAATGTCGTTGATTTGACTCGTGCCGATGAAAGCGTCCACTTCCGGAATCTCTGCTTTCAGCTCGTCTCGATAACGTTCGACGAGACAACCGGCGACGACGAGTCGCTGAGCGCGCCCGTTTGTTTTGAGCTGTGCTGCTTCGAGAATGGTGTCGATCGATTCTTTCTTCGCCGAATCGATAAACCCGCAAGTGTTGACGACGATGGTATCCGCGTCAGCGGCATCGGACGTGATCTCATAACCCTGCTGCTTGAGATGGCCCATCATCACCTCGCTGTCGACGAGGTTCTTTGGACAGCCCAGACTAATAAATCCAACTTTCATAGATCCTGAAATCCTATGCTTCCTTCCAACGCGAACAACGCGCGCTCAACTTCCTTCTTCTCAGTCGCCGAGAGCCGCTCGCCGCCGAACCGCACGCGGTTGTACGCACGCGTCACCAGCAGCGCTTCGTTCGACTTTAACGTCTGCGCAAACTCGAGCGGCGTCAGATGTCGATCGCGCAAGAGCCCGCGCTGCTCCATCAACGAAATAAGCCGCTCGTAAAATTGAACGCTCGAGTAAGTTCTTCCCTCCGCTTCCACACCAAGACTGCGCGCCCGCACCAAACGCCAAAATCGTTTGCCAAACAGCAGCGACAACACGAGGAGCGACAAAGCGAGTACCGCAATCAGCAGCCGCAACACGTTGCCGGTGAGATAACTCTGAATCATCGACAGCATCTTGGAAGCCATGTGCCCATAGTCAAACACCTGATTGTGCAACGAGGTTGCGAGCGAGCGCTGCTCCTGTTTGTCGTAACCGATTACGTACTGAAACCAGATCAACTCGAGCGCTTCACCGTATTTCTCCAACTGCGCCGTGAAGCCCGTACGCACCGGTTCGACACGACCCGCCGACGGCGTCGGATCAAACGTCACCCACGAATTCGTCTCCGGAAAATAAACTTCAACCCACGAGTGCGCATCGCTCTGCCTGACTGTGTAAGCTCCGGCAGCTTCGTTGTACTCGCCCGGAAGAAACCCATTCACCACGCGCGCCGCAATACCGTGCGTTCGTAACAAAACGGCCATCGAGGTGGCGAAATACTCGCAGTGCCCGGCCTTCACGTTGAAAAGAAAATCGGCGAGCGGATCTGGTCCACTCGCTTTCATCTCGAGCGAGTAGCCGTAGTCGCGCTGGAGGTGTGTTTCGATCGCTTTGGCTGCGTCGTAACGATTGTCGGCATTCGCGTGGAGAATCATCGTCGTCGCGAGCGCGCCGATGCGGCGATCGAGCTTGTCAGGCAATTGCAGGTAGCGATAAAAAGCCGGCGAGTACGGGCGCAGATCGTGGCGCAACTCGTCCATGCGCGGCTCATCTGTATCGGAGATCGCCTTGTACATGATCCGCTCGAAGTCGTGACGCCGCGATTGGACCGATCCTTCTGAATCTACTCGCACAAACGGCAGGTCGCCCTGAATCGCGACCGGTCGTGGCGCCGCGAAGAGCACTGCTGATTCGAGTGGTTCAACGAAAAACGTCTGTGTCGTGAGCCGGTGAAGCGCTTCGGTTGTACCAAACTTGAAGAAGCCGCCGCCCTCGTTAACCGGCGCCGGCTGGCGTGCCTGCACCGACTTCTTCCAGCCGCTTCCGGTGAACTCGTCGAGGGCCACACCGCGCCAGCGCAATTCTCGTGCGTTGTCACTTTCTTCGACCCGAACACGCATCACCACGTCATCAGTCTGCTTGAGTGTTCCGATCTGGCCGAGTGTTACGTTTTCAGAAAAGCCGATGAAGTTCGATAACCCGCCGCCACTGCGCGTCAGTGCGGCAGCTCCGGAACGCGGTGCGATCAGAAACAACGGCAGCGCGAGTGCAAAGATAAAAAGCAACAATGCGACGGCAACAAACGGGAGCCGTGCCGCTTCAGTAGTTCGCCAGGAGCGCCGCCCATCCTTTTTGAAAACACGAGAATCCGGTGGCACGAGTAAACGTGTTTCGGTGAAGGCGAGCGAACGCCGCGCCTTCTGAATTTCGAACGCGGTGACTGCGCACAGGCCGCAGAGCAAGTAGAGCGTTAACGTCCCGAGAAATACCGGACTGAAACTCAAGCCCGCGGCTAACAGAACTTCAAAGAACGAAATCAGGTAGAGGAAAACCCAGTCGCGATCTTTCTTTACTTGCAGGAGTTTAACTGCGGACAGAAAAACGATCAGGTGGGCCAGCGCAGTCACTCCCAATCGCTCAGCCGGTTCGCCAATCGCTTTCTGATAGTGCCAATCGAGATAGAAGAGCGGAATCGAGAGGAGGACGATTGCTAACCCGTAGCGTTCCGGCAATTGCCACTTCGTGTTTTCGAGCGTCCAGCTTCCGATCATCACGATTAGAAACAGCAGCGCCAGCGCCGTGCTGAGCCCGCCGGCCAACACGAGCGCGAGCATCGCCACCGCGATCATGGCGTATGAAAAAGCTCGGAAGTAAGTTAGGAAATTCATTACCGCTTTATCGTTTCAACTTAATCTCAAACAATCTTGGCCACAGCTTGCCCGTGACGAGGAGCTTGTCGTTCTTCTGGTCGTAGGCGATGCCATTCAACACCGCTTCTTCGTCGTGCAGTTCACCTTCGGGAATCAGCCCAGTCAAGTCGAGCCAGCCGGTTACCCGGCCGCTTTGCGGATCGATGATGGCGATCCGATCGTCATGCCAGATGTTTGCGTAAATCGAGCCTTGCACATACTCGAGTTCGTTGAGCTCGTTGACCGGGACCTTGTTATCGAGCACGGTGATCGTCTTCGTAACCCGAAAGTTCGACGGATCGAGAAACCGGATATGATTCGAACCATCGCTCAGAATCAACGACTGCCCGTCCGTCGTCAGTCCCCAACCCTCGCCTTCATAGTGGAACTGCCCGACATGCTCGAAGCTTTGCGCGTCGTAAATAAAGCCCAACTGGTGCTGCCACGTGAGCTGGTAAATCTTCCCGTTCAGCAAGGCTATGCCTTCCGCGAAGTAAGGCACGGGCACGTCGACTTTTTTCAGGATTTTCCCGGATTCGAGCTCGACGCTTCGCAGGCTGGATCTACCTTCCTGTCCGGTGCTCTCCAGCAGTTTTCCATCAGCTAGGATTAGCCCTTGGGTGAAAGCGTTGCTGTCGTGCGGCCAGATGTTCACGATCTGATAGCCGTATTTCGTGACCACCGCATTGGCAGGAGGCTCGGGCGCGACGCGGTCACCGTTGGCGGCGGTGTGACACCCGGCGACGAGTGTTAGACACAGCAAAACCACGGCGAGCTCGGCAAAGTGTTGGCTAGTGAGAGACATAGAGGCATTTTGCGCGAGCGGTGAGAAAAACAAAAGCGCGCACGAACTGCATTTTGTGCTTTTTGTGCCTTTTTGCGGCTCTAATCGGAAATGAGGACGGGCTCGCCCTGACCGCGTTTTTCTATGTACGCGGCGAGTCGTTGCTTATGCTCGTCCGAGAGCTGGTGGATATTCACGCCGAGCACCCATTTCTTTTTCCCGTCGTCGCCCGCCCGTTCGGACGTCACGATCGTGACGACTGCCTCGATCAGTCCTTCCGGCAGGTCAACGCGCACGAAAAGAAGGCGGCCGCGTGACAGATCGGCTACGGAGAAACGAGTGCCAACCAGTGACAGGCGCATTCCAAAGTTGCTGATGGTATCGCAGTGTCCTCGCGAGGGCTGAGAATAGGAGACTCTTCCGGGCTGTGCTCCGTCGTCGATTAGCGATATGGCGGTCGGCAAATGCGCATAAAAGCGTGGGCCGCGGCGGCGATTGCGCGCTCGTTTGGCTTTGTCGGACGGCTCTCGCTGGTGTGTTCCCAGCGGGTCGAACCCCTTGAATACGAGCCCGCAGTTATTGCACAGGAGCTTGTGCAGGCCGAACATGCGGATAAAAATCACCGCATCATCGTAATCGCGTTGAATTCTTTGGCTCTGGCATCTCGGGCACTGCACCGGCCCATTCTAGCAGGCTTCGAGGAGGCTAAGTGGTATACTTACTGCGCCATGCGCGCCGAGATCGAAGATTATTTCCTTAATCCACCACCAGGCTCAGCAGCCGCACGCGCAGTCGAGTTCGGAATAGATCTCACGCTGACACTCGAAAACCTTCGGCTCACTCCGGAGCAACGGATCCGCAAGCTTGAGAGTTTTATTGAAGGTGTCGCAAAGCTCAAGGCATCGGTCCGCATAATTGGTCCAACCAATGCCACTACCCAGCAACATCATTGAGGCACCTCTCCGGCTTTTGGGTGAATACAAGGTGGATTGTGTGATTGTGGGCGGCGTAGCCGCCGCACTTCACGGCTCTTCACTTCTCACCAACGATCTCGACCTTTGCTATTCGCGACAGGCCACGAACCTAAAGCAATTAGCTGAAGCGTTGCAATCCGTTCACGCTCAGCTACGAAATGCGCCGGAAGGACTACCTTTCATTCTGGATGCCGAGCTTTGAAGCGCGCCTTGAACTTCACTTTCGCCACAGACGTTGGAGACATCGATTTTCTGGGTGAAGTGCGTGGCGTCGGGAATTATGAAGAAGTGCTTGCTGGTTCAGTAAGGGTTGATTTATTTGGTTATAGCTTTGCAGTGATTGATATCACCAAATTGATCCTTGCGAAGCGTGCTGCTGGTAGGCCAAAAGATTTGATAGCACTGCCCGAACTGGAGGCGATCCAGCAAGCGCAAGCACTAGCCAACCATTCCGAATCTTACTCGCGGTAAAGGACCTCTCGAAAATCTTCATTCCGTAAATTTCGCCCCAGTCCATTCTAGCAGCTTTGAACATCGTCCCTGCGTTATAATGCGCACCGTTTTGCTACTCATCTCACCGCGTTCCATTCAAACGGCTGTTTGTTGAAGCACGGGAGGCGTGATGCCCGAACCATTACGTATTCGCATTCGCTCCGACTGGGATGCAGCTCTGACTTACGACTCGCTGTACGAAGAGTCAGAGAACAGGCCCGTATTCGTCGGCCGCGAAGTATTAATCGCGCCGCTCGTCGTGGAAATAACCGAACCGAATAAACGCGGCACTTATCTCATCAGCGGCTATCGCGGCACCGGCAAAACCACATTGCTGATCGAAGCGCTCAGCCGGGCGAAGAAACAACTCGCCGCCAGCAATATCAGGCTCTTTCCCCTCGTGCTCAACGTGTCGGAAGTTTCGGCCTCACTCGGAAATTCCGCCGCTGACACGCCGCTTCGATTGGACATCGATCCACGACGAATATTGATCGCGTTAATTCGCACGATCCGTGATGGAATTCAGCGCTTGCCTTCGAAAGACAAGTCACTCGAAGAACTCGCGCAAACTGTCGATTACGTTTATCAAAAAGCCACGGCGGCAAGGTTTTCCAGTCTTGGAAAAACCTCACGGGAAGATACCCGAAGCCGCTCGTGGGAGATGGCGCTTGCTATCGAAGACAAGAACGTGTTGAAGACGCTCGCGGCGATTACCGGAGCGGCGGCGATCGCATTCGAAGCGGCAGCACTCATCGGTCCAAGTCTCGGCTGGTTCCACGCCGCCGCCGTTGCACTCGCGGCCGTGTTCGCCGTGAGCTTCGCAGCTTCAATGAAGCGCAGTCGCACTCAAAGGCAGACGGAGACCAGAGAAACAGCTCTGGAGTACGACAACTCGCTGCAACAGCTCGAGACGGATCTGAAGGATATTTTCGCGTCGTTGAAACAGAATCGCTTGCGCACTGTGGTGGTGATGGAAGAACTCGACAAGATCGAGGATCCAAAGGGCCAACAACTCGCCGCGGTCATTCGCTACTTCAAAAATCTCTTCACTCAAGCTCCGGCGTTGTTCTTTTTCGTTACCGATAAAGACTATTTCGACATCATTGCAAGCGCCATAAAACGCGCGCGGCGAGGGCGCTCTTATGCCGTCGAGCACACCTTCTTCACGCACCGGATCTTTGTCGGGCGTCCGACCACGGAAGAAAGTCTCCAGTTTATTGCCGCTATCACGGATGACGCTAACGATCGACAAGCTGTCGAGACGGTGGCCCAAACACTCGGTAAACCCGGCCGCATCGATGAGGTGGACCAACTCGGCCGTTTCATTCGCGTCGTTTTGTTTTACGCCGCGAACCACTTATTCGATTTGAAGAACGAGTTGCGACGGTTTGCGAGAAATACGGAAGAGCAACGTAACGGGAAGCCGGAGCGCGTGAGCAGCTTCGAGATCGACGCTCAGACGACGTTTCCTCCTGAGGAAGCAGCGTTAGCCGTGTTCCAGGATCTGATCGTCGAGAAGAGCAGATCGTTCGAGATCAAGGGCGGTCGCGCTTACGCGAACGAAACGCTGGCTGATAGCTTGTACGCGGTATTCAACGAAGTCGGTTCGAAACAACCACAGCACATCGATTCTTTCCTGCCGATCAGTAATCCGGACGCCACTGACGCGCTGCTACTCGACGAGCAACTCGATCTTCGTGAAGCCACGCGCGTGCGTGAAGCTGTCTATTCACTGATCGACGATCTCGAACGTGGACGCGCGCTCGAGTCGCGAGATCCAACGGCGAATACGTTTACCTGGCGACCCGACGCGGCGCAGGCCTTCCGCTACGTGCGCCAGCTACAGAAGCATGAAGAAAGCTTGATTGCGGAATTACTGCGATATGCGGCGCTCGCTGACAAACTGCCGGGCCACGGAGAAGACCCGCATCCTCTTTCCGTCGAGCTCGAGCAGCGCGTCAATGCATTGCGCAACGCGCCTGAACCGCTCACGGCTGATTTCGCTTTGGCCCAACAACGTGATGTGCTGGATCGCTACTCGGCTGCACTTTCCTACGCATTCAATGCTCGACTTGAAGCACTTGGTAATTATGGATTCACCTTCGAGGAAGTCGCTCGAGGTCTCGGTGGTTCACTTCATCTAGTGAAACCTAAAACGGGCGATCCGCGGTTACGCACGAGTGCGCCAAGGGGTGGAGTTCTGTTGGCCTTTGGTGAAACCGACACGCTGATGACTGATGTCTGGTCCTTCGTAAGGCCAGCTACGCCGAGTTTGGCGCCACTTGATCGCGTGGCGCTGGTTCATGTGACCCACATCAGCGGCACTGTCGTTGCGGAGATAGCGAGGTGGGAGGAGCGTTGGGATCAGTTTCTTTCACAGCAGGCAAAAGGTGTCAGCGAGCCCCAGTTCGTAGTAAACGTAGTGCCGCTAGTTGAACCACTCCTAAAGCCACAACTCTCACCGGTAAAAGAGTCAGACGTCGATGACGTACAGCGACTCGCGGCCTCGCTCGCAGGCTTCGGCGCCTGGGCACGCGTCGATCGGCGGCCGTACGAGTCGATACCACATGACATACCGCCATTCAGATATGCACTTCAGAACTGGAAAGCTTCGGAGACTTCTGTTTTTCACATCTCCGCGTCATCGAGTTCGTCAGCGCGACCATTCGTTGAGCGCGAGGTGCTGGAGGAGAACGGAGCTGTGGTTTTGACCTTGAAGCAGTTATCGCCGCGAACCAGCGGCATCTCGATAGCGGCCGATATAGGATCGACTTGTATGATGCTCGGTTTTGATCAAGCTGTCGGTGGGCCGGATCAGTGGGAGCCCCTTGGTAAATGGCTACTCGCGCAGGGGCGAATCTTTCTATTAGTGGATTGGCAACAGAAATTCACCTGGCAAGCCTCTGACCTCGTGCAGGCAAGCCGGTTGGGCGCCCGAATACTGTTGGTAAAACCAGACTCTCTTCCAGAGGGCTTCGAAGGACTCACCTATGTCACCGCCCCATTACTAACACCGGATTTACCTGTCAATTAGTCATGTAAATCCTGTCCAGGGATTTCACTCATATCGCAGCGCCACTATCGGATCTACTTTTGACGCGCGCCGTGCGGGGACCCAGCATGCCAGCAACGCAACGACGGCCAGCAGCAGCGCAATACCGATAAACGTCAACGGATCCGTCGCGCTCACCCCGAAGAGCAGAGTCTTCATCGTTCGCGTCAACATGAATGACGCGACCAAACCGAGCGCGACGCCAACCAGCGCGAGTTTCATTCCGTGCCCGATCACTAATCTGAGTACGTTTCCACTCTGCGCGCCAAGCGTCATGCGCAAGCCGATCTCACGCGTACGCTGTGCGACCGCATACGACATCATTCCGTAAATACCGATGCTGGCCAGGGCGAGCGCGACGAGCGCGAAGACGCCAAGCAACATCATCGAAAAGCGGCGTGGAGCGATCGATTGGGCCACGATATCTTCCATCGTTCGCACGTTGAAAACCGCCTGATCTTTATTCAACGCCGCAATCTGCTCGCGTATCGCCGGAACCAGGCCCAACGGTTCGACGCCGGTGCGCGCCAGCAGATTGATGCGCCTGACTTGAGTTGGCAGACGATCGATCGGAATCTGGTTGAAGTTGAGATAGAACTGCGGCGAACGTGACGATTGGCCGTCGATGTTGTCCTGTTCGACGTG
>JBKPPH010000195.1:0-17783 GCA_046733535.1 Acidobacteriota bacterium
ATCAATCCATGCCTTTTCCGTGTTCATCCGTGGTTAGTTTACTCGTAGCGCAGTGACTCGATAGGATCGAGGCGCGCGGCTTTCCATGCGGGCCAGAGTCCGAAGATCAATCCGATACCGACACTCGCGATTAGACCACCGATCGGCGCCCAGAGCGGCACGTAGGACGGAAGCAGCAGACGCAGCAACAGCGTCAGTCCCCAGCCAATCGACAGGCCCACGATGCCACCGAGACCGGTGAGCGTGGCGGCTTCGATCAAAAACTGCCACATGATGTCGCTCTTCTTTGCGCCGATGGCTTTGCGCACGCCGATTTCGCGCGTGCGCTCAGTTACCGACACCAGCATGATGTTCATTACGCCGATTCCACCAACCATCAGACCAACGGAAGAGATGACCACCATCGCGATCGCGAGACCGCCGGTGATCGATCGGAAATTGTCGAGGATGCTTTCCGAGGTTTCCATTCCGAAGTTGTCGTTTGCCGCGAATGGCACCTGACGGCGCACGCGCAGCAGATCGCGCACCTGGTCCTTCGCCTCGTCCATCATGCCCGGACGCGCGACCGCGAGAATGTAGATGTCATCGGCGTTCGGCTTTAGTTTCTGGGCCACATTGAAGGGCACGTAGATCACGTTGTTCTGATCGTCGCTGCCGCCGCCGATGAGAAACTGCTCGCGTTTCTCGAGCACGCCGACAACACGAAACTCCTGCGTCCCGATCTTGATCGTCTGGCCCACCGGCGAGCCCAGTTTGAAAAAGTCGTCGGCGACTTTCGAACCCACCACACACACTTCCTGGTTCGTGTCGTTCTCTGTTTGAGTAAAGAAGCGGCCTTCGGAAATTACCTGCGTCCCTGCCTTTTCAAACTCCGGCAGCGTGCCCTGGAGCGCGACCTGCGCCGACGTCTTACCACCGCCCGAAACCATCAGCTTGCCCCCAAAGAAGTAGTTGGTGATATCGAGGAACGGTACTGACAACTCGATCGTCGGCAGCGATTGGAGCGCGATCGCGTCGTCGTAAGTCAACTCCTTGCGCATTCGCTCTTCGCGCGACATGCGGCCGATGTGAATGCCCGGATTGTATTTGCTGATGTAGATCGAACGCGTGCCGAACGACTCGACTTCGCGTTTCACGGACACGTCGATGCCGCTGATGATCGATGCGATCAGCATCACGGTGATGATGCCGATGACGACGCCGAAGACCGTCAGGAACGAGCGCAGCTTGTTGCCGCGCAGCGTGGCGAGGGCCATCTTGAGGTTTTCGTAAATGTCGCTTCGTAGAATACGCATATCAATCAGCCCTCAACGCTTCAATCGGATCGAGTCGCGCCGCTTTCCAGGCCGGGAAAATGCCCGAAGCAACGCCGGCGCCGCCCGACGCGGCCAGCGCTCCTAAAATCGCAAGCAAGGATAAGTAAGTCGGAAAGAACCATGCGGTCACCACCGCGCCCACGACCCAGGCGAGAAAGATGCCGATTGCCCCGCCGATGATCGCGAGTGTCACTGCCTCGACTAAGAATTGCTTCAGTATGTCCACCTGTCGCGCGCCCAGAGACTTTCTGATCCCGATCTCCTTCGTTCGTTCAGTGACGGACACGAGCATGATGTTCATGATGACGATCGCGCCGACGATCAGAGCGATGCCGGGCACGGCGATCGCGACGATGAAGATGGTGCCAAACAGTCGATCGCGCAGGCCCGTGATGGCGTCGGGCGTGACGATACCGAAGTTGTCTTTTTCGTTTGGTCCGAGTTTGCGCCTGACGCGCATCAGAAAGCGTGCTTCCTCAACGGCGTCGTTAAAGGTTTGATCCGTTTTCGAAGTAGCGACGAAGTAAAGCGAACGCTGTCGAATCAAGCCGCCGTAGTTTACGGCGTAGGTCTTCAAAGGAAGGATGACAAAACTGTCTTGTGGAATTCCGAAGACGGTCCCCTTTGCGACTTCGACGCCGATGACTCGATAGGGCAAGCCGCGAACGCTGATCTCCTGGCCCACTGGATTGCCCGCGGGAAAGAGCTTGTTCGCGACATCTGCGCCGATGTAAGCGACGCGCGCGGCGCCTTCGTTTTCCGGTTCGGCGATAAAACGTCCTTCGGCAACGTCGCGATTTTCAATGTCGACGCAGTTCGCGGTCGCACCGGAAACGAATACGTCTTCCAGCAGCTCGTTGTCGCGCTTCACTTCGGACGGGGTGCCTCTCGCCTTGGCTCCGATCCTGCCGATCAACTGCGCGCGCGCTTTCAGGTATTCGTAGTCTTCGAGCGTAAGTTCTTTGTTGCGCCGCTGGGCGGCGGCAATCGTGTCAGTGTCTTTGAAGTCTTCGAGCGGATTGAAGCGTTGGATCGTAAACGACTTGGCGCCGATGCCGGCGATCTTTTCGTCGACGTAACGATTGAAACCCTCGATCAGCGAGACGACCACGACGAAAGCAGTAACGCCGACAATCATGCCGAGCAGCGTGAGTGCAGAGCGCAGCTTGTGCGCCCAGATCGCGGCGACGGCAAGTTTCAGTGTTTCGATGAACTTCACGTTAGGACCGCATTTATGTGTAACACGATTTACGAGATTATTCCCAGCGCAGGGCTTCGATCGGGTTCAGGCGAGCGGCTTTCCACGCGGGCCAGAGGCCGAAGATGATTCCCACTGCCGCCGAGATTCCGACTCCCACAGCGATGGCCCACAGCGGCACGTACGCCGGTAGCGGCGAGTACTTGTTCATCACGAGGCTCGCAATCTCACCCACAGCAAGCCCCGCAAAGCCGCCAATCGCCGTCAACACAACCGCCTCAATCAGAAACTGCGACAAGATATTCAACCTCGTCGCACCGACAGCTTTGCGAACGCCAATCTCCTTCGTGCGTTCCGTAACCGAGACAAGCATGATATTCATCACGCCGATCCCTCCGATCATCAGCGCTACAAAAGAGATCGACGTCAGCACCAACGCAGTCGCTCCGGTAAGCTGATTGTAAACGTCGAGCAGCGAATCCTGCGACGAGATCCCGAAGTTGTTGCGTTCGCCCACAGCTAGTCGACGCCGGCGCCGCAGGATGTCGGTGATCTCATCCATCGCAGACTTCACAAACGCGCGCGAACGCGGCCTCACGATGATGAAGAACACAACTTCCGGAAACGGGCGATCGGGATAGTACTTTTCGAACGTCGTAAACGGAATAAAGATCGAGTTGTCACGCGACTGCCCGAAGAAGTTTCCGAGCGGCTCCATCACGCCGATGATTCGAAACGGGCTGCCGTTGATTCTGACTTCCTTGTCCACCGGGTCTTCGTAGGGAAACAGCGCCTGCTTAACGTCGACGCCGATGATCACGACGTTCGATCGGTCCTGCATGTCGACGTCGCTTACGAAACGTCCACTAGCGACATACTGCGAGTGCACAAACTCGTAATACGGCGTGACGCCGAAGCAAATCGGCGTGTCGGTCTGTTTGTCCTGGTATCTAACAGTCGCCGATAACAGACGACGGATCGGCGAGACGCCCGCGATCGATGGCGCTTCATTACGCAGCGCTTCGGCGTCGTCCATCGTGAGATCTTTGCGGTGTATCTCTTCCGGACCAGGCGGGCGTCCGAAACTGGGTTCGAACTTTGAAACGAAGATCGTGTTCGACCCGAGCGACTCGATCTGGTCCGCGAACGCCTTGTTGAGTCCCTGGATGATCGACACCATGAAGATGACGGTCACGACGCCCACGCTGACACCGAGGATCGTCAACGCTGAGCGCAGCTTGTTGGCGCGCAACGTGTCGAACGCCATGAGCGCGGATTCTTTGATGTCGTCAAGTCGCATTGGAAATCACTCGGCTCGTAAAGCTTCGATCGGATCCAAACTCGCCGCGCGCCACGCCGGCCACAATCCGCTGACAATTCCCACCACTGAAGAAACTCCAACACCCAACACTGCCGACGCCATGCTGATCAATAACGGGAACCCGATCAGCGCTGAGATGATGTACGCCAGTCCAAATCCCGTTCCGACTCCGAGTGCTCCGCCAATCGCAGTCACAGTCACGGCTTCGATCAAAAACTGCGTCAGTATGTCTTTACGACGCGCGCCGATGGCCTTGCGAATGCCGATCTCCTTGGTCCGTTCCGTAACGGACACGAGCATGATGTTCATCACCACGATCCCGCCGACCACGAGTGAGATCGCCGCGACTCCGAGCGTGACGATGTAGATGTTCGAAGTGGCCGAGCCGTAGAGATTGAGAAACACGTCCTGCGTTTCGAGCGAGAAGCCCTCGTCTCCATCTTCACCGCTCGCGCGACCGCGACGATTTCGCATGATCGTTCTGACCTGATCTTCCGCCACCTCGAGCTGCTCTGCCGAAGGCACCTGGATAAAAGTGACGATCGAACGCCTCCCGCCATAGGCTTTTTGATAAGTCGAGTATGGAATGTAGACAACGTTGTCGCGCGAGAAACCGAAGATCGAACCCAACGGTTCGAGCACGCCGAGAACGAGATAAGGTCTCCCATCGATCCGGATTTCCTGGCCCACCGCCCTGTCGGCCGGCGCATCACTAAACAGGTTCTTCAGCATGTCGGGACCAATGACGCAGATCTCGCGGCCCGACGCGCCTTCGCTCTCGCTCCAGATCCTACCCGCGTCGATCGTTACACCGTCAATGTCAAACATCGTGATCGGATCGATGCCGCGTACGCGAACGTTCTCCGCTTTCTGATCGGCGTACTTCACCGTCTCGATCGCATTGGCGGCGATGCCGACACGCCAGCACGCCGTACACAAACGCGCGATCGCTTCCGCATCCTCGTGCGTCACGTCCTTGCGGCGGTTGAACTTTATAAATTCCTCGCGCGATTTGATGATCTGCGGGTTCTTGGAAATGGTGAAGACGGTGGAGCCCTGCGAAGAAAATGTTTGGGCGACGGTCTGATCGAGACCTTTGATGATCGTCACTACGGCAATCACCGCGGTGACACCGACGATGATTCCGAGCAACGTCAGCGCGGTGCGTAACTTATTTGCACGCAGACTTGCGGTGGCAACGCGGAAAGCTTCCCAGATTGCCGCAAGACGATACGAGGAGGAACGCACAGGTTTGCCTCAAAGATGCACCGAACAACTAGCCGCAAAAAGGCACAAAAGTCACAAAATCGCGCCTACGATTATTTTGTGACTTTTGTGCCTTTTTGCGGCTCATCTGATCCGTTCGTCTTTCTCGATCTGACCGTCGCGGATGGAGATAACGCGATGGGCACGCTCGGCGATGTCGTGCTCGTGTGTGACGACGATGATCGTGTTGCCTTCTGAGTGCAGCCGTTCGAAGAGATCCATGATCTCCATGCTGGTGTGTGAGTCGAGTGCGCCGGTTGGTTCGTCTGCGAGCAGAATCGACGGATGGTTCACGAGTGCGCGAGCAATCGCGACGCGCTGGCGCTGGCCGCCCGAGAGTTCGTTGGGCCGGTGTGTTACACGGTCAGCCAAATCGACTGCTGCGAGAGCCTTCTTTGCCATTTCGTGCCGTTGCGCTGAACCCACTCCGCCGTAAATCAACGGCAGTTCGACGTTGTGAAGGGCAGTGGCCCTGGCGAGTAGATTGAAGGTTTGGAAAACGAAGCCGACTTCCTGATTCCGGATGCGTGCGAGTTCGTCGTCGTCCATCTCGGAAACGTTCTTTCCATTGAGCCAGTATTCACCCTGGCTCGGCGTATCGAGGCATCCGATCAGATTCATCAACGTCGACTTGCCGGAGCCTGATGGACCAATGATCGCGATGTACTCGCCGCGAGGAATATCAAACGACACTCCGTGCAGAGCATGCACTGACTCAGTTCCCATCTGGTATGTCTTCCAGATGTTGCGCATCGAGATGAGCATCGCCGGGTCGTGCCCGTCGACTGCTATGCGCGGCTTGATGTCAGTCTCAGTCTCTGGCGGAGTGATCGTAAGAGTAGCGTCGCTCATCTAGCTGCCCTCGTTTCCGTTGGCGTTGCCCGGTTTCTTAGTTTGACGTTTGACCGTCATCCCATCCTTGAGCGTCTTCAAAACGCGACTGGGCCCACGCACGATCTCCATGTCTGGTTTCAGGCCGCTGGTGACCTCGATATCGGCCTCCCCAGTGATCCCGGTTGTCACTTCGATAAACCTGACCTTGTTACCTTCGATGAGATAAACGCCCTTTTGCGCTTTCGGTTTCTCGCCGCCGGGCGACGCGGCCGGAACGCTACTGGCAACTGAACCCGCCGGAGATGCTGCCGGAACCGGCGCCTTCTCGACGATCGATTCAAGCGGCACGGCGAGAACGTTGTTCTTCGTGTCGGTGGTAATCGTGGCGGTCGAACTCATTCCCGGGCGAAGTGCGGTCTGAATGTCTTCGGGCAGGTCTCTGAGTTCGAGCGTGACTTTGAATTCTTTTGCTTCCTGAACGTTGACGCGATTAGACAAACCGCCGGTCGTGTCAGACTTCGAGATCGCGAGCGGGTTCTTCTGTGTGACGACTGCTTTGATTTCCTTGTCGCCCAGTGCGTCGACTTTGACTTTCGCTTCCTGGCCCACCTTCACGTGGTTGATTTCGGTCTCGTCGACGTTCACTTCGACGTTGATCTGCGACATGTCGGCGATAGTCATCAACGGCGTGGTCGACAGACCGGCAACAGCAAACTCACCGACGCGCGTTGGAATGTCGGCAACTACACCGTTCAAAGGCGACAACTGCGTAGCCTTCGAACGCTGGCTCTGTTGGCCGCGCAGCATGGCTTGTTGCTGGCTTGCGCGCATCTCAGACGACTTGATGCTCGTTTGTGCTTCCTTGACTGCGATTCGCTGTTGATTTGCGCGTTCGGTCGCTTCTTTCACCGAGATCTTCTGGGCCTCGAGATTCGCCTTGGCTGTTTCCAAAGCAATCTTGGCAGTTTCGTAACGATCGCGAGCAGTGTCGTATTCAAACCGGGATGAAACACCCGCTTCGATCAGATCCGTGACGCGCTTGAGTTCGCGTTGCGCAGTGTTGAGATCGACTTGAGCGCGGTCCACACTCGTTTGCAGTGCCACCACTTGCTGTCTCGCGGCAGCAACCGATGCTTCCGCGACGATCAGCGACTGTTGCGCTGAGTTGACGGCGTTGCGGGCGTTCTGCACGTCGTTAATCGACGCCTGCGTGGCCGCCCATTGTGCTTCCTGGTTCGACTGCAATTGCGTCGGATCGACGCGTACGAGTGGCTTGCCCTTCGCAACCTGGTCACCCGCCGTAACGTAGATCTCCTCGATGCGGCCCGGGACCTCGCTGGTCAGCTTGATATAGCGTATCGGGCGCACTTCGCCGGACGCGGTTACGGTCTGCTTCAGTTCTGGTCTGACGTTGAGTTTTACCGTGATTACTTCGGGCTCTTCCTTGCGGGTTGCAATCACGCTGACGACCACCACGATTGCCAGAACTGCCACCACAACTACGCCGATAATGATCTTCTTTTTGCGACTAAGTGCCATTCTTCAATCCTTCTCCGGGGGTCTAACTTCTTGAGAAGTAGCTTCTACGTGGAAAGTTACCAAACTGTTTCATTTAAGAGCAACTTGGCAACGGGCCATATTCGAGAACGATGCACACTCCGACTTATTAACAACCCTTAGACACCACTAACCCGCAAGGGGCACAAAAAACCCAGCGAATCGGGTAAGTCTTTCTGCTTTTCTGCGACTGTTTATGGCTTAATAGATGCGTTGGCGCGGTAAGAGCGTTTCGCGCTAGAATGACTTGCTTTGTGACGCCGATGATTACCTGCGACAGGTGCAAAACAGAAAACCTCGATGGCTCGCAGTATTGCGACGAATGTGGCGCGCCGCTGCGGCCAAATGGGCGCGGGAACCCGGCTCAGCATACGAAACCCGCGCCGGGAGGAGGAAACGGCAACCACGCTCCGTCGCCGAACCAGCATCCGGAGTTCGCGGCGCGTCGTGTTTCCGCCGGCCTCAGCTTTTCGGCGTTGCGATCGACTCCCAAGCCGCACGCCCGTTTGGTTATCGAAAAAGGACGCTCGACCGGAAAGCAGTTCATGTTGAGTGACAACGAGGCCCAGATCGGACGTTGGGATGCTGACGGCGGGATCTTCCCCGACGTGGATCTCGACACCGACGATCCGGAAGCCAAAGTGTCGCGGCGCCATGCGCGTATCACACTGAGCAATGGTCAGTACTTTCTCGAAGATCTCGGATCGACAAACGGCACGTTCATCAATCGCGGCAAGCGATTGCCCCCCGGACAGCGTCAGGCGTTATGCGACGGCGATGAAATCATCGTCGGAAAAACATTTCTACGCTTCCACATTGTGAAATAGATGGCTGAGTGTAACGTATGCGGTGCTCGCATATCCCCTGGTGAACACTTCTGCGGTAACTGCGGCACGCAACAAGCCCCGAGCGCAACAGAGTTGGAAACCCTGGCCGCCACTCTTGGCGACGAAGTAGACGTGCAACCGCGAGAAGCGGAGCCGGTGCAGGCGGCCGTCGCGCCGGCGCATGAGCCGTCAGGCAGTTTGGAAACCTCAGTCGTCGAATCGGAAAATAGCGCTGCGCCGGCCTCAGCCCCGATATCCGATGACTCGCTTGCGGGAGCGTCTACCGGCAATGCGCGTGGCGCGACCTCGTCGCCGAAAGCGAGTACGACCGGCGGTCACCGGCCGGTAGTCAAGCAACTCGCTGCCAACACAGTATTGAACGGCCGTTACGAGATCGTTCGCCGCATCGGTGGCGGTGGAATGGGCGCCGTGTACCTGGCCAAGGACCGCAATCTCGGCGACGCACCACGCGCGGTGAAAGAGATGGTCGAGTCGCACCTCGATCCCGCGCAGCATGAAAAAGCGATTGGAGACTTCAAACGCGAGTCGCTGCTGCTAACGTCGCTCGAACACCCGTCAATCCCGACAATCTACGATTACTTCTACGACGAGACGCTCGGTCGCTTCTATCTCGTCATGAAGTACATCTCAGGTGGCGACCTTGCTTCGCGCATGCGTTCAGCCATCGGCGGCAGGCTTGACGAAAAGACGGTCACCGATTGGGGCATGCAGGTAGCCGACGTGCTCGACTATCTCCACTCACGACCGAAGCCCATCATCTATCGCGACCTGAAACCCGCGAACCTGATGATCGACGGCAACACGGGTCGAGTGATGCTGATCGACTTTGGCATCGCGCGTTGGGTCTCGCAGCAGGAAAAAGGTGTGACCGCGGTCGGCACGATGGGCTATGCGCCTCCTGAACTTTTCAGCGGACGAGTGCAACCGGCGTCGGATGTGTACAGTCTCGGCGCTACGATGTTTCACCTGTTGACGGGCGCCGATCCGCAGGATAATCCGCTGCTGATCTTTGACTTTGCGAAGAACCCGAGACCGCGACAGATCACGCCGTCAATCTCGACCGAGATGGAGCAGATCCTCATGAAGGCCGTGGAATACCGGCCGGACGATCGTTATCGAACTGCCGGCGATCTGCGAAACGAACTCGCGATCCATCTCGAAAAGTTGATGTCAGGGCGAGTCAGCTATGGAATGCCCGCGCCGGTGCTGGGCAGTGAAACCGTCCAGGTGCAAACAGTCTATTGCGGGTTCTGTGGCGGCCGCATCGCCGCCGACGATGTGTTTTGTGCACACTGCGGCGCGCGACAACCACTCGGCGTCGGCTCGAGTGCGTTGCTGCATACAGCGCGGCCGACGGCGAAACTCGTCGTGACGGGCACCACCGAACTCGATGCGTCGTTCATCCTGCAGAAGGAGAGCAATCTGCTTGGGCGCACGGATCCGCACTCGAACATCTTTCCCGAGATCGATCTATCGCGATTCGATCCGGAAACAAAAGTTTCCCGGCGGCACGCGCGTATCTGGCTCGAAGGAGAAACATTTCTCGTCGAAGATCTCGGCTCCGTCAATGGCACCGTGATCAACGACTCCGTCCGTCTCGCGCCGCGACAACCACGCGTGCTTGATAGTGGTGATAAGCTGCGCGTGGGCGAAACGACATTGCACTTTCTGGTTGGGTAATTGTGCTTTGATTTTTGTACTTGACTTGGACACAGTCAGTACCGTAACGCGGTAGCGTCGGGTCGATGCTGGATTCCGAGGCCGACCCGACGCTACCGCGTTGCGGCTACTGACCCTATCCAAGTGGCGGTGGAATGAAGATAGAAGTACAGCGATAACGAGTTTTAAAGATGACTGTTACCCAAGGTTTGCCGCGCTCGCATGCAAGAAGCCGCACCGCCAGGCATGGCGGCCAACGACTCCGGGCCCCTTTCCCTCTCCGTTGCGGCGCTCTGCTGATCGACTACATCGCGCTCGTGTCTCTCGTCGTCGCCGGTACTTTACTCTCGCGCATGCTCGGTGGCGGCGCGCGCGTGGCTGGCAGTTCCGCCGAGACTGCCGGCATCCTGCTCGCCATCGCGCTGGCGCTGTTCAATCTCGGAATCATTCCGGGTCTGACTGGCGTCACGCTCGGCAAGTGGGCCACCGGACTCCGAATCGAACGAAACGACGGCGGCAAAATGGGAATCGGGCGCGCGTTGTTACGTCACTTCATCGGTTATCCGCTTTCATTTGCTCTCTTTGGTCTGGGTTTTGTGATGGCCGCAGTGACCGTGCATGGCAGAGGTTTGCACGATATCATAGCCGGCACGATCGTCGTTCGTGAGGGTTCTATCTAGTCTAATGCTCCGCTGCGCCGCCTGATAGTCTGCTAAAAATGACAGAGCTCATAGTTAAATATCCCGACCGCGCCCCTGATCATTTTCCACTCGGACGACTTCGTATAACCATCGGCCGTTCCGCCAGAAACGATCTCTGCATTCCCGACCCGTTCGCTTCTCGCGTGCATGCTGAAGTGCGTCGTGAAGGAGACGGCTACCTGCTCCAGGATCTCGGTTCGGCAAACGGAACACTCTACAACGGCGCAACGGTCGACGGCGCGATTCACCTTACCGCCGGCGGGCGCATCCAGATCGGAGAGACGGAGATCATCTTTGACGATGGCAGCCTCAACTCCGGTATGGGCGCCACGATGATCACCGACAACACCAGCAGTCTTCCGGAAGCGACGATTGCCCTCAAATCCGGAGATCGCACGACATCGGGATTGCTCGAAGCGATCGAGGGCGCGCGCACGCAACCTGAAGAAGTCGTCTCTACTGCAACGGCCGTGACGCCGAAGGCGAAGCAGGGCGACTTGCTCGCACTGATCAGCAAGGTCGGTGTGACGCTGCTTTCTTCGGACACGCTGAACGAAACCCTCGAACAGATCGTCCAACTCGTATTCGAGTCTGTGCCCGCGGATCGCTGTCTGATCATGATGCGCGACGAGGGTAACGAAGACTTGCGCGTCGCCGTAGCGCGGCTGAGAGATCGTGTCGGCGAAGTCGGTGAGATTCGCGTTAGTCGTAACGTGCTCGACGAAGTGGTGATTCGCGGTAACTCCGTGCTGACTTCCGATGCGCAGCACGACCCACGTTTTGCGACCGGCACTGTCGTGCTTCAGGGAGTGAGGTCGGTTTTGGCCGTACCGCTTGGTGTGGCTGAAAAAGTATTCGGCATCATCTATGCGGATTCGCCGATCGCCGAAGGCCGTTTCACTCAGGACCACTTGAAAGTCTTGACTACGCTCGCTTCGGTCGCTGCGATTCGTGTTGAGAACGCGCGCCTCATCGAAGCGCGACTCGAGCGCGAGCGTTTCGAACGAGAGCTCGCGTTGGCGAGCGAGATTCAGCAGCGTTTCCAACCAACGGCGCCGCCGCACGTCGATGGTTATGAATTACAGGGCATCAGTTTTCCGTGTTACGAAATCGGCGGAGATTACTACGACTTCATCGAGCGCGAAGATGGGCGGCTCGTGATCGCGTTGGGCGACGTTTCAGGCAAGGGAACTGCGGCCGCGCTGCTCATGTCGTCACTGCACGCCGCGATTCACGCGCAATCGGCTTCACACGATTCACTGGTAGCGACGATCTCGGCGGTCAATCGTTATCTCGCGGACAACATTCCCGCGAATCGCTTCGTGACTCTCTTTTACGCCGAGCTCGATCCTGAATCCGGCGCGCTCTCGTTTTTGAATGCGGGACACAACCCGCCGCTGATAGTCCATTCGGCCGGGACTGTCGAACAACTTGCGTCCGGTGGTTTGCCGCTCGGAATCAAACCTGATGCTGAATATCGCGAGGGCCGCACGCAGTTGCAGCATGGAGATGTGCTCGTGATCTATTCTGACGGCGTAACGGAAGCTGTCAGTCCGACGGGTGAAGAGTTTGGGGCGACGCGTTTGTATGAAGTCGTGTCGCGAAACATCGAGGCGTCCGCTGCGGGGATACGCGATCGCATCGAGTCGTCATTGACGAAGTTTGCGCAGGGCACGAGTGCTGCTGACGACATCACGTTAGTGATCGTCAAGCGACAAACTTAAGCCGCAGATTTACGCGGATGAACGCGGATTAGAAAGCCGTCTGCATTCATCAGTGTTATCCGTGTAATCCGTGGTCAATCGCTCGCTTTGCCTTGCAGCAGCGGCTCGGACTTGAGCGTCTGTGGCCCATTCTCGTTACAGATCGCGAAGGACGCACCTTCATACATCGTCACGCCCGCGTACTCGCCTTTCGCGTTCAGGATGTAAAAGTTGATCCCGAAGTTCGGCAGCCCTCTGTTGTTCAAGAGCCTTTTCTCGATCGTGTTGCTCTTGATTCTGTTCAGAACTTCCATGCCCGCGTCTTTCGGATGGGCGCCACGACGCATCTCTTCGACAATCACAAACGAGCAAAGGTTGAAGAGATTCGCCTCACCGCGTCCGGTCGAACCGGCAGCGCCGACTGCGCCGTCGACATAAAGTCCCGCACCGAGAATCGGCGAGTCGCCCAGGCGACCAGGAATTTTCCACGCGAGGCCGCTCGTTGTAGTAACGCCGCAGATCTCGCCTCTCGAGTTGATGCCGTCGCAGTTGATGGTGCCGTGCAGGTTCTCTTCGCGTATGAGTCCTTCGGCGAGCATGTCGAGCGCCGCGCGATGCCCGGCTTCGGCACGTTTTTTCGGATCGAGATAGTGGCCGGGATCTGTTCGACGTTTCCACTCGAGCCACTGCTTGCGCGAGTTTTCAGTGTTGAGATCGTCTTCGATTTTGAATCCCATGTTGCGCGCAAACTCCTGCGCGCCCTTGCCGACGATGAGATGGTGATCGGTGTTCTCCATCACCGCCTTGGCGACGAGTGACGGAGTGCGCACGCCTTCGAGTGCGCCAACCGCGCCCGCGCGTTTCATTGGCCCATGCATGCACGACGAGTCGAGTTGGACGATGCCGTCGGCGTTCGGCAAACCGCCGTAGCCGACACTGTCGTCGAGTGGATCGAGTTCGACGATGTTGACACCAGCGATCACTGCGTCGAGCACGTCCGAGCCGCCGGTGATCATCGTGAACGCCTTCTGCACCGCCGTCATCGTGCCACCGTTTTTGAAACGGTTGCCATTGGCGGAGGAGATGACGAGCGGCTTGATGACGCTCTGTTTGAGAATCATCGGAGCCATGGGTACAGCGATGCTTGCAACAGCTCCGTTACGAATGAACTCGCGACGTTTGATTTTTCTCATGTTGTCCTCATTTTATGGGAGTTGAGCCACAGATTAACGCGGATGACACGGATCAGAAAAGACTTATCTGGTGTCTATCCGTGTAATCCGTGGCTAATCTTCCAATGCTTCTTTAATCCTCTCAGCGGTCTTTGGCCCGATGCCGTCCACCATGTCGAGGCCGCCGGAGGCGACGAACAGTTTCAGATCTTCCAATGACGAAACCTTGAAGCGCTGGTGAAGTAGTCCCGCGGTCTTTGGACCAATGCCCGGGATCTCGGTTAAGTCGAGAATGGATTCAGGCGTTTCGGCCGTCAGCCGGTCCCACGCGTCAAACGATCCACGCTCCAACAACTCGATTATTTTTTTCGCGATCGCCTTCCCGACTCCCGGAATTTCCTGCAAACCGGTCACACCGTCTTTCGCCGCAATCTCTTTCAGTGGTGTGGGCCACACTTCGATCGATTCCGCGGCGTTGCGATACGAGCGCCAGCGAAACGGATCGTCGCCGCGAATCTCCATCAACGCGGCGAGGCGATAGAATCGGCGTGCGATTGCGTCATTGTCCATTAGGATTGTGCTTAGTCTAACGTCGCGAGCAGAGTAATATCAAAGGGGTTTGGCAGATTGCTTCAACAGGAGATCTCAGTTGGACGATAAAAGAAGACAAATTTTAGCGGGCATTTCGCTCGCGGGCGCGGGTGTGTTGCTCAATGCGTGCCGCAACACACCGAATCGCACCGGCAGCGCGACGAATGAAGAAAATAAAAATGATGGACCAGCGCCGGGTGAAGCTGCGCCCGTGGAAGTCACGGCGGTCGAGGACCTGATGCGCGAACACGGAATTCTGCGTCGTGCTTTGCTTGTGTACCAGGAGTCTGCTGTGCGTCTGCGACAAGATCCGGCGTCAGTGCCGCCCGATGCGCTGGAGAAGACCGCAAACCTCTTCCGAGTTTTTGGCGAAGACTATCACGAGCAAAAACTCGAAGAGGTGTACATCTTTCCGATCGTCAGGAGAACTCCTGGCCCCGCGCCGCCATACGTCGATGTGCTGCTGGCCCAACATACTCGCGGGCGCGAAATCACAGACTACCTGTTGTCGATTACGAGCGTCGACCGCATTCCGTCGCACAGCGTCGAACCGTTGGCGAAAGCGTTGGACGCATTCGTGCGCATGTACGCGCATCACGCGGCGATTGAAGACACGATTATTTTTCCGGCATGGAAGGCCGTGACTGGACAGTCAGAGTTGGACGACCTTGCGGCGCAGTTTGAAGAGATCGAAACGGAGCAGTTTGGTGGTGATGGATTCGACGCAGCGCTCAAGCGCATCGAAGAGATCGAGACTAGCCTCGGATTAGAGAACCTCAACATGTTCACGGCGCCGCCTGTGATCAGGTAAAGCCAACCCGTGTAAATCCGTGGTTGGCTTTACTTTTCGTGGCCCACGTATGACAATCCGGCGACGGACGGAGGGGCCCTCACGCCTCCAGGCACCTCAAACCTTAACCTCTAACCTTAAGGAGCCAAAATGACTTTCATTCAATTCGCCGAAGAACCAAGCCAGGAAGAACGCATCGCAAAACTCCGTGCCGAGTTGGAAAAACTGGGCGGCAGCACGACGTCGCTCGAGTCGATGCCGGCCGACATGGAAGAAGAATTTCTGCGGCACGTACTCGAATATGAATCCGCCGAGCCGATCAGTCTCATGCGTTTGCTCGAGAATTCCGGGGTGGAAATACCAGCTCCTGACAAGCTCGACAAAGACGCGCTCAGGATCAAGTTAAAGGAGATTATCGATCGCATGGCTTCACTCGGCGCTTATCTCCTGCATACGAACCACCTCTCTGATCGCGAGCTTTACGAATATCTCTACAACGACGGTTTGCGTGAAGAGGCGGTGCTCTTTCCGGAGAATCCGAGCTATGCGTACATGATCGACCTGACGGGCAGTGGGACTGAAGAAGACAATCAGTTCTATCTTAAATACTACGCCGACGACGAGCATCGACGGCAGTGGGCGCATGATTGGCCGGACGATCCGCTGCCGGAGCATGAGGAGCCGCCGTACGACCGCGACCGGTTTCTGCCGCAGTCGCCGTTAGTGTAAACGGACGGGCGGCCACGGAGGGCCGCCCCTACAATAAACATCCGGGTGAGATTCCGTTTAAAGGGAATTTTTTGTAGGGGTGGCCCTCCGTGGCCACCCCTCGGTGGATTCCGCGCAGGGTCGGCCACAGAGGGCCGCCCCTACAATATACGCCATGCGGTTTAAAGGTCGATTGGGCCGTAGTTGTAGGCCACCCGTTGTCGCCTCACGCAACGATCATCGTTCCGGTGCCTTTGTCAGTGAAGACTTCGGACAACAGCGCGTTGCGTTTCGCGCCGCTGATGATGTGCGCGCTGTGAACGCCGCGGTGCAACAGCACCGTGATGCTCTGCAGCTTGGGAATCATTCCGCCGGACGCGGCGCCGCTATTGATCAGTTCGTTAGCCTCAGCCGCCGTGAGCCGCGAAAGTTTTGTCGCCGGATCGCCCGCTGTCAGATAAATGCCGTCGACGTCGCTGAGCAGGATCAGCTTCTCAGCCTGCAACTGCACCGCGATCTCCGCGGCGATCGTGTCGGCATTGATGTTGAAAACCATGCCTTCATTGTCCGCGCCAAGCGACGAGATCACCGGCAGGTATCCGTGGTCCAACAACACCGTCAACAGTTTGGCGTTGATCTCGACCACGTCTCCAACATGACCGAAGTCGACCTTGTCGCGCACGCCTGTTTCGCGGTTCAGGATCTCTTTTGGCGGTCGCCGTTCTGCGTGCACGATATTGCCGTCAACGCCTGAGAGCCCAACCGCCTCGATGCTTCGCTGGCGCAGTGCTGCGAGGATGTCGGTATTGATCTTGCCGGCGAAGATCATCTTCGCCATTTCGAGTGTGGCGTCGTCGGTGACGCGACGGCCCTCGATGATCGTTTGCTCGACGCCGAGTTTGTTGGCGAGCTCGCTGAGTTGTTTGCCACCGCCATGCACGACGCAAATGCGAATGCCGACCTGGTGCAGCAGCGCTAGCTCCTCCGCGAGCGAGGTCAGGTTTTCCTGGTTCTCCGTGACCTTGCCCGAGAGTTTGACGACAAACGTCTGCCCTTTGAAGCGCTGGATGTAAGGCAGCGCTTCACGCAACAGATCGAGACGAAGTTGGTTGTCGACTTCCATCATCGTACACCCAGTAACTCAGCCATTATCGCTTTCTGCACGTGCAAGCGGTTTTCCGCTTCGTCGATCACGACCGAAGCGGGAGAATCGATGACGCCGTCCGTCACGATCACATTCCGGCGCACAGGCAAACAGTGCATAAAGATGCCGTCGTTTGTTCGCGCCATCTTCTCTTCGTCGACGATCCACTTGCGCCGGTATTTCGCTCTCGTGATGGTCTCCTGCTCCGTGTTCCCGTAAAACTCTTTTCCGCCCCAACTCTTCGCGTAAATAACTTCCGCGCCGGAGAAAGCGGCGTCGACATCATTCGTGATCTCCAAATTGCCACCGGCCTCGTTCGCAAAACGCCGCGAGGTGTTCATCAACTCTTCATCGAGCTCGTACCCGGGCGGATGCGCAATCACGACGTCATGGCCCATCTGCGCTGCGGCGACTGCAAAACTGTTCGGCACCGCCATCGGCAGCGGTTTCGGATGCCAGGCCCACGTGAGCACGACACGCTTGCGCCCTGCGCCGAGCTTTTCACGAATGGTCAACATGTCCGCCAGCGACTGGCAGGGATGATGCATCGCGGACTCGAGATTGATGATTGGCGCCGAAGCATATCTTGCGAACGCGTTGAGCACCGGATCGGTGCGCTCCTCTTGCCAGTTCTTCAGTGCCGCAAACGTCCTCACCCCGATGGCCACACAATATCGTTCGAGCACACGCACAAACTCGGCGATGTGTTCAGTCTTGTCGGAATCCATCACCGCGCCTTCACGATGCTCGAGCGTCCAACTCGTTCCGCCCGGCTCGAGCACGACGGCGTTACCACCGAGTTCATAAATCCCGACCTGCATCGACGCGCGCGTGCGCAAGCTGGGATTGAAGAACACGAGCGCCACGGACTTTCCGGCGAGCGGCTTCGAAAGATCGTCGCCATGCTTGAACCGCAGTGCCGAGTCGATCAGTCCCTCGATCTGCTCCCGCGACATGCCAATCGTATTTAAAAAA
>JBKPPH010000196.1:0-7942 GCA_046733535.1 Acidobacteriota bacterium
TTCTTTCTCGAGTGCGTGACGCACAACCGCCTCGATCGCAGGCGGCACTGAAACACCCTTGGACTGAAAACTCGGCGGCGGCACCGTGAGGTGCTTCTTCATGATCGACGGAATCGAAGAACCTTTGAACGGCACTTCACCGGCGAGCATTTGATAGAGAATGACTCCGAGACTGTAAATGTCCGCGCGCGCGTCCGGCTCTTCGTCAGACCATTGCTCCGGCGCCATGTAAAAAGGCGAACCCATTAATCCGCTGGTTTGCGCCTGGACGAATGAACCGAGCAACTCGCCCGACTTAATTTTCGCGAGTCCAAAGTCGAGTATCTTCACGCCTTCCGCGATCGGAACATCGTCCTGGACCATGATGTTCAACGGCTTCAGATCGCGATGCACTATGTTTTGACGGTGGGCGGCGCCGACTCCTGCCGCAATGGCGCTGATGAACTCCCACGCGCGTTGTGGTGACATAGCTCCTTCGGTAGCGAGTATGTCCTGAAGCGATCGACCTTTCACAAACTCCATCACCAGGAAAGGCATCGTGCCGCGCACGACACCAAAGTCAGTGACGGCGATGATGTTCGGATGGCGAATGGCCGCGGCCGCCAGTGCTTCCTGACGAAAGCGCGTGGTGAGCATCGGATCGTTGCCAACGAGATCCGGGAGAATCACTTTTATGGCGTGAGGAGTTTTGAGAAAGATGTGTCGCGCCTGGAACACGACGCCCATGCCACCTTGCCCGAGCCGCCGCTCGAGCAGGTAGCGGGCGTCAAGTGTTGGTTCACCCATGAGGGACGGCGCAGTTTCATCACCATCCTGGGGACAGTGACTGATTTCGTCGGGGAAGCAGCGCCTGCAAACTGGACACTCTCTCATCTGTTGGGAACACAGATTAACACGGATTTATCACCGTATGACCACGTTCACGAGACGACGCGGAACGACGACGACCTTCACCACTTCATGGCCCTCGATTAATGTACGGACTCTGTCGTCGGCGAGCGCTGACGCGCGGAGTTCTTCTTCCGAAACGTCAGGCGCGGCAATCACTCGCGCTCTGAGTTTGCCGTTAACTTGAATCGGAATCTCCAACTCTTCGCGCCGCGCGAGTTCAGGATCCGCAACCGGCCAGCGCGGTCCATCGCGCAGCAACCCGCCGGCATGTCCCAAAGCTTCCCACATCTCCTCAGCGATGTGCGGCGAAAAAGGCGTGAGCATGATCACGAGCGCCTCGAGTGCTTCGCGCACGGCAAAGACATCTTCCTCGGAAGCCGTCGCTGGATCGGCGTTGAACTCCGCGAGCTGATTGAACAGTTCCATCAAAGCGGCGACACTCGTGTTCAAGTGCAAGTGTTCGAAGTCGCTCGTGATCTTGGCGATGGTCTGGTGCGTCTTTCGTCGCAACGCTCGCGCTTCGGGACCGAATTCCATCGCGCCAGCGCCGGCGGGGGAGTTCGGCGACAAGTTCGATAGGCGCTCCTGCCATCTCCAAACCATCGTGTAGACGCGTCTCAGAAAACGTACCGCGCCTTCGATGCCGCTCTCAGACCAGCGCAACTCGTTTTCCACCGGCGCGGCAAACAACACGAACAGTCTCGTCGCGTCAGCGCCAAACGCCACAATCATCTCGTCCGGATCGACGCCGTTGCCGAGACTCTTCGACATCGCTTTCCATTCGTCCGTGCCTTCGACGCGGTTTGTCACCATGCCCTGAGTCAACAACCGCTTCACCGGCTCGTCGAAAGGGACCATACCGATGTCGCGCATGAACTTGGTCCAGAAACGCGTGTAGATCAAATGCATCACTGCATGTGAATCGCCACCGATGTACTGGTCCACCGGCGTCCACTGCGCGGCTGCGCGAGTGTCGAACGGTTCGTTGTCATTGCGCGGATCGAGGTAGCGAAAGAAATACCACGACGAGTCGACAAACGTATCCATCGTGTCAGTCTCACGACGTGCTGGACCATGACATTGCGGACACGTCGTGTTCACAAACTCCGGCACGCCCGCCAGCGGCGACTCGCCCGTTCCCGTGAACGCCGCGGTTTGCGGTAACACGACCGGCAATTGTTCGTAAGGCACCGGCACCATGCCGCACTTGTCGCAGTAGATCACTGGCACCGGCGCGCCCCAGAACCGCTGTCGCGAGATACCCCAATCGCGAATGCGATACGTCACAGCAGCCTCACCGAATCCGTTCTTCTGTGCGTGCGCAGCCATTTCCGCCATTGCGACTTCCGACAGCTTGCCGCCCCAGTCGCCGCTATTGATTAAAACACCGTAATCCGTGAACGAGTGTTTCATCTCGGCTGATGCGTCGCCCGCCGTTGTCGGGACTGGTTCGGCGGTCAGTTGTTCGTGACTCACCGGAGCGATGACCTGCCTGATCGGCAGCGAGTACTTCTGCGCAAACTCGAAGTCACGCTCATCGTGAGCAGGAACGCTCATCACTGCTCCAGTGCCGTACTCCATCAGCACGTAGTTCGCCACCCACACCGGAACGATCTCGCCGCTGAACGGATTGACTGCGAGCACCCCCGTGTTGAGTCCTTCCTTTTCCTCCTCGCCTATTTCGCGGCCCGACGCTCTTTCGTTCCTCACTTTCTCCGCGAACGCTTCGACGTCGGGCTTCAGCGCGGAACCTTCGAGCAACTCGGCCAGCAATGGATGCTCCGCCGACAGCACTACGGCCGTGGCGCCGTAGATAGTGTCGATGCGCGTGGTGAACACACGAATCTTCTTGTCGCTGTCTTTAACTGCGAAGTCGACAAACGCGCCTTCGCTACGACCGACCCAGTCGCTCTGCCGTTTCAAAACCTTTTCCGGCCAGCCGGCTTCGATCTGTTTGATGTCGGCGACGAGCTGTTCCGCGTAATCGGTAATTCGCAGGAACCACTGCTCCAGATCGCGCTTCTCGACGTGCGCGCCGCAGCGCCAACAGACTCCTCCCGACGACTGTTCGTTCGACAGTACAGTCTGCTCTTTAGGACACCAGTTGACTTGCGAGACTTTCTTGTAAGCCAAACCTCTTTCCAGCATTTTCAGAAAGAACCACTGGTCCCACTTGTAGTAGTCGGGCCGGTGTGCGGCGATCTCGCGCGTCCAGTCGTAACTCGTACCGAGACGCTGCAACTGCCCGCGCATGTGCGTGATGTTCTCTTCGGTCCAATCGCGCGGATTCACGCCGCGTTTGATCGCGGCCTGTTCGGCGGGCTGTCCGAAGCTGTCCCAGCCGATCGGATGCAACACGTTGAAACCCTGCAACCGTTTGAACCAGGCGAGCGCGTCGCCGATGGAGTAGTTGCGCACGTGCCCCATGTGCAGGAAGCCTGATGGGTAAGGCAGCATCTCGAGGCAGTAGAACTTCTCGCGCGGATCGTCGGTTTTCGCCTCAAAAACGCCGGTTTCATGCCAGCGTTGCTGCCACTTGTTTTCGATCTGTTCAGGAAAGTATTTTTCGTCCATAACGTTTATCCAATCATACACGTCGCCAGTTAAATCAGGATTTGCTTTTGAGGTTGGAGTCGCCGCCCCGCCAGGTCACGCGCTTACGCGCGGTGCAGAAGCGGCACCGTTAGAACGAGGGTAGTTGTAAGACTCGTCAAGAACATTGGTCACGGATTTTACACGGATGATTACTGATCGGCAACAAACGAGCGCAGCATCGCGAGATTTTTGATGTCCGCTCGGGGATCGTCGTAGGGAGTTTCGAGGATGAAGGCGGCGTGCTTCAGCTTTGGATGTTGTGCGACGCGGCGCAGTGCGTCAGCGCCGATGTGGCCTTCGCCGATGTGCCAGTGACGGTCGACGCGCGAATTGTAGGCTGCGCGCGAATCGTTGAAGTGGATGGCTTTGAGGTTTTTGAGTCCGACAGTTTTTTGTATTCGTTGAAGTAGTGCGGCGAGGCCGTCTTCCTCGCGAATGTCGTAGCCGGCAGTGAACGCGTGCGCGGTGTCGAGACAGACGCCGAGCGGAAGCTTCGGACAGGCACGCATGATCTCCTGGAGATGTTCGAAGCGATGGCCGATGCAGTCGCCCTGCCCTGCGGTGTTCTCCAGCAGGATGCGCAGCGAGTCAAACCTCAATCCCTTGCACGCGATCTTCAGGCTCTTCGCACACAACGAGATCCCGTCAGCCTCACACGCGCCGCGCGAACTTCCCGGATGGACCACGAGATAATCGGCGCCGAGGAGCAACGCTCGCTCGACTTCCTCACGAAACGACGCTCGCGATTTCTGGAGCATCACATCGTCGGACGCCGCGAGATTCACGAGATAGTTGCAGTGGATCAAAACTGGTGACAGCTTCGTTTGCTTGCGGATCTTGCGAAACAAAAGACAGTCTTCGAGTGTTAGCGGCTTCGCCATCCACCCGCGAGGATTACGTGAGAACAGTTGCACCGTTTGGCAGCCGGTGTCTTTCGCCACTACCAGCGCGTTGTGAACACCGCCTTTGATTGGAGCGTGAAAACCTATCTTTGGCATTTCGAGTTCAGCGTATTTTTAGACATGATTATAGGATTCGATAACGATTTACACGTAAATCCTATCTAACCCTGTAATCATTTTTAAAAACTACTTCTTGAGTCCTTCCATCACGCGCAACATGTTTCCGCCGAGAATCTTGTCAACATCACTCTCGCTGTACCCACGCCGCAAAAGCTCTTTCGTGAGATTCGGGAGCTCGGCGACCGTTGCGAGGTCGGATGTCGTGATCTGAACGCCATCAAAATCCGATCCGATACCGACGTGGTCCACGCCCACCAGTTTCACGATGTGATCGATGTGGTCCACGATGCGCGAGACTTTGACCGGCGGCAGCCGTCGCGCAAACTCGCGTTCCCGCACTCGATCTCGCGCGAGCTTCTTGTGCACCGCATCGCCGGGCTCCGCGTTCGATGCCTCCTGGACCATCGACGCAATCTCAGCATCAACCTTCTTCTTCAGCGCCTGCCAACCCGGTTCGAGGTGTTCGGGATAAAAGATGACATTGACTACACCGCCAGTCTTCGCGAGCGCGCGAATCATATCGTCAGTCAAATTACGCGGCACGTCTGCGATGGCCCTGCACGCCGAATGCGTCGCCACGACCGGTGCTGTCGACGTGTTCACGATGTCCCAGAAAGTCTGGTCTGACACATGCGACACGTCGACCATCATCCCGAGCCGGTTCATCTCGCGCACTACGCTCTTCCCAAACTCGTTGAGCCCGCGCGTCAGACCAACATCGTCACCTGACGAACCCGCCCAACTCGTACTGACGCTCCACGCCGGCGACATATATCTAACGCCCAAATCGTAATAACGCTGAACGTTCTCAAGCCTTTCGTCAATCGCATATCCGCCTTCAAGCCCCATCAACGCGGCGATCTTTCCTTCACGCACTGCGCGCCGGATGTCGTCAGCCGAAGTCGCCGGCAACCACGTCTCGGGATGCTTGTCTGCCAGCGCGCGGACCGCCGCGATCTGATCGTCAGCTCGCTTCATCGCCCTCGCGCCGCCGTCGCCAAACAACTGCGGCTCGACCCAGATCGAAAAAAACTGCGCGTCCAATCCGCCGGCCTTCGCGCGCACGGCGTCGAAGTGGCCGTCACTCAATTGCTGCTGAATATCGACGTGTTCGTCCAGCAGGCGCTGGGCGGTATCGGCGTGCATGTCGATGGCGATGGCCCGTTGATGAATTGAAAGCGGATCGGTGGCAGTGTTTTGGCTCATAGGTGTCGTCTGCGTGTCCTGGTTCATTTTGCGATAGCAGCCGGAAGGAAACGTCGAGAGCAAAAAGAACGTAATCGGGATGAGGAATTTGCCTCGTTTGTGGAAAACAACCACTGGTTAATCGTCTCTTGTTTTAGGGGCCGCATTTCGGATGTTACGCAAGCATGATTACAGGAGGCAAGCGTTCTTGCAAAGCGTGGGACAACTACGGTATTGTGCCCTGTTTGAAACCCACTGGCGCAAATAACAAGACCGATAGTTCCCGCTTGTTGAAGTGTTCTGCGCGGCAACGTTGAGGGCCTTCCCCCTCGATCTCGTATATCCTGAAGGAGTAAACAACATGTTCTCAAAAGACGGCAACGTTAAAGACATCAAAACACCACGCATCGTCGACGTCGTTTGGCATAACGGCGAGTTTATCGATTGGAAGGATGCGAAGGTGCATGTGATGTCGCATGTGCTGCACTACGGTTCGAGTATTTTTGAAGGCATCCGCTGTTACTCCACCAAACAAGGCCCAGCCATTTTCCGCCTGCGCGAACACATGCAGCGGTTTCTCAATTCAGCCAAGATTTACCGCATGGACCATCCGTGGACGCTGGATGAGTTATGTACGGCAGCGATCGAAATCGTAAAACGCAGCGGGATGGACCAGTGCTATCTCCGCCCCATCTTGTTTCGCAGTCTTGACGAAGAGCATCCGGCTTTCGGCGTCAATCCGTTTCCAAACCCGCTCGCGTGCTATATCGGCGCGTGGGACTGGGGCAAGTATCTCGGCGACGAAGCGATCGAGCAGGGCGTTGACGTTTGTGTTTCTACCTGGAACCGTTTGACGCCAAACTCGATGCCGGCAATGGCGAAGAGCGGCGCAAACTACATGAACTCGCAGTTGATCAAGATGGAAGCGCTCTTGAACGGCTTCGCGGAAGGTATCGCGCTCGACGATCGCGGCTACGTTTCAGAAGGTTCCGGCGAGAATATCTTCCTGGTTTCAGGCGACGTCGTCTTAACGCCGCCCCTCTCGTCTTCGATTCTGCCGGGCATCACTCGCGACAGTGTGATTCAGATCTGTCAGGAGTTGGGCATCACGATCAAAGAACGGACGATTCAGCGTGCGGCGCTCTACGTCGCGGACGAACTCTTCTTCTCCGGCACAGCCGCTGAAATCACGCCGATTCGTTCAGTTGACCGCATCACCGTTGGTCACGGCGGGCGTGGTCCGATCACCGAAAAGATTCAAAAGATGTTTTTCGAGATCACGAAAGGCGACCGCCCGGCGCCCGGCGATTGGCTCACGTACGTCCGGGAAAACAAGCCCGCACCAGCCGACAATAACGGCTTCACGCCGGCCGCAGCGAAGATTGGCAAAGACGACAGCGATACCGCGCCGATTCTGTCGTTCCAAACTGCCGCCCAGGACTAGACCACAAACCACAGATTACCGGATCAAATCCGCGGATTTATCCGTGTAATCTGTGGTTAAACAATTTGTTGACGGCCCACGCAGCCTCAAGCTATAGTCAAATGGCCCTCACCCGTTAGCACCCCACCTCTAATCCGCAAAGTTTCAGGATATTCATGGCCGTAAAAATCGACGATCTGCTTCGAGTTGCATGCAGTCATAACGCTTCCGATCTCCACCTGAAGGTGGGGGCGTTCCCCAACATGCGTATCGGCGGCGAACTTCATCCGATCGCCGACGCGCCACGGATGAAACCGGAAGACACCCTCGACATGGCGTTCTCGATGATGTCCAACCGGCAGAAGCAACGCTTTAAAGAGGTCTCGGAAGTAGATATCGGTTACGGCGTGTCGGGACTCGGACGTTTTCGCGCGAACATCTTTCAGCAGCGCGGCACCGTGAGTATCGTGCTTCGCGTCATTCCCGATCACACCAAGACTGCCGCACAACTCGGACTCCCGCCCGTGATTGACAAGATTGCCGAAGAACGGCGCGGGCTGATCCTCGTTACCGGCGCAACCGGTTCCGGAAAGTCGACGACGCTCGCGGCGATGATCGATTGCATCAACTCGTCACGCAGTGGGCATATCGTAACCATCGAGGACCCGATCGAGTTTCTGCATCGCGACAAGCAGTCGTTCGTAACACAACGCGAAGTCGACGTCGACACGCGTTCCTTCGCGGAAGCACTTCGCGGCGCGTTGCGACAGGATCCGGACGTGATACTCGTCGGCGAAATGCGCGATGACGAAACGATCGAAACAGC
>JBKPPH010000197.1:0-7209 GCA_046733535.1 Acidobacteriota bacterium
AGGTTCGCGAACGAAGGCGGGACGAGTTTGCCGTACGGTTCGCAGCGCCGGTTGGAGATCGTGCGCGCGCTCGCAACACGGCCACAGCTGCTGTTGCTGGATGAGCCGGCGGCCGGCATGAACCCGGCTGAACAGGAAGACTTGATGCAGTTGATCAAGCAGATCCGAGATCGTTTCGGACTTACGATCCTGCTCGTCGAGCACAACATGAAAGTCGTGATGGGTGTCTGCGAAAGAATCCAGGTGGTGGACTACGGAAAATCGATCGCGCTCGGCGTCCCGGAAGAGATCAAAAACGATCCGAAGGTGATTGAAGCGTATCTAGGAGATTAGTTTTAGCCAAACATGCTGACACTCGAGAACGTCTCAGTAAACTACGGCGCCATCGAAGCCCTGACAGGCGTCTCGATGCACGTCGACCAAGGCGAAGTCGTAACGCTCATCGGCGCGAACGGAGCAGGTAAAACCACCACCCTGCGAACCATCACCGGTCTACTCCAGCCGCGGCAAGGCAAAGTCATCTTCGAAGGCGAAGACATCAGTGCGAAACCAACGCACAAGCTCGTCGCGCGTGGCATCTCGATGTCACCCGAAGGCCGCGGTGTGTTTGCGAATCTCTCGGTTCGCGAAAATCTCCAGATGGGCGCGTATCTCAAAAAGAATAAAACTGAGATCGCTGCCGACATGGACCGCGCGTTCAAAATGTTTCCTCGCCTGCGCGAACGCGAATCACAAAAAGCCGGAACACTTTCCGGCGGCGAGCAACAGATGCTGGCGATGGGCCGCGCGTTGATGTCCGGTCCGCGATTGTTACTACTCGACGAGCCGTCGCTGGGTCTCGCGCCGCTCGTGGTCCACACCATCTTCGAAGCGATCGACGAGATTAAAAGCAAGGGCACTACGATCCTGCTGGTCGAACAAAACGCACACGCCGCTCTGGGCCACTCCGATCGCGCGTACGTGCTCGAAACCGGAAGAATAGTTATGGAAGGTCCGTCGAAGGATCTGGCCAACGATCCGCGAATCAAAGAAGCCTACCTCGGTGAGTAAAGCAAAAGTATTTCTGCCCGTAGCCATCGTGCTGATGGCGCTCGCGTTCTCCTGTTCACGACAGTCAGCGGAAAAAGACCAGGTCGATCGCAGTACCATCAAGATCGGTTACTTCGGGGATCTTAGTGGACCAAACTACAACTTCGGACAATCCGGGATCAACGGCGTGCTCATGGTCGCCGATGAGGTGAACCAGGCGGGCGGAATCAAAGGGCGCCGCATCGACGTCGTCATCCAGGACGATCACGGCAGCCCCGAGGAAGCGGCGCGACTCACTGCCAAACTCATCGATCAAGACAAGGTAATCGCGATCATCGCCGGGGGCACGTCCGGAAACAGCCGCGCTGCTGCTCCGAAAGCACAGTCGTCTCACATCCCTTTCATTTCCCCCTCGTCGACAGACCCGGCCGTGACGCAAACCGGCAATTACATTTTCCGCGCGTGCTTCGTCGATTCGTTTCAGGGCGAGGTGATGGCGAGGTTTGCCGCGACGACGCTCAAGGCGCAGAAGGCGGCGATCATTTTCGACTTCAATTCACCGTACGGGCGCGGCCTGAGCGATTACTTCGAGCTCAGCTTCGCGAAGTTCGGCGGCCGCATCGTCAGTAAAACGTCTTACACACAGGGCGATGAGGATTTCAAAGGGCAGTTGAGTACGATTCGGGCCGCTGAACCGGATGTGATTTACATTCCGGGTTATTACGGCGACGTCACTACGATCGCAAAACAGGCGCGCATGATCGGACTGACGCAGCCGTTGCTTGGCGGCGACGGTTGGGACGCGCCGGAGCTCTGGCAACTCGGTGGCGACGCGTTGAACGGGTCGTATATTTCAACGCATTACTCAGTGGACCATCCCTCGCCTTCGATTCAAACATTTGTCGAAAGATACAAACAGCGTTACGGCAACTTGCTGCCCGACGCGCATGCGGCGCTTGCCTACGACGCCACGCAACTGCTGGTCGATGCGATTACGCGAGCGGGAACAACGAATGGCGAGAAATTGCGCGAAGCACTGGCGCAGACGAAGAACTTTCCCGGCGTGACCGGACTGATCAGCATGGACGCCGATCGCAACGCGGTGAAACCGGCGGTCGTCTTGAAGTTGCAGGACGCGAAATTTATCTACGAGACGACGATCCAGCCACAGGCTGCGGAACCTTCACCAAGTCCGTCTCCCAGTCCAACGAAGAAGCGACGGTAAATCATAGACAGGATTTACAAGATTTTGCAGGATTCACAGGTTCATCCTTTTAAATCTTGTAAATTCTGTCTAAGAGCCTTCTCCACCACCTGGCGCGCCGTGCCACCAATCTGCGCCTTGGAATTCAACGTGCGCTCCAGCGACAAGGCCTCGTAAACGTCTCCCTCAATCAACGTTGAAAAATTCCGCAGCTCATCAAGATTGATCCGCTCAAGCTCTTTCCCCAGTTCGATCGCTCGCATCACGATCTTGCCGACGATCTCATGCGCATCTCTGAACGGCACACCTTTTCGCACAAGATAGTCCGCGAGCTCAGTCGCGTTCATGTATCCGCCCGACGCCGCCGAAAGCGCTCGCTCTTTGTTGACGCTGATGTTGCGCAAGACGGTCGCGGTGACGTTCAGCGACGAGCTCACCGTGTCGTAAGCATCAAACACCGACTCCTTGTCTTCCTGCATGTCTTTGTTGTAAGCGAGCGGCAGCCCCTTCAACGTCGTAAGCAGCGCGAGCAGGTCGCCAAACACGCGCCCCGCTTTTCCACGTACGAGCTCCATCGAATCGGGGTTCTTCTTCTGCGGCATCAAGCTCGATCCCGTCGCAATCGCATCGCCCAACTCAAAGAACCCAAACTCGCTGCTGGCGTAGAGAATGACGTCTTCCGCGAGCCGCGACAGGTGGACCATGATCAGCGAACAGGCGCTCAGGAACTCGACACAAAAATCACGATCGCTGACCGCGTCGAGACTGTTGCGAGACACACCTTCGAAATCCAGCAAAGCCGCAAGCGCCTCGCGATCGATCGGGTACGAAGTGCCTGCGAGCGCTGCCGAACCGAGTGGCAGGACGTTCACGCGCCGTCGCGCTTCAGTGAGACGCTCGCGATCGCGCGAGAGCATTTCGAAGTAAGCCAGACACCAGTGCGCAAGCAACACCGGCTGCGCGCGTTGCAGGTGTGTGTAGCCGGGAATTACCGCGTCGCGGTTCGCTTCGGCAAAGTCGAGTAACGAACTCTGAGCATCTCGAAGAATCGTGTTGAGATCGTCGATCACAGATCGCATCCAGAGTCGAAAGTCAGTCGCGACTTGATCGTTGCGGCTGCGGCCGGTGTGCAAACGCCGCCCCAGGTCGCCAGTCAATTCAATCAACCGCGCTTCGACAAACGAGTGCACGTCTTCCGCGGCTGAGTCGTTGAAATAGACTTCATCACCGCGGCCGTTCTCGAGAATCGTGTTGAGCGCAGTCCGAAGCTGACTTCCTTCATCGGCGCTCACAACGCCGGCATCTTCCAACGCTTGCGCGTACGCGATGCTCGCAATGACGTCTGCTTCAAACAGCCTGCGATCGAAACGAAACGAGTTGTTGAAATCGGCAAAGCCGGGATCTGACTCGCCCTTGAATCTTCCGCCCCAAAGTTTCCTCGACTCACCCATAAATACGTCTCCAACTAATTTGACCGCAGAACAACCGGCGTGGTAGTTTATGCATCTATGCACTGTTTATGCAAGTAGGCTGCATAAGGCGATGAATAAACGAGACCGCCAGCAGAAGATTTTGAGTTTGATCAGGGCCAAGCCCATCGGCACACAGCAGGACTTGCGTGCCCTGCTCGAACGCTCGGGCGTGCCGGCGACGCAATCGAGCGTGTCGCGCGATTTGGAAGAGCTCGGCGTCGTCAAGCATCACGGTCATTACACGTTGCCGCGAACCAACGGCGCCGCCGCACGCGGCCTGCTGAGTTTAGACCACGCGGGCGAGTCTTTGGTAATCGCTCGCACCGTTCCCGGACTCGCCTCCGCCGTCGCGGTCGAGGTTGACGCGGCTGCTATTCCGGACGTCGTCGGAACGATCGCCGGCGAAGACACGATCTTCATCGCCGTACGCGATGCGAAAGCGCAACGCGCGGCGGTGAAAGAAATTTGGAAGTTGTTTGGTACCGAAGAAACTTAGGACAGATGAACACGGACAAAAACATTCGCAAGATCGTGCTCGCTTACTCCGGTGGTCTCGACACTTCCGTTATGCTTCGCTGGCTGAAGGAACACTACCAGTGTGAAGTTGTTTGTTACTGCGCTGACGTGGGCCAGGGCGCGGAGTTGTCGGGTCTTGAAGAGAAGGCGCTCGCGACCGGCGCCGCGAAGCTCTACGTCGAGGATCTGCGCGAAGAGTTTGTGCGCGATTACGTGTGGACAGCAGTCAAAGCGAACGCGGTTTACGAAGGCGTTTACCTGATGGGCACTTCCCTCGCGCGGCCGGTGATTGCGAAACGCCAGATCGAGATCGCGCAAAAGGAAGGCGCTGACGCGGTGGCCCACGGCGCAACCGGCAAAGGCAACGATCAGGTGCGTTTCGAGTTGACTTATTACGCGTTGCAGCCGGACATCAAAGTCATCGCTCCGTGGCGTGAGTGGGATTTCAAAGGACGCACGGATCTGATTGCGTACGCGAAGGACCATGACATCCCTGTGACCGCGACTGCCGAAAAGCCTTACTCGACTGACGCTAACCTGATGCACATCTCGTACGAAGGTGGAATTCTCGAAGACCCATGGTCCGAGCCGCCGGAGAATATTTTTCAACTCACGCACTCGCCCGAGAACGCGCGCGCGGAAGCACAGGTCGTCGAGATCTCTTTCGACAAAGGCGCACCGGTAGCTGTCGATGGAAGAAAACTCGGTCCCGTCGCGCTGCTCGAGACGTTGAACAAGCTCGGTGGAGAACACGGCATCGGGCGTGTCGATCTCGTCGAGAACCGTTTCGTCGGGATGAAGTCGCGCGGCGTGTACGAAACGCCCGGCGTCACGATCTTGCAGGCCGCGCACCGCGCGTTGGAATCGATCACGTTGGACCGCGAAGTGATGCATTTGCGCGACTCGCTCGGAGTGAAGTTTGCGGAGAGTGTGTACTACGGTTTTTGGTTCGCGCCTGAGTTCAAGCTGATGCGAAAAATGATCGACGACACTCAGGCAACCGTGACGGGCGACGTTCGTCTAAAGCTCTTTCGTGGAAATGCGATCGTGATCGGACGTCGTTCGCCGCATTCACTCTACGACGAGAAGATCGCGACGTTTGAAGCGGACACAGTTTACAACCAGCGTGACGCGGAAGGTTTCATCAAGCTGAACGCACTACGGCTGCGGTTAGGAGGTGGGCGATGACAACTCAGGCAATCAATGTCATTGACGTCGACAAGATCGGATCGGCAACTTCACCACTCGCACTCGCGAAGACAGTTGCGCTCGTCTCTGCGTGCGCGGCCACGAAAGCAGGCGACGTGGTTGTCGTGCGCGCGCTCACCGACAGCGCGACGTACAACATGCTCGAACTGCCCACCGGCAGGCTCGCGAAGATCAATCCCGGCGACTTGCTGATCGGCGTGCTCGGGCGACGAAGAGCGTTGAAAGGTTTTGTCGGCGACGTGCCGGCCGCGCTCGCGAGCGGCGATCAGCTTCACCTGCTCAACATGGGCGGCGTCATCGGTCATTGCACCGGCCACCATTCGAGTCTTGGCGATGCGATCCAGTTGGAAGTGATCGGGCTCGTCTGTGACGAGACCGGCCGCGTAGTGAATATCGCCGACGCTGCATTGCCGCCGCGCGCGAGGCTGGGCGAGACAGCGCCGATCGTGATGATTGCCGGCACGAGTATGAACAGCGGCAAGACTTATGCTGCGACTGAGTTGATCAAGCAAGCGACGCGCGCGGGGTTGCGAGTTGCGGCGGCGAAGCTGTCGGGAGTCGCCTGCCTGCGCGACACGCTGAACATGGCGGACCATGGCGCTGTGGCCACCGCGAGTTTTCTCGATTGCGGTTTGCCGTCGACAGTTGATGTTGCGGATCTCGCGCCCTCCGCGAAGGCCATCATCACACGACTGAATGAAGTCAATCCGGATCTGATCGTGATTGAGTTGGGGGACGGAATTCTCGGTGGCTATTCGGTGGAGACAGTCTTCGCAGATTTTGAACTGCTCAAAGCGACGGCGGCGCTTGTGTTCTGTGCGTCAGACTACGTCGGCGCGTGGGGTGGTATCGAACTACTGCGACGGCGCGGCGTCGAGGTCAACGTGATCTCAGGCTCGGTGACTGACTCCAAGATGGGCGAAGACTACATCAAGTCGCAGTTCAACGTGCCGGCGGCGAACGCACGGCGCGAAGGCGCTCAACTATTTCAGTTGGTGATGGCGAACGTTGAAGCGAGACGGGATTACACGATGTTACAGGATTAGCAGGATGTTAATCCTGTTCATCTTGAAAATCCTGTCTAAAGCTGACGTAAATAAAATGGCGACATCGAATAAATTCAAGATCGGTATCTTTGGCGGCTCCGGATACGGCGGCTCGGAGTTGCTGCGCATTCTGCTCTTTCATCCGCACGTCGAAGTCGTTTTCGTCACGGCCAACGAGCACGCGGGCAAACCGATTGGTGAAGTTCATCGAAACCTGAACGGCTTCACCCAACTCAATTTCATCAAAGCGCCGGAAGCTCTCGATGCCATCGACTGTATCTTCCTCGCGCTGCCGCACGGGCAAGCGATGGACGTCGTGCCAACATTGCCGGCGAACGTCAAAGCGATCGATCTCTCCGGCGACTTTCGTCTCCGCGATCAGGCCGTCTTCGAGAGCCACTACAAACAGCAGCACACCGCGATGGCGGCGCAAGCCGAATTTGTTTACGGTCTCACGGAAACGAATCGTGACGCGATCAAGCAAGCGCGCCTCATTGCCAATCCTGGCTGCTTCGCGACCGCCACACTGCTCGGCCTCGCGCCGCTCGTCGCGAACCGTCTGCTCAACGGGCGCGTTATCGTCGATGCGAAAACCGGTTCATCCGGCTCAGGCGCCAAAGCAGCCGCGAACACACATCACCCGCAGCGGATGAATTCGTTCTACGCTTACAAACCATTCACGCATCAGCACGTGCCCGAGATCGAGCAGGAGCTCGAACACGTCGGCGACTGG
>JBKPPH010000198.1:0-19251 GCA_046733535.1 Acidobacteriota bacterium
GGATTGCGAACTCGCAGAGGCACGGGCTCGTTGCGATAGTTAACACTCATCGTGCCCTGGTCCGCGGCGGAGATTGCTTCCGGACATGGCGCCGGAACACCGCCAGGACAAACCATGCCGTTCTCAACGATGAAGGGGAGACCAACTTCGTTAAGGATCGGCGGGTTGATTACTCGTTGCGGGTCGGCAATTGGCTGACCATTGGCACCGACGCCTGCGCCGGCCTGATAAGCCAGTTGGAAATCAGCGAACTCGAACAAGAACTCGCGGTGACTGTTCGCCGCCGTTGTCTCGATGATGTTCGCCTGCCAACTCGTCGGTCCGCCATCCACCGTGCGTGTTCCAAGAGTGACGCCGGTTTCCGGATTCTTCCAGACCGAACCCGTGGGCTCAATCACCAAACCGGCATAGAGACCGGCTTGCTGGTGAGTCGATGGTCCAAAGTGGTCGTGGGTGAAAACAGTCCGAAGTGTACGGTCTTTTCCGTTGTTGTTGAGTGTGTCGTCGGCAAACCACCGTTGCACGGTTGTCTGCGCGTATTTAATGTTGAAGAACGGATGCAATTTACCCGTGGGACAGGTGAACGTGCCGTCGCGGATGTCACCCGCCTCGAGACCGATGCAACTATTCTGTCTGCGAATAGCGATGATCCGTTCGCGTACTTCGTCGGGACTGAAGGTTCCGTCCTCATAGTTGAAACCGTTACCCGAGCCGTCTGACGAAGTGACGTCAAACTTCACGAGGTGTATGTGCTGGCCGATGATGTCGGTCGGCGTGCGTACTTGAAAGTCGTCCTGCTCGTAAACGCCAGGGACGAGGTTGGTGTGATAGTAGGTGATGCAATCGTTGGTATTCGCACGGAAGAAAAACGGTTCCGGCGGTTTCGTGCCTGCCTGGGTAGCGGCAACGTCCGCCCACAGCGCGAGAATGCGCGACTGCGGGAAGTGCCAGCCGGCCTTGTTGAGTTTGATGTCAAGCTGAAATGCGGCTGCTTTGTATGTGCGCGGTGTACCTATCGCAGTACCGGTATCGCTGATACACGGATCGGCAAAAGGAGCGCCGGGTTTTCGCGGCAGACCATTCAAGATGAAGTTGGCCGCTGTGCCATCGGGCTTGAAGCTCGGATGCAAGCGCACCTCGTGGTATTGCATTTCGGCGATTTCAGCAGCGGTGCCCGTCTCCGGGATCGCCTGTGCGACCGCGGTCACAAGTTCTTTGCTGAAATCAAGACGAGTTTCAACGTGGGTAGTGGTGCCTCCGGTAATGATGTGACGCTGCAGTCCACCATCGTCAATCGTGTCGAGCGGCGGATGTGGTGGACGGTGACCAGCCACCGCGGAACTGAAGAATGGATAGCCGGGCACTGTTGCCGTGGGCATCGGCGCCATCGCCAAAGTCGGCAGCGGCACTAGTGCAGGCGTTGGCGTTCCGGCGAGGATTTCGCCATCCGGCAACGCGCGTGCGCCGGCAACTGGAATCCCGCTGCTGTTGAGCACGGTTCCTTCTTCAAAGACATCGTGCGCGCGCCAGAGTTCCCACATACCTTCCGCGAAGTGCGGATAGAAGTGGCAGTGGAAAATTGAATCGCCCACGACTTGATTCCGGTTTCCCGTTCCACCGTGAACGATTTCGGTAGTAAACGCGAAGCCTGGTCCAACTGCCTGACTGTCGAGGTAGGTCGAATTGTCGTCGTCAGGTGTTTGTAGCCACTGGTGAGCATGCAAGTGGTGAATGTGATGCTCTTTCGGTCCCGCGTGAACGACTCGCATCTTCACGGGATCCCCGATGTAGCTGTGATGCACATTTGACGGATCGTCGGGATACAGGGCTTTCGTCGCCTTCCTCCCGAGGATCAGGTTGCCACTGCTGTCCGTGGTGTTGGCCGGCTTGTCTACGATCTGGGCCGGGTCGCCGATGGTCCAGGATGAGAGGAAGAACTCCTCATACTTGCATTCAGTGCAGTTGAACATCGGCCCGACACCGAGTCGATTGGCCAGTATCTCTGCACCGATGCCTGCCACGCCGTAGTTGATGGCAAACTTGTCTTCAACGCTGTGGAGTGTGTGTTTGAGGACTGGATCGCGAAACTGGGGAAACGCCTGGATGTCCTGAATTTCATCGTGATAGATCACGGTGAATTCGCGGAACGGTCTGTCGCGATCGGGTTCTGTCGCATTCGCCCGGTAAGTACCGGCTGGAAAGCGTCCCTTGTTAGGACCGGTGATGATGGCGTTCAGATCGGTATGCACGATCGTGTCGACGTTGAGCATCTTGATGATCGGCTGGCCGGCTTTGGGATGGCCTGCCGGATATACCGCGTCGTAATTGATCATCGGCTGGCCGCCGGGAGTTTTCTTCGGCGTGCCATCTGCGTTCTTGAAAGTCGCCAGTGCCATGTCCGCTTGCGTCAGTTGCGAGCGGTACCACTCGGCGCCTTTGACTTCGACGTTGACGCTCCCGAATAAACCCTCGGAAAGCGTGCCACCGTCACCCTCGCCACCGGTGGTAGCGGCGGTGCTGTACATCAGGTTGTTTCCTTCGCGTGTGGCGGCCAAGGTGTAGACAGTCGAACCGCCCGGAGCTACGAGGCTGGGTGGGTTGGCGCCGACGTTCGATCCATCCGAAGCGATGCTCCCGACTAACTCCATGCCCATGACATGAATGCCGGCTGAGCGTGTCGCCGGCTGGTCACTGAGCGGATCTTCGGGATCGTTGTGACTAACCGGAGTCGGTGAGAGAAGGTTAGTAAAAGTGATTCGCAGACAGTCGCCGTTGTTCGTACGGAGCACGATTGGTCTGGGCCGTTTGTCGGACCGTAACCGCACGTTGCCGGCGACGAGCCCTTTCAAGGGATCAATCGCCACGACGTCCTTCTTAAGCGCGTAGATCATCCCGCCGGGGTTCACTGTGCCAAGGCGGTTGTACATGATCACCTGATCGAGCGCGACCACGTCTGCCTTGATTGTGCGTTCACAAACGGGGGTTGTTTGGGCCTGTGTGCTGATTGCCGGTAGCAACAGCAGCACTAAAGATGGGAGGACAATTCGGAAGGAGAGTCTGCTCCTTCGATAGGTGTGCTGTTTAGTTTTCATCTTTCTCCTCCGGGGACGAGTTTGAAGCTGCTTGTGCAACAGTCATGCCCGGACACAGATTCTGTTTTAGGCCTTTACCTCGAGGTGGTATGTTTCAACGTGAGACAAGCACGCTTGCACGTGCTTCACGCTGAGTCATGGGTTGGACCATGCGATGAGTGGGACTCAAAAGCACAAAAGGCTTCTCTTGATTTTGCGCCTTTTGTGCTTCTTTATTGGGGAATTGGTTTGAGAAGTTATTTGCAGTTCACAGGTTGTACAGCTTCTTTTCCATCGCGCCGTCGTTGGGCCTCTCGACCTTGATCCCTAATTTCTTGAGCTTGCGATAAAACGTCGGTCGTGGAAAACGAAGGATCTGAGCACTCTTCTTCACGTTGCCGGAGGTGCGTTCAAGCGTTTGCACGATCGCTTCACGCTCGATTTCCTCCATCGCCAACAACGGAGGAATAACAAACGTCGAGCTCATGGCTCGCGTTTGAAACTCTTCCGGCAAACACGTCGCCAGCAATTCAGTTCCCGGGCAGAACAGCACCGCACGTTCCATTACGCTTTCGAGTTCGCGAATATTCCCGGGCCAATCGTAGCGGACCAGGCGCAGAACCGCTTCCGGCGAAATGTCTCGAATCTTTTTGTCGTAACGATCGGTGAACCGCTTGAGAAATCGTTCGGCGAGCAGGGGCAGATCGTCGAGACGTTCACGCAAAGGCGGCACCTTGATCTTGATTGTGCTGACGCGGAAGTAAAGGTCCTTACGCAGGACGCCCTCTTGCAAAAGCGCGACGGTGTCGCGGTTCGTCGCTGAGACGAGACGAAAATCAACGTCAATCTCCTCCTCATCACCCAACCGTCGCAGTTTCCGCTCCTGCAAAACGCGCAGCAGCTTGGTTTGCAAGTGCGCGGGCATTTCGGCAATCTCGTCGAGCAGTAGAGTCCCTCCGCGAGCAGCTTCGATGAGGCCACGCTTGTCGCGATCCGCGCCGGTAAAAGCGCCCTTCTTGTAGCCGAACAGTTCTGATTCGATCAGCTCGTGAGGAATCGCGGCGCAATTGATCCGGATGAATGGGCCAGACGCGCGCTGGCTCTCCGTGTGAAACGCGGCCGCGATCAACTCTTTTCCGGTACCACTCTCGCCCTCGATCAACACGGAAGCATCGGAAGGCGCGGCCGTCCTGATAGTTTCGATGATCTGGCGGATTGTTGGATGGCGGCCGGTCATGCCAAACGTTTCACTGTCGCTGCCGAGTGTGCGTTTTAGTCTCTCGTTCTCCTGTTTTAGCTCCGCAAGCTGAAGAGCGCGATCGACCAAAGCACAAAGACGCTCCGGCGAATATGGCTTCTCGAGGTAGTAATACGCGCCGGCCTTGATTGCCTCGATCGTTATGTCGAGCGAGCCGTAAGCGGTCATGAGAATGACTTCAGTATCGGGAGTCTCGCTCTTCACACGATGGATCAAATCGATTCCGGTTGCGTCTGAGAGTTGAAGATCGGTGATGACGAGGTCGACAACGGTGGTCTTCAGTGTCCTGGTTGCTTCGTCGAAGCTGTTGGCCGTCAGGACTGTGAAGCCTGCCTCGCTGAGGATCAGTTCAACGGCTTCTGTTATATTTTTCTCATCGTCGACGACCAAAATCTTTTTTTGCGAATTGGCTTTCACTGCTACTCCTCCGGCTGCCGGTACTCGATTTCTGACTCGCGTACCTTGACCCTGCTGGCTCTCTGCCAACGTTTGAAAGACACACGTACCCTGGGTCGCTAAATTGAACGGAATTTTCTGTCCTTCTGGGCGGGAGGAACGGATGCTCTTCGGCAAATCCGTTAAAGTCTTTTGGACGATGCAACGGTCATTGCAACTCGCGTGCACCAGTGTCTCATTATGAATCCCGGCAATTTCGTGAGGAAGGCTCCGTTGGGTTGGAGCGACGAGAGAGATCTTCCGCCCTTAGTGCGGATTTTTCCACAAGCACTCGCTCGTAGCGAAAGTTATTGTCGGCGAAAACGGCTGTAGCATAACTCTTGCAGGACGCTCACTACTCGAACTCATAGGGCCACACCTTGGGAGTATCCAGCGATGAAGGAGTTGAATATGAGCAGAACGATCTATGCAGTTGTGGTTTTGATCGCAGCGTTGACGGTGACAGTGAGATCCCAGACTGCTGATCAGAAGAACACCGCGCCCTCGCCAACAGGAGCTCAGTCGAAGTCAATTCCCGAAGATTGCTTCTGTGAATCGCAGGTCCTTCCCGAGGCCGCAGCGATCGTCAATGGCGTGAAGATCACGAGCAACGATATCAAGAAGGCCACCGGCGACGCTGTCAGACGGCTACAACGCCAGGTCATCGAAGCACGCAAACACGAGCTTGACCTGACCATAAATTCAAAGCTCCTACAAATGGCAGCGAAGAAGCGCGGGCTAAGCACCACAAAGCTGCTCGAAGAAGAGGTCGTCGCCAAAGTCAAACGGCCCACGCCGGCGGAAGCGCAGGCTTTTTACGATCAGAACAAAGCCCGTATCAAAGAGGCGTTCACGGATGTCGCAGACGACATCATCACTTACCTGTTGGACCAACGGCAGCGACTCGAGGCGAAAAATTTTGCTGATGGACTGCGGCAAGCCAGCGAAACGAAAGTGCTGGACACGGAAGTAACCCCGCCGGCGAATGAGGCGGAGCGAGCGCGCGTCCTGGCCACTGTGCAAGATGAGGCGATCACACTCGGCGACATCGAAGATTCACTCCGGCCGCTGATTTCCGATGTGCAGGAACAAGTTTACAAGCTGCGAAAGGATGAACTTGATCTGACCATCAACGACACGCTCCTGGCGGCGGAAGCGCAGAAAAGAAAGATTACGGTTAACGCGCTGCTCGATGCCGAAGTAAAACCGAAGCCGGTTACAGACGAACAGATGCAGACCTTTTACGAGCAGAATAAGGACCGTCTAAGCGGGGACTTCACGCAAACAAAAGATGCGATCAGACAGTATCTGGAGCAGATCGAACTGCGGCAGGCCCAACGCGTGTTTGTCGAGAAGCTCCGCTCCGCGGCCTCGATTCAGGTGTTTCTGGTTGCGCCCAGGCAGGGGCTTGTCACGAAATAGAAGCTCAGCATGCGTGGACCGTTCGGCAGATTCAGTCGACGGGCGCAGGAGGGCCAAGTTTAGACGCGTAGCGAGCCACGGAATGCCCTGGCGGCGTAGTAAGACTCGGCGCCGTTGTGATAGACGAAGACGTGGTCGTAGCGACGATCACAAAAGAGAGCGCCACCGAGTTTTCTAATATCAGCGGGTGTTTGTATCCAGCTCGACGTCTTCGTATCGAAGTTCCCGAGTTTCTGTAACTCACGATATTGTTCTTCCGATAAAAGCTCGATGCCCATGGCAGCAGCCATGTTAATAGCGCTGTCCTTTGGTTTGTGTTCCTTCCTTGCCTCCAGCGCTTCGCGATCGTAACAAACACTTCTGCGCCCTTTCGGACTCTCCGCTGAACAATCGTAGAAAATGTATTCGCCCGTCTTCTTATCATGACCAACGACATCAGGCTCGCCGCCAGTTGATTCCATTTCATTGAGTGACCACAGTTTTTCAGTATCAGCTTCCAGTTTTGCTTGTACTTTGGACCACTCAAGGCCTTTATGGCGGTTCATGTGCTTCTCAAAGCGGGCTTTCAATGTGCTGAGTATTTCTTTGCGTTGTGCTGGTGACAATTGCTTGTTTCTTGTTTTCGTCATGACAAATTTTGCTCCAGGTCATGTGCCTTATCGGTTAGCGACGTCAGGTAATCGGAACACTTTGCTCGATCCGGATCCCGGCAGACGTAGACCTGGTAGAACGAGAGCGCCCCGCTCAAGCCCAGGTAGCTGCATTCCACCGACTCAAAAAAATAGTTGAGCACGTCTGCGACTTCTTTCCATGTGTTTACGTGTTCTGCTCCCATGATCACTCCGTAATCGAGTCCGTATCGGCGTTTGAACTCCCATCCCGTCGTCAGCTTCCAACCCAACGTCCAAAGTGGACCACCCTCAGCAGGGATCGCCGCACGCAATTGACCCGTCGGCTTCAACAAGAGACCACAATGCGCGACGACTTCAGGCAAGTCACAAATGTGTTCGAAACTGGCGATAGAAATGATTCGATCGTAGCGAGTATCCGGCTGCACCTCCTTGATGTCGTTATAGATGGTTCTCACATTACCCAAGTATGGAGAGCCGGCGAATAGATAATGCGCGGGTTCGACGATGTCGTACGCTGCATTGTGCGATTCGTATCGCAAATGGTTGAGTGTGCCGGCGCCGATCTCGAGAGTTGATAGATCACCTTTGCGCGCATCTCTCGCAATTCTGCGGTGCATCCATCCTTCCAGCGCTGTTGACATACGAGAGGCCGGCGACTGCCCACGCCGGTTCTCCTGAATGTGTTGCAGGTAGATCTTTTCGTATTCCGATGGAAGCGTTGGTCGAATCTTGGGAAAGCCAGTGAAAGGCATGAGCAGGCGATTATTCCCGGCGGCGGGCGTTGCTGAGGTCGTATATCTGTGCGTCGCCGTCTTGATAGATGGGCGATCCGAGCGCTGCGACAATGTTCATACGCGATGGGAGAATCAGATATCGAAAGCCGTAATCCCGGTAGAGTTTCTCATAATCTCCCATCTCAAAGACGCGTCGCAACTCGCTGCTTTTAGCGTCAACACTTAGCGAAGGCCGGCTGATGTAACCAAAAGCCATCGGTCTCTGATGCACAGTCTGGTAATAAAGCGCGTGAAACTTACTGCTGCGCACGTCGTAGACGGCGCCATCCGGCAACTTCTTTAATTCATTTACAAATCCAGGCAAGGGGTTTTCCCTGGCGGGCAAAGGACCTGGCAGATATTCGAAAGCCAGGATCGCCAGCAGTATCGTGACAAGAGCTACTGACCCACGTCTGCGACGCAGTAACTCGGCGAATCCGATCGCAGCAAGAACTGACGCAGCGAGAATAGCCATCACTATCATACGTACCGGCATGCCGCCGAGTGACATTCCCGGAATGATTTTGGCGAGTACGTTATAAGGCGTGAGTGGAAAGTGAATCTCATGGCCGCCAATATGAATCGCCGGTCCAAGTGCGAGTAGGACAAAGACAAGGAAGATGAGAAACCATAACCCGACCGTTTCGTGCAAGTCCTTACGCCTAATCCACACGTACACGAGGACAAACAAGACTGCGAAGCTTAGGTGACCGGATTTCTCTACCGCGTCATTCAGTCCAGCCCAGTAAAAAGAGGTGAGCTCGGAGAACCGCCAATGGCGGCCGGGTATGAATAAGCCCAACAGATCGAGAGAAAACGCGGCCGGGTCGTGTGCTCCCATCGGAGCATCGCGCACCGTCAAGATGAGCAGCGAAATCACCAGCGGCCCAGCGGTGATAAGCGTCACCAGCAGGAATGCGCCGAGTGCGCGCGGGTAGTTTGAACGCAGAAAGAAAAGCCAGTCTCTGCTTCTGATCCAATGCCAAACAAACATCAGGAGTCCGGCAATTACACAGTAAAGAAAGTAGTAGTAGTCGCAGAGCAACACCAGGAAGAGCGCGCCGGCTGAACACACCGCGGTCACGATGAGTGGCCTGGTAATCAACCTGTACCACCACAACATGAACAGAGGAATCCATTCCATCGATATCAGGTTCAGATGACCTTGCGCATGCGCGAAATGGTATTCAGAGAAGGTGAAAATGAAGCCGCCGAGTAAGCAGGCAAAAAGTGATTTCGTAAATTCTCGTGCAAGGAAGAACGCTGTTACGCCGCTTACCACAAAGGCGAACACGACGATGAAGTTATTGACCTGGACCTGAGTCATAAACCTCGTCAGGATTATCGCCATTATGCCGTTGAAGGGATTTAGAGTGTGCGCCAGCAGCGAGGTGCCGTAAGGATAGTACAGGAAGGTTGTGTGCCACGGAGACTGATGTAACTCCGTTATCGCTTTATTGGTCCACCAAAGGTTCCAGATGTTACTGAGGCCATCGCCCTCGTCGGTGAGGTAGTGAGTCGAGAACTGATGCAACTGCGGAAATGTGAGCAGGTAGAAGCAAACCAGGTACACAACCAACGGAATGACGATTAGTCGTACCGAACTCGTTTGTGTCGCGCCGGACGGTTGTGCCATTCCACTCTAGTGATGGAGCTCAGCTCGCCGCGTTGTTTGCATGACCTCGAACCGATTCGTCCGCCAGGACTGCTTTCGTTTGAAGGGCAGGCTGCTCGAGCCGTCTCAAGGCTTGCGCGTATACACCGGTCATCAAATTCCATCTAACTTTGAGAGTCTCGTAAAGTACGTCGAAGTAGTGCGCGGGTCGCAAGTGTGTGCCCGGCCGGTTGGACCATTGCGCCGGGACGATCCCGATCTTGTAATTAAGATAACGAGCGAGCGCGAGTGCTTCGATGTCAAAGCCCCAACCGTCAATCTTGAAAACGGGAAAGATCCGGTCTACGAGCGACTGGCTAAACGCTTTAAATCCACACTGAGTGTCCCAGATGCCGGGTACAGCAACGGTCTGGATGAACAGGTTACCGGCGCCGCGCAGGATTCGCTTGACACGCGATTGTGGTCCTTCATGCAGAGGGCCCGTCACGTCGTGAGAATGACGCGAGCAGATGACGAGGTCGTAGCCGTCGCGAAAGAGCGGCGCCATCTTGTCAAAGTTCGCGATACCGATTGAGTTATCTGCGTCTGTGAATAGACGCACACGACCGGTAGCGGCGAGCATTCCTTCACGTACCGTGTAGCCCTTGCCGCGATTCTGCTTCCGATCGATCCAGCGAATGTGTTGACGGCCGGCGGCAAACTCCTGTGTCCTTGCCAGTGTGTGATCTTGTGCACCGTCGATAACGACCAGCACTTCCCACTCATAATCCTGTTTTTGGAGATAGCTGTAGATGGCGGTGAGTGTTTGAGTAATACGCTGTTCCTCATTGAATGCTGGGATTACAACAGAGAGGTGTGGTGTCATCAGGTTATTCGGATCGAAACGGTCGGAAACGTTGACGATGAAAGATTAATTGAAAGCAGCAATTCGGCAAGCGCGAAGCAGGAGGTCGAATTGAAGTTGCGCGTTAATCACCGAATGAGGCAAGTGTGCTACACTGCGTCGCATGCCAGCAAAAAAACCAAACACTCACAAGTCGACGCGTTCGAAAAGCACCTCACGGTCTCCGAGTTCGGCGCTCAAGAAAACTGCCAGTTCGTCTGCAACTTCAACTCGCGCGAAAAAGGCTGCGGGAAAGCGCTCACAGATGCCTGTTAGTTCAAAGCCCAAAAAGAGCAAGGAAGAGTTGGCGTTGCAAAAGAAGCATGAGCTCACGTTGAAAGTGTTTCGTATGATCTACGAGGACTATCAGCAAGGCAAAATGCACCTTATTTTTTAACCGTTCCAAGCCTTAATAAGTCAGCGAATGATGCCGTACTTCACCTACGACACTTCTGTCTGTATTTCACGAAAGGTAATCGATTTTTATGAGATGCCTCAGAGTTTCCTGCTGTCTGCTGTCGTGGTCATGGAGCTCATGGCCGCCGCTCGGGACGAATCAAGTAGGAAAGCCTTAGAACAGGTATGTCAACGATACCGTGCGGACAACACGCTCGTAGTACCCAACGAAGACGACTGGCTCCTCGCCTCGAAAGTCATGTATCTCCTCACTCACGCACGCAAACGGTCGCAGAAAGGAAAACTGCAACGACTGCCGCCCGGAGCGTCCCAGCGTCTCGCGCTTGATGTTTTGATCGCAGTGAGCGCGCGTAGCTGGAAAGCTCACGTGGTGACTGAGAATTGGAGTGACTTCGAAGCCATCCAGCGCTACTGCAACACCACGATCATCAAGGCCGCGAGCTTCTTTCAACAGTAAGCCACCACGCTTTCATTTCGTGCATCTTTGTGGCTGCGGCTAGTAGTTCGTGAGGATCTCGTCCGGCTTGAAACCCATCTTCCCTAAACGCTCGCGAGTTTGATCGATCATCTCGCGAGAGCCGCAGATCAGCGCCACCGGCGAAGACAAATCCGGCAAGACATTGTCCAACAGAGACTGAACATACCCGGTTGGACCAGACCAATCATGTCCATCCGGACGAGAGATCACCTGCCGCAACTCCACGCCTGCATCTTCCCACGCTTCCGTCTCGTCGCGATAACAAAAGTCATCCGGCGTGCGCGCGCCATAAAGCACGATTAACTGCCCAAAATCGTCCTTACGTTTCAACACATGTCGCAAAGCCGAACGCAACGGCGCCACTCCCGTACCCATCGCCACGAAAACAAGATCCCGCCCTTTCATTTCGTCGAGTTTGAACCCGTGTCCGGCGATGCCAACTAACTCAATCTCATCGCCAACTTTCATATCGTAGATAACACTACTCGCGCCCGCTTTCTGTTTCACAAGCACTTCCACATCCGCTTCGTCAGGCGCGCTTGCAAACGCGAAGTAAGCAGGCTCTTCGCCCGCAACTCGCAATACGGCAACCTGGCCGGGCGTGAAATCAATGTGTTCGGAAGGACGCAGATCGAATGAGCGCGTGATCCGCGCCTCGTTCCGGATGGCTGTAATTACGAGGGTTTGCATAGACGTAGCGACGATGAGACAGTAAAACCCGCCGGAAAATTCAAGTTGAGCAGTGTAACAGTGTTACAATCCGCAGGCATCATGAGTTACTACCGGCTCACAATCACGCTGCTTATCCTTCTATGCGCCGTGCCGATTGTGCAGGCACAGTCCGGGCGGCGAAAAACACAACCGGCACCTGCAGCTCCGGTCCCCACGCCGACTCCCGAACCAACACCGATACCGAAGAAAGAGGAAAAGACAGACCTGCTCTTCTTCATCGGCGCCGATCGCTTCGGTTCGTACGGGTCGTATCCCTTTTCTTTTTACGATGCGGTGCTGAAGGGTTGTGCGGACCGGCTCCGCGCCGGATCTTCGGCGAGTGTTGATATCACTGACAAGGACTTGAGCCGTGGCGAGGCGATCAAGAAAGCCAAGTCAGAGGCACGATCTTACGTGGTCCTATTAAGCTTGAAGTTCGACACGTTAGCCCGTTCCTATGACGATCTGATACTCGAGTTTGTTGTTTTCACTCCCGGCACTGCGAAAGTGGTGACGAGCGGTAGGAGTTACCAGAACGCAAACCGCAAAGGACCGATCATCGTCGGTCCAACCAGCCGCGGAACGGGACTTTATCGCGAACAGTTGTTGCAGCAGGCGGGTGAAGACGCCGGCGCGAGGATTCTGAAAGCGATGAACCTGAACACGCCAGTGATGAGATAGTCACTCCGCGTAAAGCTGTTCAATCACATCCTTGTACTTCTGATCGATCACTCGGCGCTTAACTTTCAACGTCGGCGTCAGTTCACCTCCTTCGATCGTGAACTCATTTTCAAGCAGTGCAACCTTCTTAATCTTTTCGTACTTCGCAAGGTTGGGAGTCAACGCATCAATCTGTCGCTGAAGTAAATCGATGATGCGCGGATGCCGGCAGAGCTCGCTGCGACTTTTTACTTCGATCCCTTTCAAGTTGCAGTACGACTCGAGCTGCTCCCAAACGGGCACGATGAGGGCCGCCGGAAACTTTCGCTCCGATCCAATCAACACTACCTGGTTTACAAAACGAGAACCTTTGATCGCCTGCTCGATCGGTTGCGGCGAAATGTACTTGCCACCGGAGGTCTTGAATAGCTCTTTTTTACGATCAGTTATCCGCAAATAGCCGTCTTCATCGATCGTGCCGATGTCGCCGGTCTTGAACCATCCGTCGCTGGTAAACACCGCGCGCGTCTCTTCCGGCTTGTTGTAATAACCGCGCATCACGTTTGGACCACGCACTTCAATCTCGCCGTCTTCAGCAATTCGAATCTCGACGTTCGGAATCGCTTTACCAACTGTCCCAACGCGGTTGTCGTCGATGGTGCTCGCGGAAATTACGGGCGACGTCTCAGTCAATCCATATCCCTGAATGATCGGGATACCCACGCCGATGTAGATGTACGCGAGATCTTCCGACAGAGCCGCGCCGCCGGACACTAACAAACGCATTCTGCCGCCAAACGCGCTTTGCCATTTCGAGAAGACTAACTTCGAAGCGATCGAGTGTTTGCGTTTTAGCAAGCTGGGAATTGGCTGATGAGCGACTACGTACCTCGCGTAATCGCGCGCAACTGAAACCGACCAGGCAAGTAGTGCCTCGCTCAACTTGCCTGCTTCAGCCGCGCGCTCGAGAATGCGCGCGTAGATCTTCTCGAAGATTCGCGGCACGCCTACGAGTATCGTTGGACGCACCTCACGCAAGTTTGCACCGATCGTCTGCAGCGACTCGGCGAAGTAAACAGCCATGCCTCGATACAGATACATGTACATCGCCTGGCGCTCGAAGACGTGTGACAACGGCAGTACAGACAACACCGTGTCCTGCTCGCCGAAAGAAAAATGGCCCGACGAATCGATCAGGTTCGAAACCAGGTTTGAATGCGTGAGCATCACGCCTTTCGGCTCGCCGGTTGTACCTGACGTGTAGATGATGGTCGCGAGATCCTCGGCGTTCGTTTGCTCTACAGCGCGATCGACATGACCTGGCTCGCGCTGTTCGAGCTCACGCCCCCTCTCTTCGAGTTGCGAAAGCGTGAGTCCGTCAGCGGCAGTGATTCCTTCCGCGTCGAAAAAGATCACGTGTTTAATTGCCGCACAGTCGCCGAGCACATCTTTCAGTTCGATGTACTTTTCACGATTCGCAACGAAGAGAACACACGCGCCGGAGTCATTTAAGATGTAACGCACTTGCGGAGGCGTCAACGTCGGATAGATCGGCACGTCGATCGCGCCCGCGAAGATCGCACCGGCATCGGTCAACGTCCATTCGACTCGGCTTTCAGAAAGTAAGGCAATGCGATCGCCGCGCTGCACACCGATCGCGTAGAGGCCGGCGGCAATAAACTTCGCGCGCTCCAGCATCTCGGCGGACGAGATCGAAACCCAACGGCCGTCGCTTTTGTAGTTCAACGTGTCAGGCCGCGGGTGCTTGCGCGCGACTCTCTCGAAGACGTCAACCAGTGTCGTTGGCTCGTCGGCGGCGGCAGGCTGGCGGACCGGCACAGTCGCTTCTCGGTCCATGTAGTCAACCACGCGGTTCACGAGACCCTGACTCCGTTTAGAAAAATATCAAGCACTTGATCGGCCATCGGCGCTAACTTGTAACGACGTTTGGAGAGGATCCAGTTCGTGGCCATCTCGTCGAGCGCGCCGAAAAGAATCTTGGCAACCACATTGGCGTTCAAATCGGAACGAAACACACCGGCGCGCTGCCCTTCTTCGAAGGTGGAACGGATTAAGGCTAGGTATTCGGCGAAACCCGCTGCGGAAAACTCCTGCATGAATTTTGTTGAGCCGCGTAGTTCAACCTGGAATACGACCGCGAGATCGCGATCGGCTCCGAGCCGCTCGAGGTGAAGCAGCGCGATCTGGCGCAGTTTTTCTTTTGGGTCCGAAACCTGCTTGACCTGTTTTCGCGCGGCGTCAAGCGCTTCTTCGACGCTCCGGTCGAATATCGAGTGCAGTATGTCCTCTTTGCTTTTAAAGTAAAGATAGACCGTCCCGTCTGCGACTCCGGCTTCGCGCGCGATGTCGGCGACTTTGGAGTTGAAGTAGCCGTTGTGCGCGAAGACACTGATAGCCGCGCGCAAAATCGCCTCACGCTTATCGCCCGCCGGCGCGCGAACACTATTTAGCGTACGAGCTGATCGCATTTAACTGAATGATGCCTCACTCAGTATGCTTTCGCAAGATGGTCGATTGGTCACGAAGGCTCGTTGTCACGTAGAAGATCCGACTCCCCGTCGCGAGTGGCGGCGTTCTTCAGCAGAAACTCCTGCGTCGGATACGGAATCCTGATCGCCCGCTCGCGGAACAGTTGCGCGATCCGGTAGTTGATGTCACTGCGGATTTGAATGTTGCGTCTCGGCTGATTGGTCCAAACGAGCAACCTGAAATCGAGCGAGTAGTCGCCAAACTTAAGAAACTGCACACGCGGTTGCGGATCAGTTAATACGTTGGGCACACCTTTAGCCGCCTCGATCAACGTGTTCGTCACCAGATCGATATCAGAGTCATCCGCTACGCCAATCGGAATCGCGATTCGCGCGCGCGGATCTCCATACGACCAGTTCACTACACGTTGACTCACCAGCTTCGAATTGGGAACGATGATCGCAATGCGATCGTTTGTCGTTACCACTGTCGTGCGCAGGTTGATACTCTGCACGTCACCTTCATCTTCACCGATGGTGATCCGGTCGCCAACTCTGATTGGCCTTTCAAAAAGCAGGATAAACCCCGACGCGATATCGGACGCGATGTACTGTAGACCAAAGCCGATGCCCACGGACAACGCCGTAAAGACCACAGCGATTGAAGTGAGGTCGAGCGCAAATGCCTGCTTGAGCGCCACCAGGGTCCCGATCGTGATGACGATATACTTCGCGAGCCGGCAGATCGTGTAGCGCAAACCGGGGTCGATGTGATGCCGGCTGGCCATGCGGTGCTCGATCAGTGTGGTAGCTGTACGCGCCACGAACAGCGTCACCACAAAAACCAGCAGACCGACAAGGACGCTCGAAACTGAAACCGTGATTCGCCCGAAGGTAAACTGCTGCGTGAGGTACCCCCAGATGCGCGAAATCACCCCAGTGAAATCTTGCAAGGACAAAAAGAAGTTTGCAAACAGCACGTTCATGAAGCACAGCATAGGCGTGGACCTGTTACAAAAGCGTTGTATCCGTCAGTAGTTTGTTGAAGACTCTGTGAAACTTTCATTGACACGTATTGAGGGTGTAACTAAGATGAGCCAAATGTTCGACACGGAAAACGTGCACTCCCCGAACTCAAATCCCGAAATTAGTCTGAAGAGCTTAATTTATAGGAGAACAGTATGCGCACCCCCGTGCTTGATTACGTCCCGCGGCCCAACTTTTTCACCCTTAGCTTTATTTTAACGCTGCTGATCGCACCGTCAGTTATTGCGCAAAGTCAGATCACCACCGGAACCATCCAGGGGACAGTTGTAGATACGAATGGCGCCGCAGTTGCCGGCGCAAACGTCGAGATCAAAAATGTCGGCACCAATATCATACGTAACCTGACGACTGACGATGGAGGGCGATTCACAGCTCTACAACTGCAGCCAGGCAAGTATTCGGTATCGGTTGCCAAACAAGGCTTCGGTACTCCAGTAGCAGAAGTCGAAGTGACGGTGGGTGAGACCAAGCCCGTTACCTTCTCGCTGGCGCCGGCGGGCGTTGAAGGAACGGTAGAGGTGACGAACCCAACGGTCGACCCAGTCAAAACGCAGGTCAGTAGTACCATCAACGAGAGAGCGGTGAGCACCACACCGATCCTCGGACGAAAGTTTGAAGACCTCCTGCTATTAACTCCCGGCGTCAGTATTACCCAGGGTCCGGATGGCGACGAGATCAACTTCTCCGGTCAACGCGGAATCTTCAATAACGTCAGTCTCGATGGCGGCGATTACAACAACGGCTTTTTCGGCGAGCAACTCGGCGGGCAACGAGCGGCAATCGATATCACGCTCGAGGCTGTAAAAGAGTTTCAAGTCGTGGCAGCCGGCGCCAGTGCTGAGTTTGGTCGCACCGCAGGCGGTGTCATCAACGTGATCACTAAGTCGGGAACAAACGATGTTCACGGCAGCGCGTTCTATTTCCAACGCCTCGAAGCTCTGACGGCAAACACTTCAGACGGTAGACCACTGGAAGGTTTTCACCGCGAGCAGTATGGCGCGACGATCGGTGGTCCATTCCGCAAAGACAAGGCGTTTTACTTTCTCGCGTTTGAAGGTATTCGCGAAAATCTCGAGCGCGCAAATCTGAGCGAGCAGATCGGCGGCACGCCCTGCCCGGTTGGGGCGCCGACTATTTTTGCAAACGAAGCTCTGATCAACGGCAATGAGGATTGCCAGCGATTGGCCCTGATTAACTTCTTCAGAACGCCTCCTCGCAACCAGGAAGAGGGACTTCCGGTTCTGCACAAGATCAATAATCAAGCCTTCTTCACCAAAGTTGATTTCGCTCTGAATAATTCGAACCAACTAGCCGTGTCGTACAACTTCGATTACTCGAAGAACACAAACCAGACGTTTGACGTTTCGACCTACGGAAACTCGGCGAACGGTATCGAAGGCCCATCGAAGATCAACGTCGTGCGCCTCAACCTGTTCACCACTGTCTCGCCGACAAAGCTGAACGAAGCCCACTTCTCGTACGGACGTGAACTGCGGCCGCGCTCTGCCGTGTCGTCGAATGTTCCGGCTGACACCGCGATGGGGTTTGCAACCACCTTCCGGTTCGGTTTTCCATTCTTCCTTGAACCGAACGTCGACGAAACGCTTTGGCGCACGCAGATAAAAGATAACTTCTCGATGATCACGGGCGACCACACCATCAAGGTAGGCGGCGACTGGTTGCACACTCTTAACGACCAGGTCTTTCGAGGCTTCTTTACCGGACGTTATATCTTCGATAGCGTCACTGGATTTTTGCGTTATGCATCACCGGCAGCGGCCGGCGGCTTTGGACCAAACACTGTCGGCTGCGCCGACGGAACGTTTGTGACGGCGCCGGCTACGTGCCCGGGCGGCGCTACTAACGGCGGCCCACTGCTCCTTTATTTGCAGGGGGCAGGATTGACTGGTCCAGCGACTGACGCGGCCGGAGCTTCCAAGATCACTAACGAAGACATCGCGCTGTTCGCGCAGGACTCGTGGAAGGTTCGACCAAACTTCACGCTTAACTACGGTCTGCGGTGGGAAGCACAGATCTTCCCGGAGCCGGTCGTTCCGCCCAGTCAAACCGCTTACGGAATCTTTCTCAACGATCCGCGCTTTCCGTCAGACGGTACTTTGCCGAGTCAGAAGAAACAGTTTCAACCACGGCTCGGCTTTGCGTGGGACATTTCGAAGGTTGGCAAATCCGTCTTGCGCGCCAGCTCGGGAATCTATTACGCGCGCCAAAACATGCTGTCGCAGGTTGGCTCGATAACAACCAACGGCGTCCAGCAACAGACCCTCTTCCGGAACACTTTTCTGATCACGCAACTCGGATTCTCCGCCCCCGTTTGGCCCAACGTTATAGCGCCTCCTTCAACAGTTGATCCGTGTGTGGAAGGCGGCATTTCCAACCCGTTCCCCTGCGGCTCAGGCGTGCGCGTGTTTAGCCGCGATTATGCGAATCCGCGCATTTACACCACCAACGTCGGCTTCGAACAGGAGATCGCAACGGACTGGTCGCTCTACCTCGATTACACACATTCAAAAGGCGTGCATCTCACGCGTTTCCTAAACGTCAATCGCCACCTGGATGCCAGCGGCGCCCCGATCTTCGACCCATTTCTTGGCGAGGTAATGGTAGCAAGCGCGGTAGGCAAGTCTGTGTACGATGGCTTTACGGTCGGTATGAGAAAGCGGTTCACGCGGAGATATCAACTCGAGTGGAACTACACACTCGCCAAAGACAAGGACGATGATTCAAACGAACGCGATCCGTTTACCGATCGCTCGGTTGATATCAACAACCTTCAGCTCGACTATGGCCTCTCGGACCGTGACATACGGCACAAGTTCAATTTCTTCACGTTCATTCAGATGGGTTGGGGGTTTGACGGCAACTTCCGCGTGCAGGGTCGAACAGCGCAGCCACTCACGCCGGGCCTGCGTACTCTGGCGAATCCGGCTCGCAACACCGCGCGCAAAGACAACGAGTATTTCTCTTTTGACTGGCGCATCCAGCGTCCCATCAAACTCGGCGAACGGTTCGCGATAATTCCGATCATCGAGATGTTCAATACCTTCAACAACGCGAACAACATCAACCCGCTCGTCACGCCGGGGCTCTTCAACTTTGATGGGTTCCTGCGGCAAGGCGTCGGCGATCCGCGTCAGGTGCAACTCGCGGTGAAGTTCACTTTTTAACCGCCGATCGGCTTTGCCTCAAAACTCCAAGATCATTCTTGGAGACAGTCAGTACAGGGAGCGGTAGCGACCTGGTCAACGATTGGAGTCAAAAATCTTTAGGAAATATCGCATGCTGATCACTGACCAGGTCGCTACCGCTCCCTGTACTGACCGTCTCCAAGCCTGACGTCCG
>JBKPPH010000199.1:0-11784 GCA_046733535.1 Acidobacteriota bacterium
GGGTTCGAGTATTACACAAGCGGAATACTTCGCGCCCCAAATCGTATCGGGCGCAGGTGCTCATACTACTTACTGTCGTCTCGTTCCGGCTTCAGTGAATAATCCTCTAAGGGACGAGATGAAGACCATGTCGAAGGCAAGCAGTCTTGTGACTCTATATCTTGGCTTGAAAGAGAGTCCCACGCGCCTTGGGTTTCATGGTGAGAACCATTGGATATTTGCAGGCAACGATCATGATGCGTTATTCGATCGGCGCAACGAACTGCTACACGGGAATCCGATCGGTTGCTACCTTTCGTTTCCGTCACTTAAAGATCCACTCTCCAAAACTCACACGGCAGAAATTATCGCGGCAATGGATTACAGCGTTTTCCAACAATGGCAAGCTCAGCCTTGGCGACGTCGCGATACGGAATACCAGAACGTGAAAGCGCGCATCTCTAATGGTTTGCTCGATATGGTAGAGAGACACTATCCCCGGTTCCGAGAGTTGATAGCGTTCTCTGAACTGTCAACCCCGATTACAGTGGAGCACTTCACCGGACATAACCGAGGCGCCGTCTACGGACTCCCGGGCACGCCTGAGCGCTTTCGCATGCCATGGCCGACCGTGAGAACGCCTGTGAAGAACTTGCTATTGACGGGAGCCGATGTCGCGTCGCCGGGAATAGTAGGGGCAATGATGGGTGGGGTGATAACAGCAGCTTGTGTTCAAGGCTGGTTTGGTTTTCCAAGAATCATTTCCGCAGCTCGAGCCCGCAGCTCGCGTCCCTGAATTGAAAACAATTACGCTCGCAGATGCTGGTAAACCGCAAGTGTCATTCGCCTGCGTTGCAGTTCGCCGAAACTTTCACGGCAGCACGACATTCCGCAGAATCTTCCAATCGCCGTTCGACTGGCGCTGCCAGACTGTGAGAAAACGGCCGCCGTTGACCGACAGTTTGCCGTCTTTGAGCACACCGATTTCGCCGTATCCCGATTCATAGGCGAGGTCACCGTCGACGACCAGTTTCTTCGAGTTGATTTTCGTCGAGTGGCTAAAGCCGTAGCGCGCAAATCGATCGCGGTACATCTTCTCGATTTCCGTCCGGCCCTGAATGCAGGAACCGTCGATCATAATAAAAGAGCCATTGTCAGCGTACGGCGCGGCAATCGTCGCGGCGTCGCCGGTCTTCATGGCGACGATGAACTCTGAGTTCGCTTTTTCTATCGCTCGATCGAGTTTGGGATCACCCGAGTGGTGCGCGAGCAATTCGACAGGAACCAAAGTCAAAAGAACGGCTGCCGCGATCAGAAGTGTGAAGCGCAATTTTGTTTTCATGCTGTTACTCTTGGTGGCCGGCGTATTTCTACTCGTATCGAAGAGCAACGAGCGGATCCACTTTCGTAGCTCTCCGTGCGGGGACGTAGCAAGCGATCAACGCCACGAGCGTCAGCAGTATCGCCAGCACGCCATACGTCAGGACATCTGCTGGTCCAACACCAAACAACAGACTCCGCAGCAATCTCGTCAGTGCAAGTGCTCCAACCAGTCCTACTACTATCCCAGCTATCGTTAACATCATTCCCTGTTTGAGCACCCAACGCAGGATTGCGCTCTTGCTTGCGCCCAATGCTACGCGAATGCCGATCTCACGTGTTCTTTGTGTTACCGCATACGCCATCACACCGTAGATACCGACGGCGGCAAGCAGCAGCGCGAGTACTCCGAACATGCCTACTAATATCATCGCAAACCTGCGACGACTCACAGATTCGGCTGCTACCTGCGTCATGGTGCGCTCGCCAAAAACGGGTAAATCCCGGTCCATCGCGCGCACCTGTTCGCGCAGCGCCCCCGTCACAGCCGATGGCGCGACGTCGGTCCGCAGGTAGATTGCCATGGCGTACGCAGGATTTTGGAAAATAGGATAGTAAAGGTGAGGTTGGGCAGGTTGGTCCAATCCGTCACTCTTGATATTTCCGACAATTCCTACAATCGTTATCCAGGGCGACTGCGATGTTGGACCACCCCATTTTATTCGCAGTCCTAACGGATCTCGATTGCTGAAGTATCGTGCGGCAAGTGCTTCATCAATCAGGACAACCTGCGGCGCTTGCCGGTCGTCTGCGTCAGTGAAAAACCGGCCGCGTTTCAGCGGTGTCTCCATCGTTCGAAAGTAATCAGGCGAGACCAGGCCAACGCGCGCGGTCGGGGGCGCGTTGTTAGTTACAGCGTCGCCTTCGATCGTAAAGCCGCCGGTATTATGTGGGCCAACCAGCGGCACACCATTCCCACTGCTTATCGCCGCGCTGCGCACGCCCGGAATCGCACTCACCCGTTGCAGCAACTCCTTGATAAACCCGGCCCGCTTCAACGGGTCGCGATAAGGATCGAGCTCCGGATTGTTTGGAACAGGCAGCCAGACACGAGCGAGTAAAACATTGTCGGGGTTGAATCCTGGATTAACGTCAAGCAACCGGACGAAGCTGCGCAGCAGTAACCCCGCAGCAATCATCAGGATTAGCGACAGGGCGAACTCGAGTACGACCAGCCCACTGCGAAAACGATTCGTCGCCAGTCCGAATCCCGATCCGTGACTACCATCCTTGAGATTGGAGATGACGTCAGGTCGAGATGACTGCATCGCAGGAACAAGCCCGAAGAGCAAACCGGTGACGGTGGAAATCAGAAAGACAAACCCCAGGACGCTGAGATTGATTTCGATCTCGTGCAGTCGAGGGATGTCCGCAGGAATAAAGTGGACGAACCCTTGCAGCATTAATGTGATGACGAAGAGGGCAAGTGTGCCGCCAATGAACGCAAGTAACAAACTCTCGGTGAGCAACTGAAGAATGAGGCGGCGACGACTCGCTCCGAGTGCGAGCCGAATGGCCATCTCTCTGCGGCGCCCGCTAGATCGTGCAAGCATCAGGTTAGCGAGGTTGACGCACCCGATTAGTAACACGAGGCCGACAGCAGCGAGCACGACGTACAGAATAGTCTGCACGTTGCCGACCAACTGCTGATGTGCTGATAACACGCGAACTGTCCAACCCGCTTGCGGCGGATATTCTTTCGGAAACTCCTGCTGAAGATTCGCAACGAGACCATCTAACTTTGCCTGCGCCTGGTTCAGGTCTATTCCGTCTTTCAGTCGTCCAATTGCACCCGGAAGCATTCGTTGCGCGCGTACAGGAGGACCGAATGGATTTGCTGAGAATCCGGCAGTCGCCCACATGTCGACTTCATTTCGCAGAGTTTTGCCAGGGTGACGAAATCCCGGCGGCATCACGCCGATGATCGTGTAAAGATCCGTGTCCGCATAAACTTTACGACCGAGAATGTTGCGATCGCTGCCAAAGAGTCGTTTCCAAAGTCCGTCGCTAATTACGACACCTTCGGCAAAACCTTTGGCTTGCTGTTCTTCAGGTCCGAACACACGACCCAGTTGAGCGTTCGCACCCAACAACGCGAAGTAATTCGGACTCACCGCCAGCAGCTCAATTCGTTCCGGTCTTTCAGATCCGGTGAGATTGGCGTCGACGGGCCAGACCGCGGACACCTGCTGGAACACACCCGAACGCTCTTGCAGATCTTTGAGTTCATCAACCGATAGACCAACATCTTCAATCTGCCGTCCAGTCAAATCGTCGCGAAGGATGACAATCTGTTCCGGTTTTGGAAACGGAAGCGGCCGAAGAACGACAGCGTTCACGACGCTGAAGATCGCGGTGTTAGCGCCAATGCCGAACGCGAGTGTCAGCACCGCAACGAGTGTAAATCCTGAGTTATGACGCAACATGCGAGCTGCGTAGCGGATGTCATGAAGAAGAGTGTTCATTTCGCAGGCTATTCCTCTCTCAGTGCCGTCATCGGTTCAACCCGGCTCGCCCTTAAAGCCGGAACCAAACAGGCCAACCACGCCACGACCAGCAACAAAGCGGCCGTCGCACCAACGGCGAAACGATCCATCGTACCGACTCCGTATAGAGTCGAGTGCATTGCTCGGCCCACGAGGTAGGCGCCACCGAGTCCGATGACGGCGCCGACGACGGCCACAATCGTTCCCTCTTTCAGTACCAAAGCGACAACTCGGGAGCGCTGTGCACCCAGCGCCATGCGCACGCCAAATTCCTGCGTGCGCTGCGCGACGCCAAACGCCATCACGCCGTAGATACCGACGGCTGCAAGCACCAACCCGAGCAGTCCGAAGCTGGAGAACAAAACCATGCTGAAGCGATCGATAGCTAACGACTCGCTTACGATCTCATCAACTGTCTTGACACCGGCAAGCGGCAAATCCGGATCGACGGAATTGATGGCGGCCGCGACACTCTTTGTTACCGACTTCGGGTCACCGCTGGTCCGCACCACCATCGAAACCTGCGGCCACGGATTCTGCCAAAACGGCACGTTGATCTCCGGATACTCTTCGCGTATTCCCGCACCCCGCACGTTCTGAAACACGCCGATGATTTGCCACTCGACCGGTCGTCCAATTATTCCGCCTGGAATTATTTCTTCGACCGAAACTCGTTGTGTTAATGGATCGACTCCCGGCAAATAGCGGCTAACGAAGTTTTCATTAACCATCGCGACACGCGGGCTTGTCTCAGTGTCGTGCTCGTCGATGCTGCGGCCTTTGGTGACGTGAATTCCCAGAGCGTCCTTGTATTCGGCAGTAATCATCTGAAATGCCGCGCCGGGACGTTCGGACATATTTACGTCGGGCTGGCCCATAATCCTGATCGGCATGCCAAACATTGGACCACGCGCCGGTACGCCCGTCATCACGGCAACGTTCGTTACACCAGGGACACCCTCGACGCGGCCCAGCATCTGGCGGTAATACGATCTGATCTGATCCGGCCCCTTCAGGCGTTCATCCGGTACGGGCAATTGAAAGGTGAGGACGTGTTCAGGACTGATGCCGAGATCTATTCGCGTCAAGTTCCAAAAGCCTTTGAGCGCCATCCCACCGGTGGCTAACAAAGTCAGCGCGAGTGAGAATTCTGCAATCACGAGGAAACGAAGCGCGTTGCGTCGCGCTCCACCGCCGGTGCGTCCTCCAGACTTGAGCACATCGTTGAGGTCGAGACGTGTCGCCTGCCAGGCAGGCGCCGATCCAAACAGTAATCCGCAAACTCCTGTGAGAGCGATCGTGAAGAGCAGCACGGGCACACTAATTCGGATGTCAGCCTCAGAAGGTAACATCGTGCCCACCGGCGGCATGACGATCGTCATTGCGTTGAGGATCAATCCGGCGAGCAAGACGCCAAAGACACCGCCGACAACGGCCAACACCCAACTCTCAGTTAGAAACTGATTGAAGATGCGGAATCTGGACGCGCCCAGGGCCGCTCTCACTGCTACTTCTCGTTGGCGCGATGCGCCGCGAGCCATCAGCAGGTTCGCGACGTTTACACATGCAATCAGTAAGAGAAAACCGACCGCGCCCAATAGCAGCCAAAGGTTTCTGCGGGTCCCGGCGTCGACGAAGTTTAGATGCAGCGGTTCCACGCTCACATCCCAACCTGTATTCGACTGCGGATATTCTTTTTGGAGTTGCGCCGCAATCCCGTTCATCTCAGCTTGCGCCTGGTTGATTGAAACGCCGTCTTTCAACCGGCCCATCACGAGAACGAAATGAGCATTGTGATTCGTGGTTTGCTCCGGCTTGAAAGACAGTGGCACCCACAACTCCATCGGGAGACGATCGTACATGCCGGCAGGAAGCACGCCCACGACCGTGTACGGATCGCCGTTCATGCGAATATCTTTACCGATGATGTTGGGGTCGCGGGCGAAGTGACGGGTCCACATTCGGTTGCTAAGTATCACGACGTGATCACGCCCCGGCTCACCTTCTTCGGGAAGAAAGTCGCGGCCGAGAAACATCGGCAATCCTTCCATCTTGAAGAATCCGGGTGTGCGAGGTGAGCCGTCGACCTGTTCAGGCCGCTCGGGAGTTGCGACGTTATATGAGCCGCCGGACCATGCATTCAGGTCCTGGAAAGACGTGCTTCTTCGCTTCCAGTCGAGGTAGTCGCCGGGCGCAACGGAGTTTCGCTCGCCGTGAATCTTGGACCACACCATGACGAGTTGTTCGGGCTTGGGGTAAGGCATTGGCTCGAACACGGCATACACCACACTGAAGATCGCAGTCGTCGCTCCGATTCCCAACGCGAGCGTCAAGACAGCCGTGATCGTAAAGCCGAGGTGCTTAAATAATGTGCGGACGCTGAAGGTGATGTCCTGGGCGATGAATCCTCGCATGTTGCCTCCTCACTAAACTGAAGCGCTTCCTGGCGCGCCAGTGACTGTTAGCGGTTACGGGCCGTTTGAGACAACGCTGATGAGTGTGAACGACGTACGAAAAGCAGTGTAATTGTTCAATCCTTCGCAGAGCCCGCGTTTCAGGGCGAACTCGATTCAAGGAGCGTGCCAACTCGGGCCAACCGCCTGTTCTTGACGATTCCGGTTCGGAAATGACAGATCCGTTTCGCTTGCGGGATTTGACGATCCCACTTTCGCACAGCTTTTTGTGGCTGAAAAATTTTGCAGGCCAAAGCTGCAAAGCATGAGAGACTCCAAAACGTGAAGGATGATTATCACAATGTTGAAGCGTTTCGACCGCTTGCCGGCGCCTGGCAAGATCTCCGCTACGCCTGTCGAACACTCTCGAGAAGTCGAAGTTTTGTCGTGATGGCCACACTCATGCTCGCGCTCGGTATCGGCGCGAACACGGCGATCTTCAGCGTAGTTCTCACGGTGCTGATCCGGCCGCTGCCATACGCTGACGCAGAGCGAATTGTCTGGCTAACTAATCAAAATCCCGCCCTCGGCGTCAGTGGCGCATTTCTCAACCCTGCCGACATCCTCGACTTCCGTGAGCAAAGTAAGAGCTTCGAACGAATCGCCGCGTGGGGGACGCTACCCGTTAATCTTTATGGCGCCAGAGCCCTCGAACGCGTTGAAAGTATTTATGTCACACCTAACTTCTTTCGCACGCTTGGAGTGCAACCTGTATTGGGAAGAGACTTCGCAGAAGTTAATGAACCCGAGAATAGCGTGATCATCAGTCACGCCTTATGGCTTCGGCAATTTGGCGGCGATCAAAAGGTCATCGGAAGAAAGATTACGTTTGGTTTAACGATTGGCGACACCGGTGTCATAGTTGGTGTTCTTCCCGCAGAAACGAATTTTCCCGCGCGAGTCGATCTCTTCACCATAACTGAGATCACAGACCGGGATCGCGGCGGCTCACATAACTGGCGCACGATTGGGCGACTCAAGCCGGGCGTCAACATCGAACAGGCCCAAGCCGAAATAAACACGTTGACGCAGCGAGAAGCAGAACTCTATCCCGACACGAATAAAGGTTGGCAGATCCAGCTTCAACCGTTGCGCGACTATCTGTTCGGCAACTCACGCGCGGCATTGCTTCTGTTGTTCGGTGCGGTTGCAATCGTGTTGGTCATCGCGTGTGCGAATGTCGCAAATCTGCAGCTCGGACGCATTCACGTCAGGCGTCGCGAGCTGGCTTTACGATTCGCACTCGGCGCCGGCCGGTTCCGGATAGTGCGGCAATTCCTGATCGAAAACATGCTGCTCTCCGCTCTCGGCGGCACGCTCGGAGTATTTATTGCCGCCGCGTGTCTTTCCATCGTGCGAAGCATGGGACCGGCTTCAATACCTCGGCTAGCGGAATCATCGCTGAGCGTGCCCGCTTTCTTTTTCGCTTTCGCGATCTCATGTCTCAGCACGATCATGTTTGGCTTGTTTCCCGCATTTCAAGCGTCCCAGTTGGAACTCAACGATGCACTTAAAAACACAAACAACGTCGGGACCACTCCTCGACGGTCCAATCGAACTCGTCGAATCCTGGTCGTTGCACAAATCGCATTGGCACTGATCCTGTTGACCGGTGCAGGTCTCGTAGTGAAGAGCTTCTGGCGGTTGCAGGCTGTCAATACTGGAGTCAAAGGCGATCACCTGCTGACGGCTGGACTGTCGTTGAGTTTCGCCGATTATCCGAATGGCAGCCCGAAACGCATCGCGCTTTTTCATGACGCACTCGAGAAGCTGAGTACGTTACCTGGGGTGACTTCGGTTGGAGCGATATCGCACCTCCCACTCGGCGGCCGCACAATGAAGCTGCCATTTCGGATCGCGGGCGAGACGAACGTTACGAAGGCTGAAGAACGAGTCGCCGACTACCGCGTAGTGTCACCGTCTTTCTTTGAAACGGGTGGAGTGGAATTGAAGAAGGGCCGTTTGTTCGACGATCGTGAACGGCAGGGCGCGCCCCAGGCGTTCGTAATTAACGAGGCGTTCGCTCGAACATACCTGGCAGGACGAGATCCCGTTGGTATTCGACTCGACGGAGATTCGCAGTACGTTAAAGGTGAGATTGTAGGAGTAGTCGCCAGTATCAAACATAGGAGTCTGGAGCTGGATGCCGAACCTGCGCTTTACGTGAGTTATCAGCAGTCTTCGACATTTCCGATCATGAACTTCGTGGTAAAGACGAAGACCACTCCTTCGTCATTGATCGTTCCCGTCCAACAAACACTACAAGCACTTGATTCACGCGGAGTCGTCTTCAATGTTCGGCCATTCGATGAGTTCGTCACTGATGCCGTAGCGCCGAGACGGTTCAATTTGTGGCTGTTTTCAGCATTTGGATTTCTGGCTGTGTTGTTAGCCGCGGCGGGAATCTATGCGACGATGAATTTCACGGTGGTCCAGCGAAACAGAGAGATAGGCATTCGAGTCGCGTTGGGCGCACAGAAAAGCGCAGTGATGAAATTGATTCTTGGAGAAGGCGCTATTTTAGTCGGTGCGGGACTCTTGCTCGGCTTTTCCGCATCGCTGGCCCTAAATCAGTTTATGAAATCACTTCTGTTCGCGGTAAGCGCGACCGATCCCTTGATCTACTTTCTGATGGCGACGCTAGTCGTCTGTATCGCACTCCTCGCCGCTGGCCTTCCTGCCCTAAGAGCAACAAGAATCGATCCGATTCGAACGTTGCGCAGCGATTAACCACGGATACCACGGATAGTAAGCACGGATATGCACGGATCACTAAGGTTCAGTTACTCAACGCGCACGCGATCCGTCTTGCCGCGTCCAAATGTTTCGGGATGGTACATCTCTTCGGCTTTTGTGGGAGGCACGACGAACGATCCTGGCGTCGTGGCCCGGGCGACGTACGAGTAGTCGTAAACACCTTCCCAAAGCAACGATGTGAATGCTTCGGTGCGTTCGTCTCTTAGATTCTGATGATCGAACCATAACCATTGCCGCTGGCGCTCATCAGACGTGTCGTCAGGTATACGTTCGGTCGTCGCCAGTGCCGGATTCAGTGACTCGAAACCCGCCGGCAGCGGATCAGTCAATGCCACGTGATAACGTCGTGCCTGCGCGATCAGCGACAGCCGCACACGCACACGTGACCCGGCCTTGATGTGCCACACGCCTTCAGCGTCGCGCGTGACGTCGCCGGGATGATCGATCGCTTCGTAAGTGCGGCTCACGGTGAACCCATAGTCTGCCGCTTTCAAGTTCAAATCGGCGGGTGCATAGTTCATACCGATGCGATAGTAGAGCCTTCCCTGCCCTTCCTTACTCACAATCAAGTTCCGAGTTACATCTGCCGGCGAGGACGTCAGATAACGCATCGGCACATTCACCACTTGCCGATCCGTGGAACGGCCCTTGAAATCCTGTGCACCGGCATACGCGTCGCCGAGCCAAACGCGCGCCACAAAATTCGGAGTGACCTTTTCGAACGTGTTGAAGTAGCGATCGAGCGCGAGCAGAGTGAAGACGTTCTCCTGCGTGTTTTCCCAACGCCCCTTTTTGCGATGGGCCAATAATCCTCGCACCAGCTTGGGAATCAAATCGTTCTGCGGTTGATCGCCGATGAGGGCTTCGAGAATGACACTGTCGGCACGTCGATCAGAATTGAGAATCAAATAATCATCGTCGCTGTAAGAGCAAACAAAGTGTGCCGTGCCCGCCGTCTCAATCGCACGGTTGTTGAGCAGGCGCCGAATAGCATTTACTTCAACGGCCGATTCCTTGTCGTTTGTCAGCACCGAAAGCAGCCAGCCGGCAGATTCGAGTGACAACTTTTGCAGTCCCGCTTCCGCGATCAGTTTGCGCGCGCGCGCAGTGTCGCGTTCACCCATCTGGGCGCGCACGTAAAGCGAGTAGGCGATGATCGCCCGGCGCGTTGCCGCTGAATAGTGAGCAGGAATGTTTGACTCCACCGCGGCGGCATACTGCCGCGCATTCTCGAACATTTCTTGCGGAACCGCGAAACCCTTTTGTTTCGCGCGCGCCAACGCATGTGCGACGTGGAGACTCAGGTATGGCCACGATTGCTCTCCCCGACGCCAAAAACCAAAGCCACCATCGTCGTTCTGCATGCCTTGCAGAGCCTTGAGATCGTCCGCCACTTTAGATTCCAATTCCGTGGCTGACGGGAAGTCTTTAGCTTTGAAGGCGGTGAGCACATCTCGTAAAGCTGCAATCCCGATGATGCGCGATGCACGCTGTTCAGCGCAGGCGTACGAGTAATTCACGAGATACAAGACGGCGTCGGTCAACGCCTGCAACTGCGTCGAGGAGGTTTCAACCTCGAGCCCACCGAACTGTGGAAACACATTCTGCGGCGCCTGCACGGGTTGCACGACTGAGCCTTCATCGATCTCGCCGTAGGTGGCAAACGCTTCAGTAGTCGCCGGAATCCACACAGGTAAAGAGATCTCCGCCGCATCCGACCAGCGACCGGACACGGCGGCGATTTGAAAACGTGCTACGCCCGGCTTGACCGTTATCGCCGGGATGCGTACTTCAACCCGATCATTCGCAGGCACTACCACTCGCCGCCCGGCTGAGCTGAGCGCTTTCGCCGGGACTGCGGGCGCATGTTCGTTCATCGACGACTGCGAAACTGTCTCACTAAACAATTGCGCATTCGTCGCGCGTACCGCGACGTCGACGCTAATCGCGTTATTGGTTTGGTTCTGCACGACGATCGGCAACTCAAAGCGATCGCCAAAATTAAGAAACCGCGGCGCTGAAGGTCTCGCCATCAACGGAAGGCGCGCAGTGATTGCCGACTCACCCGCGCCAAACTGTTTTCCGCCCGCGACAGCCACTGCCATTACTCGATAGCGCGTCAGATTGTCGGGGAGTTTCACGCGCACGCGCGCTCGGCCATTGATAGCCGTCCGAACTGATGGCGCAAAGACAGCAAGCGCATTGAAGTTTTCGCGCAGGCGGATTTGGTTCTTCGAGCCTGCAGCAGCCACTCCTGGTGTTAGTAACATTAGCTCCGCCAGGTTGCGCCCTTCCAGAGGCAGCGCTGTAATACTACTGACGGTCACGGTCTCGGCAACCGAGGCATTGACCTCCCCTGCTCTGGAATTGCGGGCCCAGTACTGCTCGATAAACTTTTCCCTCTCCTCGGTCAGCGCTTTTGGCGAGGCAAGCAATAACGACTTCCGCGAGTGATAATCGTCCGCTCCGTCCTCGCGATCGGGATAGAATGCCGTGACCGGGTCTGCAATTTTGTAATCAGTCAGGGCCAGTACTGCCTCGTCGACGACTACCACGGCGACTTCACTATCTGCGACCGGCTTTCCTTCCGGATCCTTGACGTCGACGTCTATCACTGTTTGTCCGCCCGGCAGCATGGTCCTCGAGCGTGGCGTGGCGACGAGCGTCAGTCGTCGTGTTGAAGGTGGGATCGCCAGACTAATCTCGCCACTCGCAAACGCTGGTCGCTT
>JBKPPH010000200.1:0-35117 GCA_046733535.1 Acidobacteriota bacterium
CTGCTGAAGGCTGCGGCTGCGGAAGTCTTGATAAGCCTTGCTTCAAAAGTCGGGCGTCAGGTTTGGGGACAGTCAGTACAGGGAGCGGTAGCGACCTGGTCAGTGATCAGCATGCGATATTTCCTAAGATTTTGACTCCCATCGTTGACCAGGTCGCTACCGCTCCCTGTACTGACTGTCTCCAAGAATGATCCTGGAGTTTCGAGTCAAAGCCATCTTGATATGCTGCATGCCTCATCTGGGTTGAATGCGGAGGACGAAGTTGCAGATGGCGATCTTTTGATCGGGTGCGACTTCGGTGGGTTCTTCGCGAGAGATCTCTTTGCCGTTGACGAGCGTTGGATTGCGTCCCTTGGCGACCAGCCAGTAGCGTCCTTCGTTGTCGCGCGACAACACCGCATGAACTCTACTCACCTCCGGATCGCCTTTGATCGGCAGATCGACCGAGATACTACGTGAGCCGCGACCGATCGTTATCTCGCCCTTTGTCACAGGCACGACAGCTTCTCGCACGCCACTGCGCCAGACCTCGATCGAGTAGAGCGGCTGAGCTTTCGGACGGACCACGGTCTGCTCGCTTTCACTGCTATCCGAAGCGTGTTCGACAACCGTGTCGTTGGGATTGAACGTCGGGGCAGTGCGGGAAGGATCGACACGCGGGGTCACCATCGTGTGACCACTCTCCGTTTCGTCCCACACCGGCTGCACGCGAAACTCGCCCTTGTTCAGCGTGCCATCAACGCGTAGTTCCACCGCAAATGATTTCACCGCGAGTTGCGTTGTCCCACTCAGCTCGCGTGCGCGTTCCGACAGAACGTGAAACAGTCCCTGCTCCAATCCACGACGCTTGTCGCCCTGCCACTCCTTGTCGTCGTCGGCGCTGAGGTAAACGATGTACTCGCGCGGAATATAAGTTGGACCACCCGGCGGCGTGAACATTTCGCGCTGCATCGCAGCTTCAACTTCGCGCGCGATCTTCACCAGAAACTCTTCCCAAACGCGTCGCGGCTTTGCATGTTCGTCGGCGGCTTCGAGTAGATCCTCGCCTGTTTCACCGTCTATCCATTTTCTGATCGATTCAAGCAGGCCCAATCTGTCGCTCCTTTTTCCGCACGCGAAGTTTAATCAAACCGCACATAACGCTTGTTAATCCAGCCACGGTCGGATGAATACGGATCGATCTTCGGCCGGGCGTGTTCCACCACTTGAATTTCAAACCAGTTATTGTCAGCACTCAAAACCTTAACCTTCGAACCCGACTCAGCGAGGCCGATTGGTGTATTTGCGACGTTGGCGACCGGGCGCAGATTCACGTCGGTGGTGGTGACACCCTGGCGGCCGATTACGACAGGCTCAACCGCCTGCGTAACACCCGCCAAAGGGTTCCAGCGCGTGGTGACGTACTTGTGTGTCGCGAGCAGCATGCCCGAGAACGCGAGAATCAACCCGAGCGCAACGAACGCACGTCGCTTCCTGCTCGCGGGCAGCACCGGGCCGGGCACAGCGTTCTTCAAGGCCCGCCGCCCGGCTTTCTTCTCGAGTAATTCCTGCTGCGCGCGAATTTCCTTTTCAAGACTGATCGGAACGACGATGCGCGGTCGCTTGAGCGTGTCTAATTCTGCTTCTGCCCTTCGGTTCGGAACAGCGAAGTGAGGTCGCGGCGGCGCCGCTTCCGTGAACTCTTCCTCCGGTTCGACTGAAAGATCCGCACTCGGCCTTCGCGCCAGCATCTTGGGCGAGACCATTTGCAGCGGTCGCGTCGGGGGCAGACTCGCGTCCGCGATCTCGTCCCAGAACTCTTCAACGGTTTGATAACGATCGGCGGGTCGGCTCTGCGTCGCCTTCTCCAGCACACGCAGCACAGCACCCGCCCATTCCTCGTCGCGCACGTGCGGCGGCAAATCCGTGATCGCGTGTTGTGCAAACCGGCGCGGTGATTCTCCGGCCAGCAGCGTGTATGTCGTCTTCGCGAGCGAGTAGATATCAGCCGCCGGAGTCAAATGATTGTGAGGCAGCCGCAACCCGGTTGTATCCAGCTGCCCGGTTTGCATCAACGGATTGTGCTCCGGCGCGGAATAAATGTTTGTTCCGACGCGCGTGATCGCACCGTCACCCGGATCGATCCGCGCGACGCCGAAGTCGGCAATCTTCACCACTTCCTGGTTAGCCGTCAGCAAAAGATTCTGCGGCTTGATATCGCGATGAATGACGCCGCACTTGTGCGCGTGTGCGAGACCGGAACAGACTTGCTCGAGGTAGAAGAGCGCTCGCTTGATCGAAAGGGGGCGCGTCTTCGTGAGGGCAAACATGTCGCCGCCGGGCAGATACTCGAGCACGATGTAGTGAAACGTAGTGCCGGCAAGATCGATCGCGGTGCCGTGTCCGAGCCGGTTGATGACGTTCGGGTGACGCACACGATCGAGTGCGACTGCCTCGTTTTGAAAATTCGAAACGAGTGTGCGTTCCAATTCAGCGTCAGGCGCGTCTTGGAGATAGAGATTGAGTGCTTTGATGACAACAGTGCTTGGCGCATCTTCGGCTGCGGCGTTGTCATTGGCGGCGTAGATCTCCGCATAGCTGCCGCGGCCGAGACATTCAAGAATGTCGTAGCGGCCATCGAGTCTGCTCTGTTGGAGTTTGAGTTCCGACATTAGTCCACGTCAAAAGCACAAAAGTACAAAACCGCACCTTAGATGCATTGCAAACAGATAAGGGTTCAGTGTTTAGGGGGCGTTCGAGTTGGCGGGAGGCTTCGTCAACTCCTGGTAATGATTGAGTACTTTCCACCTGTCCTGTTGTTTCTGTGTCCGAACACCGATCAAGCCCAGACCGAGAATGGCTTCCTTCTTAATGGTGGAATTAGCAGGCGAGGGATTGAGATCCGCTTTGCTGATCGTCGCGTCGAAAGCCTTGCTGGCCTCGTCTGTATTTCCGGTTAGAAGGTTTGCGCGGCCGTAAAGATACAAAAACTCCGGGTTCGGCGAATCGAGGGGACTCTGTACTCCCGACTTCAGCAACTCTTTCCCGATGTCGTTCGCGAGCCAAGCGCGCGGATCCTGATCCACCTGCCTGCGGGCTTTTTCAAACTGCACAAAAGGCTCCTCGGGCGGCGCGCTGGTCACGGGCGTATTGGTTACAACCGGCTGAGCTTTATTACTGGCCAGGAAGGGAATCCGTTCTTTGAAACGTGCACCGGCGTAGAACGCCGCACCGAGCAATGCGAGCACCAGCAGCACACCCAACACACGACCGGCGCCGCTGCCCGTTCTTTCGACCCGTGGATCCGCCACGTTGAGCGGCTCGCGGGTATCGAGTGTCTCGGAAGGCGGCGGGCCGGGAAACGCGATTCGCGATGCCGGCAGGAAAGTCGTGTCGCGCGTTGAGCCGTTGCCTGACTGCGCGGCATAAATCGGCTGCGTCTCCGGTGAGATCGTCGGCTCCATCTCCGCGACTCGTTCGTTCGACTTGAGCTGCTCGCCGACGCGCACCGCCACAACCGTCAAATTGTCTTCAGCGCCACGCTCGTAGCAGCGGCGTTTCAACTCGTTGCAAAGATCGTCGAGGTTGTCGCTGACGACCATCAGTTGGCGCAGTTCGTTGTCTGAAATGTGACGCGTGATGCCGTCGGTGCAGAGTAAAAACTCGGTGCCGTCCTCGACTTCCATCGTCTTCATGTCGACTTCCACGCCTTGCTCGGCGCCGAGCGCGCGACTGATCACGTTCTTACTGGGATGATTCGCCGCCTGCTCGGGCGTCATTCGGCCCGCGCGCACTTCCTCTTCAACGATCGAATGGTCTTCGGTTTCGCGATGCAGTTGCCCGTCAGGTGTTAGCCGGTAGAGACGAGAGTCGCCGACGTGTCCGAAAGTCGCGATGTTACCTTTGAGATGGAGAGCGACGATCGTCGTCGCCATCATTGAAAACTTCGCATGCTCCTGGGCCATCTGGTGAATGGATGCGTTGGCACGCTGAATCGCGAGCTCCATCAGGTCTTCGACGTCAGCGCCGTCGAGCTGATGGCGAAACGCCTCGTCGAGAACTTCGATCGCGGTCTGCGATGCAACTTCACCGGCTTCCGCGCCCCCTACTCCATCCGCGACAGCAAAGATCGATCGGTCGCGATCGTTCAAATAGGCGTCTTCGTTCAAAGGCCGACGCTCGTTCAGCCCGCGATCTGAAAGCACAGCGGATTGGATCTGGAAAGTTTTAGTGTCTTCGCTCATTGAACTGCCTCCAGCTTAAGGGGAGAAGAACTCTTAGCTACCGGCCTATCCAATATACTTCGGTCGCGAGCATTTCGATTTGAAAACGCCATCAGCATTCCCAACATCGCGAAGCTCGTAATGAGACTGAAGCCACCATGACTAACAAAAGGCAGCGTGATTCCAGTCATCGGCAAAGCTCGGAGAATACCGCCTATGTTCACCAACGCTTGAAAACCGATAAACGCTGTTAGACCTGCCGCGCACAGCTTCGTAAACATATCACGCGCCTCAAGCGAAGTGCGAACTCCAGCGACCACGAAAACAATCACGGCGAGGATGATTACTGCGCCGCCGATCAAGCCGGTCTCCTCCGCGATCGCAGCGTAGACGTAGTCTGAATCGGCGATTGGAATGACTTCGGGAAAGCCGAGACCGAAACCGCGTCCACTCGTTCGTCCGGAAGCAATTCCAAACACGGCTTGCGCAGGTTGGAACGCGAGCTTGTCGAACCAGATGTCGACGTTCACGGTCTTCTGCATCGCGGGACTTTGTTCCGCGAGTTCTTTCAGTCGCGGATCCCGGTTGAGCGCGTCTTCATAGTCTTTCTTCCACCATGAAACTTCCGGCGACGGCGGATCGAAGCCGTCGAGCCACAAATGGAAACGTTGCTGAATGCGCGAGGGAAGAGCTGAACTGATCGGACGCGCAATGGTCGGCAGCAGCGGAACTTTTTCCTGAACGTCTCGCGGGAGCGCGCCAACGACCAGGATTCCGATCACCAGTAATACAGAACCGACAAACAGCAGGAGCTGTGGCCAGCGACGAACGGCGACGAGGTAGAGCGTCGTGTACGCGCCGCTGAAGATCAGCATCTGGCCGAAGTCTTTTAGTGCGAAGAACGGGACGAACGGCAGCATCGCCATGACGAGCAGCGGCACGATGTCGCGCGCGCGCGGAATGCCCCAGTAAGTTTCAGCGAGATCTTTGTAGCGGGCAGTGAGTATGCCTGCGAAGCCGACGAGGAACGGGATCTTTGAAGGTTCCCACGGCGTCATGTTGCCGAGTGCCTTGCCGGCGCTCGAAGTGACGACCGCGACCGCGAGTGGCAACAGTGTGAACAGAACGATGATGAAACTGTTGCGCTGTAGCCATAACAAGAAGCCGTCGCGCACACACATCGAGTAAGCGATGGCGAAAGCCAGGAAGGAGAAGACTGGGATCCATGTGTAACTCGAAGTTAGCGCGTTCCAAAGCGAGTAGTTGGATTCTTTCTTCGGAATCTGATCGATGTTGATCGGCTGAGCGGGAGTTGGCGGCAGACCCATCAACTGCTTCTTCACCGGATCGTAATTCTCCATGATGTAGCGCGTGCGCAGCGCCTGCATCTTCTCTTCGCGCGCCGCGGCCTTGTTGCGGGCGTTGTACTCCGGATCGCTGTAGAGGCGGTACTGGATCAACATGCCGAAGGAGAAGAGAAGGATCGCAGTCGTGAACAAGACCCAGTTACCGGCGAAGCGTTTATTGCGTGACAGCCAGATGACGAGGATCATCAACGGGAGGAACATCATCAGGTCCCGCACGGCGCCGATGATCGACGTCTCGTAGCCACGCAGCAAACCCGCGCGATGCACGGCGACGTAGCCCGTGATTTCAAGGCCGAGAATCAAGAGGATGATCAATAAATGTGATGACGCCCGATTCTTCATTTTTATTTAGCCGCGGATTTACGCGGATAACGCAGATCAGCGTTTATCTGCGTAAATCGGCGGCGCTTTATCTGAAATACCCGAGGTCCCTCGCTTTCAATACGAGCGCCGCTGCGATCGGGGCCGCGGATCTCGATCCGTATCCACCACCCTCGACAATCACCGCCATCGCGAGCTGCGGGCGCTCGAGCGGCGCGATGCACAGAAACCAACCGTCAATCCGCGGGTTGTCGTTGTCCATGATGACTTCATCGTACTCGCGAATGACGTTGCCGCGATTATCGCGCTCGACCTTGTGTCTCGTCTTCGGTTCGCCGGTCTTTGGATCGTAAACGGGCACGATCTTCTGCGCCGTTCCCGTTTTGCCGCCCGTGTTTATGCCGGCAGCCTTCACTGGTCCAAACACGCCACGCGCCGTACCGCTGGGACCACCCGTGACGAGTCCCATGATCGAACGAAGCCGCGCGGCGGTCTGCGTTGTCATTACTTGATTGAACACCTGCGGCGCAACGTTCATTTCGATCCGCGGCTTCATCAACTTGCCTTCCATGTTTCCGATTGCCGCCGCGGCCAGCGCCATCTGGAAAGGTGTCATCTGTCCGGCAAAACCCTGACCGTAACCCATCAACGCCAGATCGTATCGCGTCACCTGTTTGCCCGTGACGATCGTGGCTTCGCGCGGCGCGAGGGCGCGTTTGATCGCGTCAGTGCTCGCGTTCCAAATCTCCGGCAGCTTGCGACCGCGCAGCGCTTCCGAGGGTGTGTCGTAAGCACCGATGCCGAGCAACTGCGCGGCGCGTTTCAGTCGTTCCGGTCCCAGCTTCACACCCATCTGCGCGAAGTACTGGTTACACGAGACTTCATACGCGTGATCGATCTTGATCCGACCGTGTACTTCGCCTGGTCCACCATCGTCGAAGATCACGTTCGCGCCGGGCGCCGCGTAGTACCCACCGCCGCTACATGTGAACTCCGTGTCCTGTTCTCCCGCGAGGAACGCGGCCGTCATCGTGACGGTTTTAAAAGTCGAACCGGGGATGTAGTACGCGCCGAGCGCGCGACTCACGAGAGGCTTGTCGCGTTCATTCGCTTCGAGACGAATCCACGTCGCTTCGTCGTCGACTTCACTCAGGCTGTAGGAAGGTTCACTGTACAGCGCGAGCACGTCGCCGTTTTGCGGATTGAGAATGACGACCGCGCCGTGCTTGCCTTTCAACTGTTCGACCGCAGCCTGTTGCAATGAACGATCGATAGTGAGGCGAACGTCCTGGTTGCCTTTGAACTCGACTTCCTGTCCCTTGACGACGTTGAGCGCTTCGGGAAGCGCGCCGCTCTGAACTCCAAACAGCGCGCGCTCCAAACCCGGATCGCCGCGATCCGATCCGAAGAGATGGGCCAGCGCCTTGTCCATCGGATACTCGCGCTTGATGTTTCCGCTCGAGTCGCGTTTGTAATAAGCAAGCGGCTGGTCCACCCGGCCACTGCGATCGAAGATCCAGCCGCGCAGAGTTGACTCCGAGAGACGACGAACGCGCAGGTCCTTGTAACTCAGGTCCTGAAACTTTTCGTTTTCTTCGGGTGCGTACCGTGCCCAGTAGATGTGGAAAGAAAACAGTCCGATTGAAAGTAATAGAAACAACCAGCGCAGCGCGCGCAGTCCGCGATTGGTCGAAGTCGATCCGAGTCGTCTCCTGACTTCTCGCGGCAGATCTGCCGGGATTGGCGCGACCGCTTGTTTCCGGTTGCGAATAAGACCGAGCACGAGCAGCAGGATTATGAGCGCAAACCCGCCGACGTAAATCAGTGTGAATAGTGCAGGCGTTCTTTCAAGTACAGGAGGAGTCGGACTGGGAGAAGGTGAGGGAGTTTGGAAGAGGATTAGAAATGATAAGAGTAGATTCATGTAAATCGCGTTATTCACTCTTCCGCAATCGTACTTCCACATCGCCAAAGCCAATCACATCGCCGTCTTCGATCAATCTCGACTCGCCGTACGCGATGCGGCGGCCGTTAATGTACGTGCCATTCGTCGAACCGGTGTCGGCGACGAGGAGCGTGCCTTCGCCTGTCATCAAGAGAGCTGCATGTATTTTCGAAACGCTTGCGTCGTTGAGAGTGAGGTCGTTATCGGAGGCGCGTCCGACGTTGAGCCGTCTGCCGCCGGGTTTGAAGATCAACGGAATCTCACGGGTGCCATGTGGGAGGGTGACACGAGCGATCACCTGGATGTCGGGCATCGGCGGGGCCGCGCCCGGGATGGGCACGCCTGCTTTCGCGGCTCGCATCTCTTCGTCCTGGCGCCTGAGATCTTCTTCGAATTCACCAAACGTCGGATCGACCGAGATGCCGGTCGTGAAAATGTCGACTTCTGCTTCGACGGTTACAGGCGCGAGAGTTCGATAACGATGATCGTTGATGTGATCGATCGCCGCGGCGAGCACTTCATTTTTCAGGTCGTGAAGAATCTCGGGCGGTGCTTCTGAGTGAGTACCCCACTCGACTTTCAAGGTGAGGTGATGTGGAGCGATCCGTCCTTTGTTGCCTTCGTCTCTGACGCGCTCATCGATCAGTTTCTTCATGCGCTCGATGAGCTTCGAGGTCGTTAACCCACTCCTTGGCTCGACAGTGCGACCTAATCTGCGGTCTACGACGTTGCCCATACCTTCAAGCACGCGGCGCAGGAGACGCTCGGGTAAAGCTTCCTCGCGCTTTCTCCTTGCTACCTGCTCGTCCTTGAGCCTGCCGGCCGGGTCGTCTGCGTCAGTCATGAATAACCAATACGAGTTTTATCGCACGCGGTTCGTCGCATATTCTAGCCTAAACGGTGGAGTTACAGAACTGATCAAAACCTTGCCTGCTTCGCTGGCGATCGATTACATTAACTTACATCACGCCCCTGATCTCACGTCAGTTCAAAATCGGAGGTAGCAAATGTTCCAGGAACTGTTGGGTAGTTTTGTTATGCTCATCCCGGTGTTTTTCCTGCTCACGATGATTTTTGGGGCGGGCTTTTACATTGGCCGTGTAAGCAAGAAGGAGTAGCAATGTATGAAGTCAGTGTTCATGAGTACCTGGCCTTACCAGGGCGACGCCATGAATCTGCCTGTTGAAAACGTCGAGGAGGCGACGGCGTTTTATGAAACCGTGATGGGATTCCAGGTCGCTTCCCGCAATGACTCACCACACAAGAGCGTCGTCCTTGCGAGAGACGACATCAAGATAGGACTTGCTGAGAACGGTGGCGATCCCACTCAGGACGGCTGTTTCTTTGAAGTCGATAACGCCGAAACCGCTTTTGCCGAGTTAAAGGCGAATGGGCTACAGAACGAAAAGGCTAACTTCAGGATCGATCAATACGGCGACAAGAAGTTTAAGGTCTTCTTCGTCGTCGCGCCTGACGGTCTCTGCTACTGCCTCGGGGAGCAACAGTCATAAGTTTCCGCTACAATCTTCAACATGAAACGATCGGGTATCGCGGATCTTCCTTTGCACGGCGGTCGTGTTCCGCCGTGGCTGGCCGAGCGTATGACGAAGCTCGGTTCCGCGATCACTGAGAACATTGTTCACGATTACGGCGCCTCAGCTTTTCTCTCACGGCTCAGCGATCCTTTCTGGTTTCAGGCGTTCGGCGCTGTCATGGGTATGGATTGGCACTCGTCGGGAATTACGACTTCCGTGATGGGGGCGTTGAAGCGCGGACTTGCGCCGAAAGCAAATGAGCTCGGGATTTATATCTGCGGCGGCCGCGGCAGGTTCTCGCGAAATACGCCAAATGAACTGCGCTCGATCGCTGAACGACGCGGCTTCGACGGCGATGCTTTGGTGCGTACCAGCAGACTCACCGCGCGAGTTGATAACAACGCCATCGCCGACGGTTTTCAAATTTACCTGCACAGCTTTGTCCTGACGTCACAGGGCGAATGGGCAGTGGTCCAGCAAGGCCTGAACGATCGAAACGGACTCGCGCGCAGGTATCACTGGCACTCGGCTTCCGTCCGTGATTTCGTGGCGGAGCCGCACACGGCGATCTTCGGCGAGAACCAGGGCACGATCATGAACCTCGTCGATACAAAGGCTGGCCGCGCGCAGTCAGCCTTGCTGGAGATCGCTCACGAGCACCCGGCCAAGACTCTGAGCGAAGCACGTCATTTACGCCTGCCCGCGCACCACGACGTCCGTGAGAAGGACGTCGACCTGAAACGACTTGGAGCCGTGCTCGCGGTTGCGTACGAACGAGGTCTCAAAGACTTCACCGAATTACTACTGCTGGAGAAACTTGGACCACGCACGTTGCAGTCGCTCGCCCTCGTCGCTGAAGTGGTCCATGGCGCGCCAAGTCGTTTCAACGACCCGGCGCGCTTCGCGTTTGCGCATGGCGGGAAGGACGGGCACCCGCATCCGGTCCCTTTGAAGACCTACGATGAATCCCTGAACTTCCTTCGTTCCTCGCTCGACGCCGCCAAGCTGGGGCACACCGAGAAACTCGACGGCTTTCGGCGTCTGGAACGGTTCGTTCGCACAGTTGAAACCCAACTGGAACCTCGAGTTGACCTCGACGCGCTCATTCGTCACGAAAATGCAATCTCGCCGTCACTCAATGGCCGTACTGTGATGGACAACAAGCGCAGACGTAGCTCGAATCAAAAGCAAGCGCATCCGAGGCAGGGTTCATTGTTCTAATTTAAAGATAGGCTTTTATTTTCTAATTGCTTTTGGTACTGTTTTTCCAACCCCCACCGATTTCGACGCCCCCCGTTAATGCCCCCGACATGAAGACGCGCCCTGGAGTGCGTCGGAACGCATTCCTCGAAGAGGCAACTGGCAAACTGAAGGAGCAAAAACTATGAGCTTTAGGAGATTTTTCCCATTCACAGTGGGCTGTGTTCTGGCCGTCTTAGTGTCGGTAGCGCCCGCTGTTTTGGGCCAGGTGACAACCACACAGACAACTACCACGTCGACACAAGCAACTCGCGACCGAAGCCTGAACGCGCGTTCGGTTCCGAGCGGCTCAAAGATGAAGTTCAGGGGTGTGGTGATCAACCGTGATGCTGACGTTTTCACGATCCGCGACCGCACTCGTACGGACTATCAAGTTCTCATCACCGACAACACCAGTATTAAGACCAACGGCGGCTTCCTCCGCTCCGGCAAGAAATACCCGGTTACAGACATTTTGCGAGGCCTGATCGTTGAAGTCGAAGGACGTGGTGACGCGCAGGGCCAGCTCGTGGCCGACAAGATTCGCTTCAGAGAATCGGACATGCGCGCCGCGCAAACCACGGATGTGCGTGTAGGTCCGGTGGAAGCCAACATGGAACGCGTGGCTGGACAGATGGATGAGCTGTATGCAGTCGCAGCCGAAGCGCGAGCTGAAGTTAAGGCTGTGAACGAGCGCGTTTCATCTCTGGACGACTACGACGTGCAGGAGACTGTTTCCGTCAACTTCCGCACAAATAGCGCTGTGCTCTCGCCCGAAGCCAAGCAGGCACTTGACGCGCTCGCCGCGAAAGCGACAACTGCAAGGGCGTACATGATCGAAGTTGCCGGACACACGGATTCCACCGGCAGCGATGCGAAGAATTTCCGGCTGAGCCAGCAACGTGCCGAGGCGGTGGTGCAGTATCTCGCAGTGCAGCACAAGATTCCGCTGCGCCGGTTTGTGACCCCGATGGGTTATGGCAAGACGGAATCAGTGGCCGATAATGCGACCCGAGAAGGCCGTTCGCAGAACAGACGCGTGGACGTGAAAATGATCATCAACCGCGGCCTGAACCAGCCGAATTCGGCAGCGCGACCGTAACTCGAACACGAAGCGATTTCGAATCGCCCACAAACAGGCACAAGAAGCACAAACGCTTTGCAGCGAAACTTTTGTGCTTTTTGTGCTTTTTTGTGCCTACGATTTCAGGTACACCGTTTAAGTGTTGCAGACCCGCTTTCGTCTAAAAGATTCCAAAAATTCTGAGGTAATTTTGTGAATATCGGGCTTTTTGGCTAATAGTTCGTGGCCCCGCAATTGCTCAGTATGCTCGCATGACTAATAGCGAAGTCTTCCCGATTCTGCACGGTGGCCTGATGGCCACAACCAAACCTGAACCGGCGCCAAATTCGGATCTTGCGTTGGCGATCGCGGCCGGCAAAGGAGACATGGGCGCCTTTGAGAAGCTCTACGAGCGTCACAACCGCCGGGTGTACTCCCTGTGTCTGCGTATGACGCAAAACGCCGCCGAAGCCGAGGATCTCGCGCAGGAGGCGTTCATCCAGTTGTTCCGTAAGATTGGCAGCTTCCGAGGCGACTCAGCTTTCACGACGTGGCTGCATCGGCTCACGGTTAACCAATGCTTAATGCATTTCCGGAAGCGAAGCGTGAAGCTCGAGAAGACTACGGAAGAGGGAGAAACACCGGTACAGATCGTGAGCGGCACCGAGAATCCGAACTCGATGCCTGTCATGGACCGCATTGCCCTCGACAATGCGTTAAGACAATTACCGCCGGGATATCGCACGGTGTTTCTGTTGCACGACGTTGAAGGTCACGAACACGAAGAGATCGCGAAGATGCTCGGTGTCGCGGTCGGCACGTCCAAGTCGCAACTACACAAAGCGCGGATGAAGCTGCGCAAGATCCTTCGCGCGCGCAAAGAACCCAGCCAGAACTAATTCAGCCACAGATTACACAGATTTCGTGTAATCTGTGGTTCATGAACAAACAAGCCGTAAAGTTTTACCGGTGGGACGAGATGCCGAAAGAACAAGTTTCGGACATGCTCGACCGCCGTTTAATAACTGGCGATCGCATGATGCTCGCCCATGTATATCTCAAGAAGGGCGCGATCGTGCCCCGGCACTTCCACGAAAACGAACAGATCACCTACATCATCGAGGGCGGCCTGCGATTCTGGATCGGAGAAGACGAAGCGCAGGTGATCGACGTGCTCGCCGGCGAGGTGCTGCACATTCCATCGTTCGTCCAACACAAGGCCGAAGCGCTTGAAGATACGCTCGACGTCGACATCTTCAGTCCGCCACGACAGGACTGGCTCGACAAGACTGACGATTATCTCAGGCAGAAGTAACGATGGACCTCGGACTCAAGGACAAAGTCGCTCTCGTCGCGGCCGGGAGTCGTGGACTGGGCCGCGCAGTTGCCGAAGAACTCGCAGCAGAAGGCGCTTCGCTTGTGCTTTGCGCGCGCGAGCCGCAAACGCTCGCCGAAACCGCAGCGGCTATCGCTGAGGCTAGCGACGCGCATGTGCTCGCGGTGCCTGCCGACGTCACCTCGGTTAATGACATCATGCGTTTGGTTGAATCCGCGAATGAGAGATTCGGGCGCATCGATATCCTGGTTACGAATGCAGGTGGACCACCGGCGGGCACGTTCGATCAATTGACTCGTGAGCAGTGGGAAGAAGCGACGCGGTTGACGTTGTTCAGCGCGATCGAGTTGGCGCGCCACGTGCTGCCCGGGATGAAAGAACGACGTTGGGGAAGAATTCTGAATATCACTTCGATCGCGGTGAAGCAGCCGGTCGAGAATTTGATGTTGTCGAACAGCTTGCGGGCTGGGCTGACAGGATTTGCGCGCACGCTCGCGAATGAAGTCGCGGCGCAGGGCATTACCGTGAACAATATCCTGCCGGGTTACACGCGCACCGAACGGTTGCAAGACCTCGCGAAGATGATGGCGGACAAGCAGGGAATCAGCACCACCGAATTCAATGCCAAGTGGGAAGCAGAGATTCCGATGGGCCGACTTGGTGAGCCGCGTGAGTTTGCGGCGCTCGCTGCGTTCCTCGTTTCAGAGCGTGCGAGTTACATCACCGGCACTTCGATCCAGGTTGATGGCGGCTGGATCAAGTCTTTACTGTGATCCCAGTTGTTTAGAAGCTCTGATCGTCCGCAGATGGTCCAAAGATGGCAGGGACCTTTGCGCCCATCAACCGCAAGTACACAGTCATCTGCCCGCGATGATGTGACCAGTGACTGATCGTTTCCTGGATGATCTCCCGCCGCGTTCCTTCCCACACGACTTGTCCACGAGCGAGCAGCTTCCACTTCGTGTCCAGGTGCTCGTCAGTCGTGTTCTCGAGCGCAATGCGCGCATCTCGCGCGGTGTCGTCGAGGGCTTTCAATAACTCTGCGCTCGTCTGTTTAGGCTCACGTTTCATCCCTTTGCCTTCCGCCGGCGCGACGTCCAATTCGTCCTGGTTGATCTCCATCGTGAGCCACGTCGGAATCGTCGCCACCATCTCCGCGAGGTAACCGAAAAGCATCGACTTCTCGTGCGGTTTCCAGTCGTACTTTCCGTCCGGAACCTGCTCGAGCGCTTTGCGTGAACGTTCCACTTCGCGATCCAATTCTTCCCGCAAAAACTCAGTTACTTTCATCGCCCACCTCTCCTCGAAAATTTAACGCGTGTAGTATGATTCGCCATCTGAGTCGAGACTAGCATACACTCGCCTTTGTAAATAATGCTCCTGCAACAGAACTTCGCACACTCTTTCCAATCGCCGGTAGTCCGTGTCGTGCTGTTTGTGATCGCGCTCGGACTGCTTTACATACTGTGGCGAGAAGTCAAAAAGATTCCGGCGAAACTCCTCACGCTCATGGCTACCGCGTTCATCGACATGGTGGGCCTCCTGATGATCATTCCGCTCCTGCCGTTCTACGTTAAGCAATTCGGCGGTGCAGGAGTCGAGATCTTTGGCTTTCACTTCGGCATCGGCATTATCGTCGGTTTCATCATTGCCGCTTTTACCGTGGCCCAGCTACTGAGCGCGCCGATGTGGGGCCGGTTCTCTGATCGAGTAGGCCGCAGACCGACGCTGCTCATCGCTTTGACCGCATCCGGCATCGCGTACCTGATTTTTGGTTTTGCACACTCGCTGCTGCTCTTATTTCTCTCGCGAATCGTACAAGGCGCCGGGGGCGGCACTGTCGGCGTGATCCAGGCATACGTCGCCGACTCGACTGCGCCACAGGATCGGGCGCGAGCTCTCGGCTGGCTTTCAGCGACAACCAACCTCGGCGTCGCGCTTGGACCAGTGCTCGGCTCCTTCGCGATTGCGTTGGGTAAACGCGATCTAATGCCCGGTTCGGCGACGTTGCAGATGGGCCATGCCGCGCCGGGAATCATCGCGGCGATGCTTTGCCTGATAAATATCGCTTTCGCCGCGCGGTATTTGACTGAGTCGCGAGATCTTAGTGAACACGCGCCCGTCGAGGGCGAGGTCACGCGCAGCTCGCGCGAGGCCATCTGGCGCGTCGTCTCGCATTCGAGCGAACCCTCGTCGCGCTTGATCTGGATCTACGCGATATCGATCGGCGCGTTCCAGGGGAGCTTCTCGGTTCTCGCTCTCTTCCTGAATGCTCGCTTCCAGGTGACTGAACAAACCATCGGCTATTTCTTCATGTACATCGGCTCGATCTCGGTGTTTACACGTGTACTTCTCCTCGGGCGGATGGTTGACTGGCTGGGCGAGGCGAAGCTTTCGCGTCTCGGACTGTTGTTGCTTGCGGCTGGTGTGGTAGGGATGCCCCTGTCGCGAAATCTATGGATGCTCGGAATCGCTGTTGCCCTGATTCCGCTCGGAACCGCGTTCACGTTCCCGTGTGTGACATCTTTACTCTCGCGCGTGATCAGTCCGAGAGAGCGCGGGCTTTACATGGGCATGCAACAGACGTATGGCGGTGTTGCGCGGATCATCGCGCCGCTTTTCTTCGGTTGGTCGTTTGATACGTTAGGAGTTTCGTCGCCTTACTTCTTCTCGTCGGCCTTCATCGTGGCGACGATCTTTCTAGGCTTCGGCTTGGACAAGTATGCGAAGCATGAGGAACCGCGCCCACAGGTCACTCCGCTGGCCCAGGAAGCCGCGCAACCCGCCGACGTGCCTACCGCTGTATCAGAATCAGCAAACCCGCCACTATTGCAAGCACAGCCAGGCCCATCGTCGCGGTCGAATTGAGCCGCACGCTAAGTACTGAAAAGAGTCCGGTGAGAATCAACCAAAGACCCAGCAGGATCATTCCGACGTTTCTGCCAGCGAGACCAGTTGCCATCCGGTTTGCTCCTTCGTGTTAGTGAAGAATCTACTTGTCGATGATTTCCGCGGAATTGTCGACGGTCACCTTCTTACGCGGATCGGGAACGTGAATTGAAGTTTCCACTGCGTTCGTGTAGCGGTTGCTGCCTTCGTCAAACGTGCCCGCGGCATTGATTGTGACACGCACGATGTAATCGCCTTCGGGAACTCCGGTGATATCGATCCATTGCCCGGTCAGTTGCTTGTAATACCAGTCGCCCCAGCCCGAAGTGATTCCCTGGAACCCGCAGTTATATCCGTTGCTCTTGCCGCCGTCGTACTTGAAAGAATCTTCGAAGCAGAACCCCTGTTTGTGACCGGCGACGACAACCGTGCGATCGGAACTCAGTAGTTCGTACACTGAAAAATTACGAATGTGGTAGTGGCCGTGGCAAGGAGCGAATTCAAACGCATCGGCGTATGGATTGTTTGGATCACTGCGATCGCCAACGACGAGGTCAGCGTCGCCGCTGTTCATCACGACTGTATCGAAACGCAAGATGCGACGGTAACCGGCGCCACCGACCGCGCCTTCCTGAATCGCGCAACTGCCTTCGCTGAAAAGCCGATCGACGATCTCCATCTGCGCGACGAAGCGTTGTGGATCAACGACGAGGTCAGGTTTTCCGCCGTTGTCGTAGACAGGAAAGATCCGCGACACACTCGTCCGCTGTGAAATAACTGACGACGAAATTAGTAGTGTGATAACGACGGTGAACAGTATCTTTGATTTGTTCATGATTGGTCTCTTCCGCGGGCCGAAGCCGATAATGACAAGACCGCCCAAAAAGCACAAGAACATTTTTGTGCATTTTGCGGTGCTATTCGTTCAAGTTATCTAATGCGGTAAATTTCCAACCAGTGCGCGTTTGCTCGAAGTGATAAATCACCACTTCATTTCCGGCGGCGTCCGGACACGCAACCGTAAACTCTTTCGGGTTCTCAGCATTCAACTCCGGTTTGGCTTTACTGAAGCACGCAGCCGCATCGGATTGTTCGTTGAAAAGCTGGCGATAGCGCTTAACGAGTTGGGCCTTTGTCTTGATGCTGGGTATGCCGTATGACATTCCGATCGGAAATCGCGAAAGGCGAGCGACACCTTCGACGTCGTGTTTACTGACCGCCGTTTTGAAAGCCGCCCAGAACGTTTCCAGAGGGTTCTCAGCTTGTCCTCGGCTTGATGCCAGGGATGATGCAGTGAGCAGTAGAGCAAGAGATAAGGTCGTTATCTTTTTCATAATGATACAATCCGCTGCCCAATACTAAAACGAAAGGTGAAATTTGGCGATGCTCAATAGATTCGTGGTTGCTCTTGTCTGCCTTTTGACGTCTTTCACTTTCACAGGTTGCATGAAGAAGAACGGTAGCGTGGCCCGATCATCGGAAGCGGCGCCGGTCGAGGGTGTCGAGAAGGTGAAGCCTGCGCCCGGCACCGGCAATGTGCAGGGAAAGGTTCTTTACAATGGCGCGCCGGTTGAGAATATCGAAGTGAAACTGTGCGAGACGTTCAGCCGGTTTCTGAGCGGTTGCGGTGGCAAAATTTATGAGGCGAAGACCGACAAAGACGGTGATTTCGTGATCACGAACGTGGAGCCGAAAGAGTACCAGGGGCTGACGGTCCGCGTGTTCGACACTGACTCATACGTCTTCGCGACCACGGGCATTGCCGGAATCAGCGCGACGAAGTACAACGTCGTCGCGGACAAGACGCTCTTTGTTGCGCCGACTCATTTATTCAAAGGCGATCTGAAAGTGGTAAATCCGAAGGCAGGATCGACGGTCAGCGGGCAGGATCTCGAACTGAAGTGGGAGCCGTATCCGGCTGCGGCGTACTACAAGTTCACGCTGTATCCGAACGATCACCAGATCACTCCACCGTATATCAACCAGCGTGTCGACGACGCGTCGTTCAAGGTCAACAAGCAACTGGAGAAGGGAACTTACCGCTACAAGGTGGAAGCCTTCAACAGCAGCGACAAGAAACTCTCAGAGACAAGCGACGACATTGAGTTCACGATTAATTAACAACCACGGATGACACGGATTTTCAATCGGGATCGAAATCCGATCTAAATCCGTGTCATCCGCGGTTAAGGCTACCGATTCGGAGTCTTGACTGTTACGATGTTCGAGTACGCAGAATTGCCCGACGCATTGAACGCTCGAACGCGATACCGGTATCGACCATTGGCCGTTAGGCCGGTGTTGGCAAAGTTAGTGACGTTTGCTCCCACCGTTGAGATCTGTGCAAAGTTATTGCACCCGTTACCCGTGCAACGCTCGATACTGAAGCCCTGCTCGTTACCTGAATTGTCGGTCCACGACAGATTGGCTTGAGTAGTAGAGACGGCAGTCCCGGTTAGATTGCTTGGGGCATTCGGAACGAGCGGTGTCGGTGTCGGAGTTGGAGTAGGTGTTGGCGTCGGAGTTGGACTGACGCTACCGCAGGTCGGGAAGCGGAACGATCCGATGCGCGTGCGCCAGTTGAAACTGCTCGTCGTCACGTAGTACTCGCTGGTGAACCAGAAAGTACAATCGTCGATCGGATCGACCGTCAGCGAGCTGTAATCACCCCAACGGCTACTCGTGCCCGTTTGGCTTCCGGTGCCGGAAAAGAGAACCGCTTCACCCTGACCCAGCACGTTCAGCGGATCGGAAGCCAGCCGTCCTGCATAACGCAACTGCGGAAAGATCGTGGCGCTCGAAGCGCTGTAACCAAGCGCAATGTTGCCGTCTTTGTCCATCGCGGCGCTTCCCATCCAGCGCCACGTGTCGTCGGGCTGATAGGTGCTCTCCTGGGCCACGGTAACTGGTCCACTTGTCACGTTGCGCAGCTCGAACCAACGAATTCCAGCAACAGCTCCAGAACTGACCGTGTAGTTTCCAACGACAGATTCGTGGGTGCCGAAGTTTCGATAGGAAACCCTGAACATCAGCCGGTCGCCGATTCCATCCAAACGCGAAGTGGTGCCGGATTGCGGCACGCACGATCGAGTTAACGCACAGAGTTGTGAAAAACCGGCGGCGGCAGGACTCGCGAAGAGTGTAAAACTAGAGTTTGCCGGAGTCGCGAAATCGACATTGAAGTGAAAGATCTTGTAGGCGCCGAGTCCGGGCCATTCCACAAACACGCCAGGTGCGCCGGACGGCGGTAGCGTCGCTCCATCGAGATCCGCGGGCAGGTAAGTTTCTTCACTTGGGCCGTTGGTGATGCCGGGTGTAATAAACGTCGCCGGCAGACCGGCCAGCATCTTGGCACGATCGAAAGCAAAGGGTTGCGGGCCAAGGAACGACGTGCCCGAAGAGTTGAACACGTTCATGCTCATGTAGTACGCATCCGGCCAGACACTCAAGTGCGGGTAGTCGAAGAAGTTAGAACCGAGGTGAAAGTCGTAGCGATGATACGAGCCGGTCGCATCGCCGGTCGTGGAAACCGCCACACACTCGTCTGTCGGCACTGAAACGCCGGCAAACTCCGTGATGATCCAGCGATCGGCTAATTGATCGTACATCACGACCGGATCGCCGTGGCCGTTGAATTCACACACGCCACCGAAGCCGCCCCATATCGTGGAGATGCCGGATGGTCCCATCAACGACGCAGCAGTGGTCTTATCAAAAACCTGAAAACCGGCGTTGACTGTCTGAACATATTGAGTAGCTCCAACTTCGCCATTCGTATCCGGCGGAGCGCAGTTGCACGAGACTCCGGGAAACTGAATGCCATTGAAGTTCATGTCAGCGGTGGGCATGTTGGCGCCGGAGAATTCCGTCGCGGCGATAGACGTTTGGACGACGCGATCGGGTGCGTCTTTGTGAACATGGGCAATCTTCGGGTTCGCGTTCGCTTCCCGCTCGGGCTTGAACACCGGCTGCTGCTTCATTTCACGGACTGGCGGAGACGTGTCATTGCGAATGGATTCGCCGACCGTAACGTCCGGCTTTCTTCCCTGAACGGGATTCACCATGGCAGTTTCGGCAGCCGGCGATGTGGAGCGCTTGGCCTCGATAATGGTCGGAACCGTAATCAACGCGCCGAGAAGGAGAACTGCCGTTACCAGAACAATCACTCTAACTCGCATCAATATCCTCCAAAAATTTAGGGATCTCGAAGAAAAACGAAGGCCGCCGCGGGGTTGAAGTACTGGGTACTGCTAGTAGCTCTGGGCCACAGGACGGAAAGCTGTGTTCACGCTAACATATTCTTAAAATCCCGAGCAAGGAAATCACAACCGAGACGCACAAAAACAACAACCATCGCCGGCGGACGTAAACCTTCAACTTACGTGCTTTTTGAGCCGGTTTTGGCCTCTGGGTCGCAGCGGATCTTTGCGGCTCTGAAGGAAACTGTTTTAATACGCAAAACTATTCCAAGGGAGTTGAAGCAATGAAAGTATTTCGCATAGTTGTCGCGGTGGTCGCGATTGCGGCGTTCGCAGTATTGGTGCAGACGCAGACCCGCCCCGCAGGCGCTCCAGCTACTGCCGGTGCTCCGGCTAATATTGCCATCATCGATTCGGCGATGTTCAGCGACGAGAAAAACGGCATCGCGCGGGTGATGGCCGCGATGCAGCAGATCGAGGCGAAGTTCACGCCACTCCGAACCGAGCTCCGCGGCATGCGCGACCGTCTCACCACGATGCGGTCTGACATTCAGAAGAAGCGGCAGCTGCAGGATGCCCAGTTGACGGCTCAGCAGTCGGATGAAGCCGATCGTCTCGAGTTACAGATCAAGCGGAAGGCTGAAGACGCACAGGCGAGTTATCAAAAGGAATCGCTGGCAGCGCTGGATCCATTGCAGAAGGACATCGGGACCGCGTTGACTGCGTACGCGCAGTCGAGGGGTATCACGCTGCTGATCGATGCGAACCGCGTGCCGATCATCTATGCGGCTGCGAGTCTCGATATCACGAAAGATTTCATTGCCGATTACAACCGCACGCATCCGGCTGGTGCGGCCGCACCCGCGCGACCAACGCGGCCATAATCGTCCGGGTTGTCACCTGGATGCGGTCAGTACCACCCGCAATAGCGTGTGGATCATCGGTTGGCATTCGACATTGACCGATGTGAGTCTTTGCAAGCGGCGTTAATAGCCCAATGCTTAAAAAAGTTCTCCTCTTATCCGCGTCTGCCGGCGCCGGACACATGCGCGCTGCCGAAGCGATTGAGAAGGCTTTCAAGCAGCGCGAGGACGGCGACAGCAGGGAAGTCCAGCACCTCGACATCCTGAACTACACGAACAAAGTCTTTCGCCATTTTTATTCGAAAGCCTACATCGACCTCGTCAACAAACTTCCCGAGGTGCCGGGCTGGATGTACGACAAGCTCGACAAGCCCTGGAAGAACGAACGGCGCCGGCTCGCGCTCGACAAACTCAACACGCGTCCGCTCGTCAAACTGTTGCGCGACTACCAGCCCGACCTCATCGTTTGTACTCACTTTCTGCCCGCCGAAATCGTATCGTGGCTGAAAGCTAAAGAGCGTCTAGCCAGCCGCCAGGTAATCATCGTCACTGACTTCGACGTCCATGCGATGTGGCTGGTCCATCACTACGAGCATTACTTTGTTGTGATCGATGAGGCGCGTGTGTATCTCGAGGCACTCGGCATACCCGCGTCGAAGATTACCGTCAGTGGCATCCCGATCGATCCGGTGTTTGCAAAAAAGAAAGACAAACAGGAGATGCGAGCGAAGCATAGTTTGGCGCCGGATCGAATTACGATTCTTCTCTCGGCAGGCGGGTTTGGCGTGGGTTCAGTCGATGCGCTCATCAGTTCGCTGCTTCCGTTACAACACCGCGCGCAGATCGTGGCGATCTGTGGCCGTAACGAGGAGTTGAAGAAGCGTCTGTCGCGACTCGCGGCGCGCACTAAACCCGACGCGACAGTTTTGTTGAAGCCGTTTGGCTACACGCAAGAGATGGACGAGCTCATGGCGGCATCGGATCTGGTCGTGGGCAAGCCGGGTGGCCTGACGACCTCCGAAGCACTCGCAAAAGGGCTGGTGTTTGTTATCGTCAACCCGATCCCCGGCCAGGAGGAGCGGAATTCCGATCATTTGCTCGAGAGCGCGGTGGCGATCCGTTGCAACAACCTGCGCACGTTGTCTTACAAACTCGATCGGCTGCTTGCTGACCCCGCTCGCTTCGCATCGATGCAGGCGAATGCGCGTAAGATGGGAAGGCCCAATGCTGCGAACGAGATCGTGGACCAGTTAGTGGCGATGAACTAGAGCGATCATGATTATTCGTCAAGCAACGATGGACGAGCGTGACGCGATCGAGCAGTTGATCGCGGAGTCTGCACGGCACCTCAGCCGCGAACATTACAACGACACCCAAATCGAGGCGGCTATCGCAACCGTGTTTGGCGTCGACACGGATCTGATCGAGGACGGGACTTATCTCGTGGCGGAAGATGCTGGGACGCTGGTCGGCTGCGGCGGTTGGAGTCGCAGAAAGACTCTGTTCGGCGGAGATCAGTATTCAAGCCGGGACAAAGGGTATCTGGATCCGGCGTCAGAACCGGCGAAGATTCGCGCCTTCTTCATCCATCCGGACCATGCGCGGAAAGGCATCGCGCGGGCGATTCTTACGCGCTGTGAGGACGAAGCTAGAGCCCACGATTTTAACGCACTCGAGTTGATGGCGACGTTACCCGGAATTGAGTTTTACAAGTCGTGCGGTTTTGTCGAGCAGGGCAATTTCGATCTTGATCTTGGCGGCGGCGTAAAGCTCGAGCTTGTGCCGATGCGCAAGGAGTTATGAACAAACCGAGTCGTCGAGTACATGGAAAGTAAACGGAAACTACTGACGCACTTTCTCGCAGCACTTGCTTACCGCACGCAGAAAGCCTTGCGCGACGCGCCGCCTGGCTTCGGATCGTTCCGCGTGCAGGAAGGCGTGCGCACGCCTGCGGAGTTGGTCCGTCACATGACCAGCGTACTCGGTTACGCTCGCACCCACTTCATCGGTGGCCGCTATCGGCCGGAGGCGTTAGAATCTCTCGACGAAGAAGTCGCGCGCTTTCACGAGATGCTCGGGCTCCTGGCCCAACACCTGCGAAACGGAGATCCGCTGCTCGACGACGTGTCTGAAGAACGTCTGCTGCAAGGGCCTTTCTCCGATGCGATGACGCATGCGGGCCAACTCGCGCTGCTCCGCCGTTTGGCAGGCGCGCCTGTGCCACCGGAGAATTTCATCGTCGCCAGGATCGAGCCGGAACGGCTTGGACCCGATCAGTCACAGCCTGTGAGTCCCGACAAGCACTGGCCCGAAGCGCCACCAGATTGGAAAGGGCCACAAGAACGCACATAAAGATGAAAACCAAAAGAGTCCCCCAAATCCTGCTCGCCCTGCTCGTTTCTTCCCTCGCGTTCCAAACAGCTTGCGCCCAGCCAGAGTTCAAGCCGGTAACCGTCTTCCTCGTCCGGCATGCTGAAAAAGAAAGCGAGCCGAAAGACGATCCGCCGTTGAAAAAGGAAGGCGTCGCCCGTTCACAGGAACTTGCCCGCGTGCTGAGCGATGCGGGCGTCAAAACAATCATCACGTCGCAGTTCGCGCGGACGAAACAAACAGCCGAAGCGTTTGCGACGAAAGCCGGCGTGGCCGTCACGTCGATCACTCTGAAACCGAATCCCACCAACGGGAAGCTAATCGCGGAGGAATCAACCGCGGAAGTAGTCAACAAGATTCTGGAGCGTCCCGGCGAAAGCGTGCTCGTGGTCGGTCACAGCAATTCGCTCCCCGACGTTATCAAAATGCTCGGCGGCGACGTTGTGCCGACAATCGATGAGAAGAAATTTGACGACCTCTTTATCGTCACGGTTTACGCCAAAGGCAAAGCGAGAGTGGTGCATTTGAAGTACGGAGCCGAGTAGTGGTCTGTTTCCCCCGTAGGTTGCGCGTTATGAGTTGTGGACTGTATTCACGACAACCATTGCCGGCATGAGTTGCCGGCGCAGGAGATTTGAAATGAAGCATCTGTTCTTTGCGATTTTGCTGCTCTTCCCCATCGTGGTATTTGGCCAACACGGCCACGCCCCAGCCAAGGAACCGGCGCCCGCAACATTGGTGGCTGGCTTGGGCGACATCAATCACCCGGTCACAACCAACAACCCCGAAGCCCAGAAGTTCTTCAACCAGGGACTGGCGTACATATACGGCTTCAATCACGAAGAAGCTGTGCGCTCGTTCAAACAGGCGGCCCAACTCGATCCCCAGATGGCCATGGCTTACTGGGGCGTCGCGATCGCCCTCGGTTCAAACTACAACGTGCCGGCCGACGGGCCCGCACTCGTGCAGGCTTACACGAACCTGAAAAAAGCGATGGAGCTCGCGCCGAAGGCGTCTGAGCACGACCGTGCTTACATTGACGCGTTGTCCAAGCGCTACTCCGCCGACATTCAGGCTGACCAACACAAGCTCGCCGTCGATTACAAGAACGCGATGGGTGAGTTGGCGAAGGCTTATCCCGACGACCTCGATGCGGCGACGCTGTACGCCGAGAGCATGATGAACCTGCATCCGTGGAAGCTTTGGACTCTCGACGGTAAACCCGGCGAAAACACGCTCGAGATTGTTTCGACACTCGAGAGTGTTTTGCGTCGCGATCCGAATCACAGCGGCGCGAACCATTACTACATTCATGCCGTCGAGGCTTCGAGAAACGCCGAGCGAGCGCTTCCGAGCGCCGCACGATTAGGCAAGATCGCGCCGAACGCCGGTCACCTGGTCCACATGCCGTCGCACGTTTACATTCGCACGGGGGACTACTTCCAGGCGGCGCAGTCAAACGTTGACGCGATCGTCGTTGACCGCGATTACATACAGAAGAGCGGTAACAACGGTCTCTACCCGGCGATGTACTACAACCACAACATCCACTTCCTGGCGGCAGCAAGCGCCATGAACGGACGTTACGCAGACTCGATCAAATCGGCGCGTGAGCTCGAAGCCAACGTCAAGCCTGTTGTGAAAGCGATGCCGATGCTCGAGATGTTTCTGCCGTACACGAGTGTGTCGATGATTCGTTTCGGTAAGTGGGATGAGATCTTGAAGGAGCCGAAACCGGATGCGTCGCTGAAGATCACGACCGCCTTCTGGCACTTTGCGCGTGGCAGTGCGTATGCCGCCGCCAAAGACACGGCGAAGGCTGATGCGGAACTAGCGGCGTTACGTGCTGTCGACAAGACCCTGACGGAGGAACGGCTTTTCAACAACCCGGCCGTCAACGTCTTGAAGGTTGCGGAGCTGGCGCTGGAAGGGAAGATCGCGTTGGCTCGTGGAGACAAGCAAGCCGCTTTCGATCTCTTAACGAAGGCCGTTGCTGCTGAAGATGCGACCGATTACGCGGAGCCAGCCGACTGGGATTTGCCGACGCGCGAAGTGCTCGGCGGAGCGTTGTTGGCGAACGGCGATTACAAAGCCGCGGAAAAGGTTTTTCGTGACGAGATATTGCGACGGCCGCGCAACGGACGCGCTCTGTTCGGACTTGCCGAGAGTTTGCGAAAGCAGGACAAGGACGGTGCTGCGAAGAGTGTCCAGGGTGAGTTTGAAAAGGCGTGGCAGCATGCGGACACGAAGCTCACTGTCAGTGGGCTCGCTGGTACGAACGCGAGTGGTCAAACTGCAAGCAATTGATTAAGTAGAAAATATCTTGAAGATCCTGTTAATCCTGTCAGCGTTTGACAGGATTACAGGATTTTCAGGATTTGCAAGATATGGATTTAGGACGAGCCGATTTAGCGAAGTTAATAACTGAGGCGAACGCTATCGCTGCGAATGCCAGAGCCACGTTCGGGCGCTTAAGTGTTTCAGAGCTTAACTGGAAACCAGCTCCCGAACGCTGGAGCGTTGCTCAATGCTTCGACCATCTTCTCACGACGAACAAATCTTATTTTCCGGCGATCGATGACGCCGTCAGCGGGCGGAACCAGACGATCTGGCAACGCCTGCCGCTCCTTCCCCGCGTCATGGGATCTTTGCTGATCAAGTTTGTGGATCCGGATTCCGCTCGCAAGGTAAAAGCGCCGCAGAAGTTTCAACCAGCGCAGAGCGATATCAGTGGTTCAGTTATCAACGACTTCGTCGATCTGCAAGGCGAGATAGTTGAAAAGATGAAGGCAACGGCACATTTGGATCTCGAGCGGACTATCATCACCTCACCGGTTGCGGCGCCGATTACTTACAGTCTGATGGATACGTACAGAATCCTCGTCATTCACGAACACCGACACTTCCAGCAAGCGAAACGCGTCACTGAAGAGAGCGCTTTTCCGGCCTGAGTCTGCAATAGGGAGTCTTTATGGAAATCAAGAGAATCTATACTCCGAACGCACCGAAGCCGGCAGGACACTACTCGCAAGCGACGGTCTACAATGGTCTAGTGTTCGTTGCGGGCCAGTTGTCGATCCTGCCGAACGGCGAACACAAGTTTGGCTCGATCGAGGAACAGACGGAACAGGCGCTACGCAACGTGCATGCGATTCTGAAAGCCGCCGGCAGTGATTGGGACCGCGTGCTCAAGATCAATATTTCCGTGGCTGATATCAATTTGTGGGACGGCGTCAATACGGTCTATTCGCGAGTCCTTGGGGAGAATCGCCCCGCTCGCGCCGTGATCCCGACCGGGAAGCTTCATTACGAATTTCTAATTGAAATCGAAGCAATAGCCGCTACCGACATGTAAATGGATCGTTTATGCTCGTCCGGAGCAGAGTCCGGCGCAAAAGAAGGACTTGTCAACCCCACGAGTTTTCATTAGTGTAAGCACGCAATTCTGATTATTAACCCCCTGGATAAGATACTGAATGAGCGTCCCCAGAAAACTCTCAAACCGCAAAGCATCCAATTCACAACCTGTTCCCGAAGCACCCGCCGATGGCGGCCGCATGATCGTTTTGACCGCTCCACTGACGGAAGCGATCGATCACGCGGGCTACTTCATTCAGATGGCAATGGCTTCGCTGCCAATTTGGATGGAAGGCGTCATCAACCGGAAGTATCCGAAGTGGCGCGAGGTCGAGCACAACGCCGATGGCTCGGCTCGGTACATGCCCGCGGGTGTCAGGCTGGTCGAGAAGTCTCTGCTGCGTGAATATCGCAATGACGACGTGGTCGCGTGTTTTCCTGACGACCTGCACAAGTTTGTTGGACCACGCACGCGCGTCGTCGCCGTTTCAACACACAACCCGCTGGGCGTGACGTTTGCCGCCGGCGTTTACACGTCGATCTTCGGTTCGTCGAAGATGCCGATCAATTCGCACTACTCGCGCGAGTTGTTCGCGAAGATCAAGGCCAGCCCGTATCGGCACAATTTCAAAGTGATCGTCGGCGGATCCGGTGGCTGGCAGATCATTCAGACGAACACGTACGAAGAATTGAGTGTGGATTGCGTTGTTGAAGGACGCAGCGAGTCTGCCGACACGCTCGAGCTGTTTCGCAGAGCGATCCAGGGAGAGGAACTGCCGCGACGAGTTGAAGTGAAGCACCCGATGGAACGCGAGGCGATTCTGTTCCCCGACACGCGCACGACTTTCGGCGTCGTGGAGATGACGACGGGCTGCGGGCGGCGCTGCAAGTTTTGCGTGCCCGATTTGAACCCACAGATCGATCTTCCAAAAGATAAGATCATGAACGCAGTGCGGGCCAATGTCAGAAATGGCAACAAGCAGATCTCGCTTGCAACTGAAGACATGTTCATCTGGGGACAGGTGCACACTGACACGCCTTTCTATTTTCCAAACCGCGAAGCGCTCGTGGATCTTTATTCGGACATCGTGAACACGCCCGGCGTCGAACAGCATGTGTTGAGTCACTGCACGATCGCGCCCGCGGTCGTCGATCCTTTGCTCATCAAGCAACTGTCCGATCTCCTCTTGCCCAAGAGCCCGATCCATTTTCCGTACCTGAGTAGTCATCCGGAGAAAAAAGCGCTCGCGCCGTTGATCGGATTGGAAACTGGCTCGGTGCGCATGGCGAAACAGATCATGTCGAGCAAGGGCGTGCCGTTTTCAATCGAGGATTGGCCGAGTGTCGTGCTCGAAGGCTTGCGCGTGCTGAATGAGAACAACTGGTTTCCGGCGATGACGTTGATTGTCGGCAATCCCGGCGAGACGGATCAGGACGTGAGGGAGACGATCGATCTTGTTTACGAGATGGAGCGTCGCGGGCTTTTTGCATTTCTGATCCCGTCGATTTTCACGCCGCTGCACGACACGCGCATGGAAAAGGAAGAAGGGGTGACGCAAACGCGGCAGTTAACGCCGTTGCAGTGGCAGTTGATGATGAAGTGCTGGAAGATGAACTTGAGGCCGGGTCAGTATAGCTGGTGGGGGCCGATGGCGTGGCGCGTCGGCTCGATTGGGATGTGGCTTTATAAATTACGCGGTCTGAATGGTCCAAACTTCACGTGGCCGCTGCTTATGTTCTCGGGTGCGATTTCCGAGAAGAACCTTCAGCGCATGGGAAAAATCTATCGCGGCAAACCGCTGAAGGCGAAGACTCGCAAGGAGTTAATCGCTTCGCTGAAACCAAGAGACTGGCAATATCTCCGCGCAGACAACGGCGATCTGCCAGTGGAATATGTCCCACCTGTCGCTGCACGCGCAGTCGCAACGTTGTAGGGCTTCGGCGGCAAGCAAGCACAAAAGAGCACACTTGTATTCGGCGAGCCAGTTTTAAGAACTGCCTCGTCGTGCTTTTGTGCCTCTTGTGGCCTAAAAACGTTGAGCCCAGGTCAACGCCCGTGCGGCTTAATCGACAAGTCAGACAACTTCACCTGGTCATCAACCAGGTCATTAATGGTTACACCGGCAAGCTTCGAGTAAGCGAGTAGGACCAGCAGTGATGGTTCTCGCCCGCCTTGCTCGAAGAGTGAGATGCTGGACGGATAAAGCGACTCGCCTTTAACGGCGAGCTTTTGGATCATTGCTGACTGAGTCAGGCCAAAGTAAATCCGTATCAACCGCAGCTTCTCGCCAAGCCGGTTAGGTCGCGATCGGTGAGCGCGCCCCATCAACTTGTCCTCCCGGAGGCGCGGCTGCACTTGCAAAACTTTCTAAATAGAAATACGCTGTGGCTGGCTTTAGGAGAGACCCGGAATCCTTGCATCCGGGCGGCGAGCATCTTAGGCGATTCTCGTTCGCCAGTTAATCATTTCCATTTTATGTTAGCGAAGTGCGTAGCCCAGAGGCAATCGGGTTTGTCACGTGCTTCGCCCTCGGGAGCGGCGACTTAAGGGTTTGGGAAGTTGCCGCTCTCGCCCTGTTTAGCACATAGAAAATTTCAGCGCATTACTTCGTCTTCACGCTCAAGCAAATCCCATAACTATGTCCCTTCCTACCTTCGCAACTACGGCAAATTACGCCGCGCGGCCGGCGAAGCTGAGATACAATCCTCAGCGTCAAACATAAGCGACCACCTGCTCAGGTCTTGTGAAAATCCGTTTCCTTTGTCATGGTAGGTCCATACTAGCAAACAGATTTTCGGTTGAGTTAATGTTGTTTTATGAATCGAAAATCCAGGCTCACATTGATGGTTCGAGGAGTAAAAATCTGGTGATTTTACTGGGCGATTCGCAATAAAATTATGAAAGATCTAAAACGTCTGCTGGAGCAGAACCGGGCGTGGTCTGAAGGTATCAAGGCAAACGATCCCGGTTTCTTTCAAGCCTTAGCAAAACAGCAATCGCCGACATTTCTTTGGATAGGATGCTCAGACAGTCGCGTGCCGGCAACGCAGCTTGTCGGCATGGTGCCGGGAGAGATGTTCGTGCATCGCAACGTGGCGAATGTTGTGGTCCATACCGACTTCAACTGCTTGTCGGTGTTGCAGTATGCGGTTGACGTGCTGAAGGTGGACCACATCATCGTTTGCGGTCATCACGGTTGTGGCGGTGTCAAGGCTGCAATGGAGAATTTGCAATTCGGACTGATCGACAACTGGTTGCGACACGTGCAGGACGTGATCCAGGAACACGAGGACTTACTCTCCAATCTTAAAAATGACGACGAGCGTCTCAATCGACTTTGCGAATTGAACGTCATCGAACAGGTATTGAATGTCGGCCGGACCACGATCGTGCAAGGCGCGTGGCAGCGCGGCCAGGAGCTGGTTGTGCACGGGTGGATTTACGGTCTGGAAGATGGCCTGCTGCGGGATCTGGGTGTTTCGATCGACAACGCCGAAGGACTCGCGGCCGCGTGTCGCGCCGCGATCAGCAACGCGCGACCATAAGCTTATGCAGTTCTCAAGACGTGAGCGCACAGATAAGGCCTTTCCAGCAAGTGAGGTTTGTATCCGCGCCGAATCTTGAAAATTATGTCAAAGTACGCTGCCGGGCAGCTTCGAACAACAGGATGCCCGCGGCGACCGAAACGTTCAGGCTCTCCGCGCTGCCCTTCATCGGAATCGAGACTCGACGATCCGCTATTGCTAACTCATCTTCACTGAAGCCAGTTGACTCCGGCCCGAGAAGGAGTGCGCTTGATCCAGTCCAGTCGAGGTCAGTGTACGACGTACTCGCCTCCACATCCGCACAAACCGTGACTATGCCACGTCCGCGACACCACTCGATCATCTCCTCGAACTCAACGCCACTCAACATCGGCAACCTGAACGCCGATCCCATCGCCCCACGCAACGCCTTAGGGGAAAACGGATCACTCGTGTTTTTAGTCGTGATGACTCCAGTGGCGCCGGCCGCTTCCGCCGTCCGCACAATCGCTCCCACGTTCACCGGGTTATTGATTTGGTGCAAGACGACCAATAGTGGATTGGCATCAAGGCTCGCCGCAAGCCGTTCCTCCGAAGCTGCCGGTCTTTGCGCGAGCACAATGATGCCTTGCGGTGTTTTCGTGTACGAGACGGACTCGAGCAACTTCTCACTGACCGACGCCACGCGTTTCGAAACTCGTGACAACTCCCCGATCGCTGCCGCCGCGCGTTCCTTGCGCAACAACTCCTCGGAAACAACCACCGCTTCAATCGCGAGTTTGGACCGATGCGCCTCCTCGCACAGGCGCAGTCCTTCGATAAAGATCAACTCCTCAATCTTTCCATCACGAACGGCGCGTGCGTGACGCAGCAGGGAATTGTCGCGGCTGGTTATCTGCATCATGCGAATCACACGGAAACTTCCGCCCAGATGGGCCAGTGATCGGAAACGTTCAGCGGCCGCGCAACTCCCCAGCGCTCGATCTTCACTTCGCGCGTGAAGATCCAATCGGCGTGCATTCTGAGTCCAGCGCCGCGCCACGTCGCCGTCCCGGTCGGAATCGGCGTCGTGTAACCACGCGACTCGAGAAACCGGCGCGTGTCGAGACACTTCTGTCTCGATAGAGTGTTGAAGTCGCCAAGGATGATCGTCGGCATATCTGCTGCTTCGGCTTGCGCTGCGATCACTTCGAGTTGGGCCAGTTGTCCGTCGCTGGCCGCGTGCGGATCGACGTGCGCATTGAATAGTCTAAGCTGTCGTGGTCCAACGGAGATAGTTGCGGCAATCGCGAGTCGCGGCCGCCAGGGACATTCCTGCCACGGCAGATCGATCCGCGTGACGTCCCTCAGAGGCACACGACTCAAGAGCGCCACTCCCGTATCGCCTTCATCGTGCAAGTCAATCGGCTCTTCAAAATCCAACCACCATTCACGCTTCACAGGCGCAACGCCTCGCGGAATGCCGGCGGGAGCGTGGGCCCACTGCATGCCGAGTTGTGTGGCAAGTTCCTGCGCGACGTGATGACCGCCCGTGCGTGTCGTACGTTTGTCAGCCTCTTGCAACGCCAGCACATCGACGGCGGGCAATAAGCGGCCGTCTGAGAATGCACGCGCGGCAGCGGAGATCATGTGGCCAACGTGTTGCGGGCGTCGAGCGCGGCCCAGCAATCCGAGTTTGCGACGCAAGCCGCCGGAGATCAGATAAGGGCCGCGTGCATAACGGATGTTGTATGATGCGATGACGAGCTTGTCGGAAAGTGGCGGCTGATGGTTTGAGTTATTTCCAAACTCGAGTTTTTCGGAATCGGCCAGGGGCGGAATAATCATGAGCGGTGTGATTATAGCAGTAGTGGACGACATGTTTTTCGCGGCGAAGATCCGCGCGGTTGCGGAGGCGGTGGGTGCTGAGATTAGCTTTCCGAGAAGTCGAGAGGCTGTTGTCGAGAAGGCGCGCGAGGCTAAGCCGCGTCTGATTGTCGTCGACTTACACAATCAGGGGGTAGGGTCCACAAAATTAGCAAACGACTTAAAGTCAGATGAAGAACTCCGCTCGATCCCTTTGCTGGGTTTCTTCTCACACGTGCAGACGGAGTTAAGACAGAATGCACTTGATGCCGGGTTCGACCACGTTATACCGCGCTCTGTGTTTGCGAGAGACTTACCAAAAATATTAGCCGCAGATTTACGCGGATGAAACGCAGCTCTGATCCGCGTTTCATCCGCGTAAATCTGCGGCTAACATTTTTACCCCACGGCGGCGGGTGCGATTACTTCATGGATCGAACGGACTTCGCTGACCAGTTGCTCGTACTGCTCGAGCGTCAATGCTTGCGCGCCGTCCGAGAGGGCGTGCTCGGGTTGATCGTGAACTTCAACTATCAAGCCGTCGGCGCCAACTGCAACGCCCGCGCGCGCGAGCGGCGTCACCATGAAGTTCTTGCCAGTTCCATGTGACGGATCGACGATCACCGGCAGGTGTGAAATGCGCCGGACCGCCGGAATCGCAGCGAGGTCCAGCGTGTTTCGCGTGTGCTGCGCAAACGTGCGAATGCCTCGCTCGCAAAGCACAATCTGATAGTTGCCCTCAGCCATCACGTACTCCGCCGCGAGCAGCCACTCGTCGAGCGTCGCTGATAGACCACGCTTGAGCAACACCGGTATGCGCGCTTTGCCCGCTCGCCGCAGCAACGAAAAGTTTTGCATGTTGCGCGCGCCGATCTGAATCATGTCGCCGTAACGTTCGACCAGATCGACACCGGCTTCGTCGAGTGCCTCAGTCACGATCTTCAGGCCGTAAGCCTCGCGAATGTCGGCAAGTATTCTCAAACCTTCTTCGCCGAGACCCTGGAATGCGTACGGTGAGGTGCGCGGCTTGTAGGCGCCGCCGCGAAAGAAGCGAGCACCGCTTCGCCTGACTGCTTCGGCGATCGCGAAAGCCTGAGCACGGCTCTCGATCGCGCATGGCCCGGCGATGATCGCCAGCTCATCTCCGCCAATCGTTGCGTCGCCAACGCGCACGATCGTCTTTTCCGGTCGCAGGTCGAGAGTGATCAGTTTGTAAGGCTTGCTGACGCGAATCGCTTCCGCGACGCCGGCGAGGTTTTCAAAGTGAGATGGATCGACAGCGCCCTGGTTGCCGGTGATGCCGATCGCAGTGCGCGTCGCGCCGGGCATGGGGTGGCCCTTGAAACCCAATTCTTCGATCACGCGCAGGACAGTCTCGATTTGACTGTCGGTCGCGTCAGACTTCATTACGATTAACATGGTGTTTTACTCCAGCCGCAGATTTCGCGGGTGAACGCCGATCATTCTACATCTGTTCGGGCACTGCAACCCCAAGGATCTCGAGCGCGTTCGTCAATTGACTTCTGATCACTGTCGTGACTGCGATCAGCACTCCTCGCCGCACGTCATCTCCCTCAGTGATAATTCGATGATCGTGATAGAAGCGCGAAAAGGAACGGGCGAGCGAGAAGGTGTATTTCGCGAGATTGGCCGGCTCGGCGGAATTACGACACTGCGCGATCACCTCGCTGAGTTGCTGCGACAGCATCAGCAGCGACCAGATTTCAGTGCCACTCTCACCCGACAACACGTCCGCGACTCTTGCCTGCAACGCGCTATCACTGACCACCTGTTCTATTAACGCATCGGCAGCAGCAACTGTTTCGTTCCCGAGTTTGCGGAAGATCGAGTTGGTTCGCACCGCGGCGTACTGGCAGTACGGTCCCGTTTCACCTTCGAACGAAAGCGCTTCTTTGAAATCAAATGCGATAACTGTATTGCGTGTAAATTTCAGCAGGAAGTAACGCAGCGCAGCGACTGCAACCTCGTGCGCCGTCGCCCTCTTGTCCGCGTCGGAAAGATCCGGATTCCGTTTTTCAACTTCCGCGAGCGCTCCGACTTCGAGTTGATTGATCAGATCGTCGGCCTTCACACCGAGGCCCTTGCGACCGCTCATCTCGATGTACGGCCGCGAACGATCTTCGTCGCTCAGCTCGATACCGAGTTCTTCACAAGCTGCAGGCGAGAGCGCCACCATCTCGTAGCTGAAGTGAACGCTTGCGTCTGCGCCGATCTCAGGCACGACAGCGGCGACACCACGAGCGACGATCTCCTGCGGATAAGACTGCCGCGAATCAATCACGTTGTAGACAGGCACGCCGCCGCCGAACTGCGGGTGTTCAGCGCCAGGTTCGGTTTTGGTCACCCAAAGAACGTGGCCGTCCGGATAGTCGCGAAAAATCTTGTAGTTGAAATCGAGCCCGAGCTTGCCGAGTTTCCAGAGTTGATAGGCGATGTCTTTGCCGGTGTACGTGACGGTGCCATTCGAGCGCACGATGATCTTGTCTGACTCGTGTTCGTCAGTGCCGGTGTGTGATTCAAACGGCATGACCCAGCAGCCTGCGTGACGGCCTTCAGTCTCGTACCGAATGACGCCCTTGCTCTTCATCAGCTCGAAGGCGCGCTCCCAAAAGTGCAGGTGCAGAATGTCTGACTCACGCGCGAGCAGATCGTAACGGATGCCGAGCCGCTCCATCGTGTCGAGGATGCATTCGACGTTTCGCGTTGCCACGTAATCCGCCAGCTCCGCGATGTCGTTGCCGCCTTCTTCGAGTGCATGCAGCACCTCGTTGCGCAGCTTCGTCTTCTCGGGATTCATGTCACCGCCCGCGTTTCCGTCGCGGTAGAAGACACCAACGCGCGTGTAGAGGTCCCAACAGTAGTAATCAAACGGATGATCTTTACTGAGTGAGGCATCGAGAGCTTTGATCTGGTTGAGGTCCATCTTCTCGAGATGGATGAATCCGACGACGACGTCAGCGACCTGGACGCCGGTGTTGTCGATGTAGTTTTGGACCTCGACGCGATCGCCGGCAGCTTTCAGGATCCGCACGAATGTGTC
>JBKPPH010000201.1:0-8995 GCA_046733535.1 Acidobacteriota bacterium
CGCAGCTTCTCTCTCGCGTTATCGACTACGTTCTCGGTTTCCGCCGCAAACCCGATCACCAGCATCCCGTTCGTACGCGCGGCCGCAACTTGCGACAGCACGTCGGGCGTTCGTTCCAACGTCAACGTGATCGCATCTTCTGACTTTTTGATCTTCTGATCGGCTCGCTGTGCGGGACGATAGTCGGCAATCGCCGCAGCGCCGATGAAGACTGACGCGTTCTCACGCTCTCGTGCAACAGCCTGAGACATCTCTTCTGCCGACAGGGCCTGCACGACTCTTACACCCGCAGGCGGAGCGACCGTCGTCGTGCCCGCTACCACGGTGACTTCACCGCCACGCTTCAGCGCTGCCTCGGCAAGCGCATAACCCATTCTTCCCGACGATCGATTCGAGATGAAACGCACCGGATCGATCTCTTCGCGTGTGGCGCCGACAGTTATCAGAAACCGTTCGCCTGTCAAATCCCTGGTCTTCGCAGCACCGCGCAGGATCTCCAGCGCAGCAGCGACAATGCGTTCCGGTTCACTAAGCCGTCCCGGGCCGATCGTGCCGCAAGCCATCTCGCCCGCATCCGGCTCCATGATGTGAACCCCATCTGCGCGAAGCTGCCGCAAGTTGCGTTGCGTCGCCGGGTGTTCCCACATCGTCGTATTCATCGCCGGCGCAATCAGCACCGGAGCCGAACACGCGAGATAAGTCGAACTCAGAAACTCGTCCGCGACTCCGTTCGCAAACTTCGCGATAATGTTTGCCGTCGCCGGCGCAACGATTAAGAGTTCCGCGGTTTGAGAGAACGTGATGTGCGCTATCGGATCAGGATTACCGGGCGCATAATCGTCGACGACTACATGGCTGCCGGACAGGGCGCGAAACGTCAGCGGCTGCACAAACTCGCACGCCCGCTGCGTCATTGCCACACGGACCACACACCCCGCCTTCTGTAGCCCGCGCAGCACCTCGACTGCCTTGTAAGCAGCGATTCCACCGCAGACTCCAAGCGCGACGTTGGGTTTTGACGATTCAGGAAGGGAAGGCATTGCTGCTTAACGGAAAACGAAGATCAATGTAACATTGCCGAAAGACACGCGCAATTTTGTTAGTCTAAGCATTGGTATAATTCGCGGGCGCAATCGAAAAACAGCATTGCCTCCGTTGAGGCGCAAAGTCATGGCAACTCTCAACAGAAGATTCGTTGCTTGTCTGATGGCGGCTCTCTTTGCGTCCACTACCCTCCACGCTTCTCAACCCGTTCAAGTCTCAGACGACGAGTTTGGTCCCGTGGTCCGTGCCTACCTCGGCTACCTGCGCAATGAGCAGGAAGTGGTAGACGACCGAGTGAGCCGGCGCGAAGTGAGCGCGAACTATTATCGGCACAATTCCAACCGAATAAAAGCCTTGCGCCAGATGGCCATTCGCCTCGCTCGCGAGACCCACAACGATTATCTACCAGAGCTCGAAGCCGTTTCGGCGGAGGAAATGCGGCTGTTATTTGGCTCGAGTCCACCGCAACCCTCACGGCTGCGTGTCGGGGAAGTGCTGAAAAACACCTTCCGTTACCTCGGCGTCGTCCGTGCGGGCGAGCCTTTTTACCTCTTTGCGCGGTTGGATCCTTACGAACAGGCCGAGCTGACTGAGAAGGCGTCCGCCGTTCGTCGGCCTTAGACCAGCCGCCCTGTGGAAAACTGACCCGCCACTCTGATGGTCCGAAAGCACAGCTGGCCCTGAAACAATTTTGTGGCAAACTTAAGCCAAATGATTGTTGACAGAGGGCTTGTATTAGTGTAGAAATCCCAAGTGTCAGTGGCTTTCAGCCATAAATCCCAAGCATTATCGGGCTTTGACGGGTTTGCGAACCACCCTATTGTTTTTCCCACGACTGTTAGGCCGTCGCGGTACGCAATTAAGACCTTTGTGTTTCACTATACGGGAGGAAAGTTAATGATCAGCAAAACTTGGAGCCGCAAGTCCATCGCGACTGCTGTGGCGGTTGCCGTTTTGAGTGTTTACTCAATGGTGGTGTTGGCCGCGCCAGGCGCCAAGGCGTCAGGCGAGCTCACGGTTTCCGGGCAAGTTACAGTGAACGGCCAAAAAGTGATTTCAGGTGGCACGGTGTTCTCCGATTCAACGATCAGCACCGCGGCTCAAAGCAGCGCTTCAGTGAGCATCAGCAAGGTCGGTCGAGTTGAACTCGCACCCAACAGCAATCTTCGCCTCAGTTTCGCGGAGACCAGCATCACGGCAATGCTTGAGACCGGTAGTGCCCAGGTATCAACGTTAGCGGGAACCACAGTTAACTTGACTACCAAAGATGGTGTGGTTGTCGTCGATGGAAGCCAGCCGACTACCTTTACTGTCAGCGCCTCACGCGGACGCACTTCAGTTGCGACCATGGCGGGCGTTGCGCAATTCAAAGCCGGTGGCAGTGTTAAGCAAATCGCCGCTGGTGAGAGTGCAACTGCTGGAGTTCCCAATCCTCAAGGCGATGACGATGATGATGGCTTGAGCGGCGGCGCATTGGCCGTGCTGCTCCTGGCCGTCGGTGGTGCTGTGGCGGGTGTTCTTTACGCCGCGTTCCACAATAACGACCTTAACTTCGGCGGCAGCGTTACCGTAGTCAGCCCGACTAAGTAAGTTCGTAAAGTCTCCTTCGGCTTGAGTAAAAACACTGTGGCACTGGGAACCAGCGCTGCGGTCAGCCAGAATTGACCTTGCGGGTCACGCGAATCAAACGCGTGGCCCGCAAGGTTTTGATTGTGAGAACAAGCCCCGGGTCACGCAGAAAGTAGCTAGATGCATATTGCTGTAATTGGTACCGGTTATGTAGGACTTGTAACCGGCGCATGCTTTGCCGAGTTTGGTGTTGACGTCACTTGCGTAGACGTCGACGAAGATAAGATCGAGCGCCTGGGCCGCGGCATCATGCCGATTTACGAACCCGGCCTCGAGCAACTCGTCTCGAAAAATACTCACGCGGGACGCCTCAGATTTACCACCGACGCTCAACAAGCTGTCGAACAGGCCCTCGTAATCTTTCTCGCAGTCGGCACGCCGCCAAAAGAAGACGGATCTCCAGACCTCAGCTTCGTCGAAGCGGCAGCGATGTCAGTAGCCGACTACATGAACGGCTACAAAGTCGTCGTCACAAAATCGACAGTGCCGATCGGCACGGGCGAACATATCCGCAAGCTGATTAACGAACGAAAGAAAACGCGCGCGAACTTCGGCGTCATTTCGAATCCCGAGTTCCTGCGCGAGGGCGCGGCCATCAACGATTTCATGCGTCCCGATCGAGTGGTGATCGGCAGTCGCGACGAAGAAGCGATCGCGATCATGAAGGACTTGTACCGTCCGCTCTACTTGATCGAAGCGCCGTTCGTGATTACGTCGATCGAGGCTGCTGAGCTGACGAAGTACGCAGCGAATGCTTTCCTCGCGATGAAGGTTTCATTCATCAACGAAATCGCGAACCTCTGCGAGAAGATCGGTTGTGACGTGCACGACGTTGCGCGCGCTATCGGCATGGACAAGCGGATCGGGAGTAAGTTTCTTCATCCTGGACCAGGGTTCGGTGGTTCCTGTTTTCCAAAAGACACCAGGGCACTTGCTTCAGTCGCCCGGCATTACGACTCGTCTTCGCTAATCGTTGACGCGGTGATCGAAGTCAATCAGCGGCAAGGTCGTGAGATGCTGACGAAGATCAGGAACCTTGTTGGTCCGCTCGAGGGGAAGATGATCGCCGTGTTGGGACTCGCATTCAAACCCGAAACCGACGACATGCGCGAAGCGCCTGCTGTCGGCATCATTCGTAACCTGCTCGATGAGGGCGCAAAGGTGCGCGCGTACGATCCGGTTGCGAAGTCGGAAGCGATCAAGCTGTTGCCCGAAGTTGTTTACGCCGACGACGAGTATGCCGCGGTGAAGGGCGCGGATGCGCTCGTGTTCGTTACCGAGTGGAACCAGTTTCGCGCACTCGATCTGAAGCGGATACGCGATCTGATGAAGAGTCCCAAAGTCGCTGATCTGCGAAATATCTACGAACCCGAAGACATGCGCCAACTCGGTTTTGAGTACGTGGGCGTAGGGAGATAAAGGGCCAGTAAAAGGATGCGATTAACAGGAACAGCTCTCGTTACCGGCGGCGCCGGATTTATTGGCTCACATATCGCTTCCGCACTTGCGGCGAACGGCGCGCGTGTTCGCGTCCTCGACGACTTATCGACAGGACATCGCGAGAACCTCGACGAGATTGGTGGCGACATCGATTTTATCCACGGCAGTGTGGCGGACGAGGGCCTTTTGGCGAAGGCGCTCGAAGGTGTCGAACTGATTTTTCACGAGGCAGCGATTCCTTCGGTGCCGCGTTCGGTTGAAGCCCCGCGGCAAACGCACATCGCGTCGGTTGACGGCACGTTTTCTTTGCTCCTCGCAGCTCGTGACGCAGGAGTCAGACGCGTGGTTTACGCTGCTTCGAGTTCTGCATACGGCGATCAGCCCACGCTTCCGAAGGCTGAAGAGATGCGGCCCGATCCGTTATCGCCGTATGCCGTCGCGAAGCTTGTTGGCGAGTATTACTGCCAGGTGTTCACGCGAGTTTATGGTTTGGAGACCGTTTCGCTGCGCTACTTCAACGTCTTTGGACCACGACAGGATCCCGGTTCGCAGTACTCGGGCGTTGTCTCTCGTTTTATCAGCGCGTTGTTGTCAGGCGAGCGGCCGGTGATTTACGGCGACGGTGAGCAGTCACGCGATTTCACTTACATCGACAACGTCGTCGCAGCGAACCTGAACGCCGCTACGTCGGGCGGAGCATCAGGCAAGATCATCAATGTCGCCAATGGCGAGCGCGTTACGTTGAACCAGCTCTTGGCCGAGTTGAAGGAGTTGACTGGCAAGCAGGATGTGACGGCGGAGTATCTCGAACCGCGTGTTGGCGACGTGCGCCACAGTCTCGCCGATATCACCATGGCGCGCGAGCTTCTCGGGTATGAATCCAAGGTCGATCTGCGCGAAGGTTTGCGACGCACGATCGACTGGTGGAAACAAAGCCGATTCAGCCGCAGATAAACGCGGATTACGCAGATCAGAATTTCTGATCTGCGTAATCCGCGTTTATCTGCGGCTCAAATAATTTTTTCAAACTCTCAACGAACGGCGGCCTCGCGACACCCTTGTCCGTGATGATTGCGGTGATGAACTGATGTGGCGTCACGTCAAAGGCAGGGTTGTGGACCTGAACACCTTCCGGCCCGAGTTGTTGATCGCGAATGTGAGTCACTTCCATCGAATCACGCTCTTCAATCGGAATCTCCTCACCTGAGGCAAGCGACAGATCGAGTGTCGTCAATGGAGCGGCCACATAGAACGGCACGCTATGCTCTCGCGCCAGCACGGCTACCATGTAAGTGCCGATCTTGTTCGCCGTATCACCGTTCGCTGCGATGCGATCCGCGCCGACGATGACGGCGTCAACCTTGCCACTCTTCATCACGTGACCAGCCATGTTATCGGTGATCACAGTCACGGGAATGTCGTCCTTCGCCAACTCCCACGCGGTAAGTCTCAGACCTTGCAGGAACGGCCTCGTCTCGTCTGCGATCACCGCGATTTTCTTTCCCGCGTCGCGCGCGCCGCGAATGACTCCGAGTGCGGTGCCGTAATCGCCAGCCGTGGCGAGTGCCCCCGCATTGCAGTGCGTGAGCACGGTGGCGCCGTCTGGAATGAGTGGTCCACCGTGATGCCCGATCGCTCGATTAGCGGCGAGGTCTTCTTCAAAAATCGCCTGGGCTTCTGCGACCAACGCCTTCTTCACCAGTTCGACGTCGTTGAGATGTTTGTTCTTCTCAAATGCTGCGCGCATTCGTTCGATGGCCCAGAAGAGATTGACGGCGGTGGGACGAGTCTTACTCATCACCTCGCAAATGTATTGCAAGTCGTCGTCGAGATCTGCCACTGAAGTTCCGACCGACTGGCTTGCGCCGAGAGCGATGCCCATTGCGGCCGCGACGCCGATCGCCGGTGCGCCGCGTATCACCATCTTCTTGATGGCTTCCGCGACTTCCTCGTAAGAACGCAGCATCAGGTAGGTTTCTTCAGATGGGAGCACGCGTTGGTCCAACATGCGTACGCCGTCTTTTGTCCACTCGACTGTTTTAATCATTTGCACGCATGTTACTGGAAGCCACAAAGAAGCGCAAAAAGCACAATCGATCGGATTTGTTGACTCGCCGCCGTGGCGCGTGGTAGTGTCTGCGCGCTCGTTAGCGATCTTTCTAATCAAACGTCTGGGTGCCCCACTAAGGGGAGAATAGGGAAGCGGGTGAGACTCCCGCGCGGTCGCGCCACTGTGAAGAGAGATTTTTCTCTGAGCCAGGAGACCTGCCCGGACGTTTTGCTGCCTTCTCAACACTCGCGCAAAGGTGTTCAGGCCGCCTCAGGACTTCTTCCCAAAGTCCCACTGATGCCCTGTTTCCTTTCGGAGAACAGAAGGCGTTTCGTGGGGCTTACTTGTTTTCACACCTTCAAATCAAGTTACTACTTTGCCTGTTAGTATCGCTTTCTGCGTGCGCGACTCCGCCGAAATCTGTAACTGAAAACTCACGCGAGATCACAGACGATGCAGGTCGAAATGTCAGTGTGCCGTTGCAGGTCGACCGCGTCATCTCACTCGCTCCAAATCTTACCGAGATCGTTTTTGCAGTCGGCGCGGGGGATCGACTCGTTGGAAGGACCACGTATTGCGACTATCCTCCCGAAGCAAAAGTCGTCGCTGAAGTGGGTGACACACTTCATCCCAGTCTCGAGCGCATAATCTCGTTGAAACCGCAGCTCGTCCTGATCTCGACCGCGTCGCAGCTCGAAGTATTCACGCAACAACTGCAAAACCAGAACATCGCAGTCTTTGTCACCGATCCGCACGATCTAGAGGGCGTCTTCCGCTCGATCGAGCAAGTGGGATTGATTCTCGGCCACGAAGAACAAGCAAAACTCCTCGTGCAAAAACTGCGCGAGCGCGTCAATACCGTTGAGCAGGCAGTCAAACAGAGACCGCCAGTCAGGGTGTTTTATCAACTGTCCGCCGAGCCACTCTACACCGCGGGTCACGATTCGTTTGTCACCGATCTGATGCGTCGCGCCGGGGCGGTATCAGTTACTGCTGATGTTCCGGGCGCGTGGCCCAAGTACAGCAACGAATCAGCGCTCGCGGCAAAACCCGAGGCCATCATCCTGCCTACAGGCGGATCCATGGGCACGGGAAACCTGACCGTGACAGAAGCGCTCCGCCAGTCGCCCGCAGTACTCGAAGGGCGAGTTTTCAAAATCAACGACGACCATCTCGTGCGTCCTGGTCCAAGAGCAGTCGACGGACTCGAAGAAATGGCCAGGGCGCTTCATCCCGACGCGTTTAAGAAATGAGCAGCACTGCACCTGAGATCGTTGCTTCGCCCGCGCGACAGAATCGTGTGACGCTGCGGAAGACCGTTGTTTCGTGCGCCGTGTTGGCGGCGACACTGCTGCTGGCCATCGTCCTCATGTCGTTGATCGGAAGCGAACAACTGCCGGCGGCAGCTTCGTTGTGCGCGGTGGCTTCTTTCGGAACAAACACATGCGGGTTGAGTCGCGATCAGTTTGACATCCTTTTTCAGATTCGCTTGCCGAGAATTCTGCTCGGTGCGGCCGTCGGTGGTTCACTCGCAACTGCGGGCGCGGGTTACCAGGCGTTGCTGCGTAATCCACTTGCCGAACCTTACCTGCTGGGCATCTCAAACGGCGCCGCCGTCGGAACGATGATCGCGCTGATTTTCTTTGGCACAAATGAATGGACACGTCCCGTGCTGGCGTTCACCGGAGCGTTGGCCGCGACGCTTGCTGTGTACCGGTTGGCGCGTGGCCGCGCGGGTGCAACGCCGGAGCGTTTGATACTCGCCGGAGTGATCGTCACGACGTTTCTTTCGTCGGTGATCGTCTTCGTAACTACTTTGATGGACGCGACGCGCATTCGTTCGTTCACGTTCTGGCTGCTCGGCGATCTTTCAGGGACGACCAAGTCACTGCTGCCAGTCGCAATAACAATCGCAATCGCAGGTGCGTTGGCGCTCACGCTGAATGCGCGTTCGTTGAATCTGTTGATGCTCGGCGAACGTGATGCATTCGATCTCGGAGTCGAAGTGGGACGCGTCAGGATAGCGGTGTTTGTCGTCGCGAGTTTGTTGGTGGGAAGTTCGGTCGCGGCGAGCGGATCGGTTGGGTATGTCGGTTTGGTTGTGCCGCACCTTACGAGGCTTTCACTCGGAAGCGACAACCGCATCAGCATTCCGGCGGCAGCGCTCGGCGGTGCGCTGTTTGTGATCGTGGCCGACACAATCGCGCGCACGATCATCGCGCCGCGAGAACTTCCGGTGGGTGCGATTACGGCGCTCATTGGTGCGCCGTTGTTTATTTATTTGTTGAGGCGCGGCTAAAGAGATTTTTAAAGATGTTAGAGGGGCGAAATTTAACTATCGCTTACGACCATCGCATCGCGGTGGCGGATGTGACGTTGGCCCTGAAGCCGAGCGAAGTAACGGCGATCATCGGCCCGAACGGCGCAGGCAAGTCGACTCTTCTTCGCACTCTCAACGGTCAAATACGCCCATCGGCCGGCTCGATCCTTTTGGACGGACAGCCGCTCGAGAAACTCAATCGCAGAAGCATCTCGCGACGAATCGCAGTGGTGGCCCAGGAAGCAGAACTTCGTTTTCCCGTCACCGTGCTCGAGTTCGTGCTTGGCGGGCGGTTCGCATGGGCCACGAACAGCGGCTGGGGTTGGGAAACAGAACACGATCTTCACGTGGCCCAGGCAGTGTTGCGTGAGACGGAGTTGAGCGAGTTGAGTGGACGCTTGATGAACGAGTTGTCCGGAGGGGAGCGACAGCGGGCTTTGATGGCGCGTGCGCTCGCCACTGAAGCCCCGATCCTTTTGCTCGACGAACCGACCGCGAATCTCGATCTCTCG
>JBKPPH010000202.1:0-8837 GCA_046733535.1 Acidobacteriota bacterium
CCCTGCTCCTGCACGTTATTGCCGTTGGTATCCGCAAACGAGGTGATCGTGTCTGCGCCGGGCAGCGGTGGACCAAAGTAGCAGAAGGCGGCCTCTCCATTGGAATCAGCCGTTGCCGAACCGCTCGTGTTGACTGAGCCAGTCACCTCGAAGCGAACTACTACATTAACGACCGGGTTTCCTGATCCGTCCTGGACGGTAGCCGTAACGCAGTGCTGTGAATCAACCGGGTTCGTGCCCGTAAGCGGATTCAAGGTTAAGGTAGCTGGAACACTGGGACCAGTCGTGCCGATCTTCGTCACGAAAACATCGGACGAGCCGACATGATGGACGGTGTCGAAGGCCCCGACGGTCGTCGGAAAATTAATGTGTGACAATGTGAAGCCCGTTACGTAAGCACTTCCGAAGGTGTCCACGGCAATGCCAAATCCGAGGTCTGTAATATCGCCACCGAGGAAAGAGGAATAGACGAGCGCTGAACCAGACGGGTTGAGCTTCGTCACGAAGACTTCAGAGGAGCTTTGCGTAGTGTCGAAGGCGTCAGCAGTTATCGGAAAGTTGGCCGATAAAGTGAAGCCGGTTACATAAGCACTGCCGGTGGTGTCCACGGCAATGTCATTGCCCTGGTCCAACTCACTCCCCCCGAGGAAAGTGGAGTAGACCAGCGCCGAACCGGACGGGTTGAACTTCGTCACGAACACGTCCGAGCCAACGACGATATTGGCCGTGGTGTCGAAGGCGCCAACAGTTGTCGGAAAGTCGGCCGAACTAGTGCTACCCGTCACGTACGCGCTGCCGGACGCGTCCACGGCGATGCCCTCTCCGAACTCCGGGCCAGTCCCACCGAGGAAAGTGGAGTAGATAAGCGCCGAGCCGGATAGGTTGAGCTTCGTCACGAAAGCGTCAAACAGGAACTCGCCGTTTTGCGTAGTATCGAATGCGCCAACAGTCGTCGGAAAGTTGATCGAACCAGTGAAGCCCGTTACGTAAGCGCTGCCGAAGGCGTCGAGCGCAATAGCAGTCCCGAAGTCTGTATCAAATCCCCCGAGGAAAGTGGAGTACTCGAGCGCCGAGCCTGCGGGGTTGAGCTTCGTCACGAAGGTGTCAGCGTCGGTGTCATGCGTGGTGTCAAAGGCGCCGACAGTTGTCGGAAAGTCGACTGAACCAGTGTCGCCCGTCACGTGGGCACTTCCGGAGCTGTCTACGGCAATGCCATTGCCTGACTCGGTGTTAACGCCACCAAGGAAAGTTGAGTAGACGAGCGCCGAGCCCGCTGGGTTGAGCTTCGTGACGAAGGCGTCAAAGGTGCCAAGAGCGTTAAGCGTGATGTCGAAAGCGCCAGCAGTCGTCGGAAAGTTAGGCGAACCGGTGATACCAGTCACGTACGCGTTGCCGGAGCTGTCCACTGCAATGCCCCTTCCGTCCTCATCATTTGAGCCGCCGAGGAAAGTTGAGTAGACGAGCGCCGAGCCGGCCGGGTTGAGCTTCGTGACGAAAACGTCGTGACTGCCATTGTGCGTGGTATCGAACGCGCCAACTGTCGTAGGGAAGTCGACCGGAAAGCTCAATTGCTGCGTGCTGCCTGTCACATAAGCATTCCCTGCCGCGTCGACGGCTATATCCTGGGCTTCGTCATCCGTACTACCGCCGAGGAAAGTGGAGTAAACGAGCACCGGATCAATCACCAGCGGCCTGCTCGCATCATAGTCGCCTAATTCAAAACCTACGGTATTCCTGTCTTTGAGTTTGTAGCTGCCGGCGACTTCGCGCCGCACGCCATCGACTTCCTGGTAGACCAACGGCTTCCGTTGCCGGATCTCGCCGCCACCGGCTTTCAGCACCAGCTCGCCCTGAGCATCAACTTTCAGCTCGTCGGTGCCGTCGAAGCTAAGGGCAATCATGTTTGGATCAGTGCCGGGGCGCACGACGAAGTCATACTCCAGTTGCCGTTGGTTGCCGTAATAAACGAGGTCCACTCCGGGATACAAGTTCTGGTAAGCGACTTTCGCGTAGGTCGAAAGCCCAGTGCGCCATCGTCGGGGATCGTTACCGGTGAAGTAATTGAGTTTGCCGGGGAGTTCCTCTTGCCCAGCCACCCGCGGCTTCTCTTCGCTACCGGTAAATTTCATGCGCAGGACGGCCGTAGGCGACGCAGCAGCGGCGCGCAACGCCAGCACTGCCTCGCGGGGCGTTAAGAACAACGTGTAGCCACTACCGCGCGAAATGAAATCTACCTGAGGATGGGCTTGGCCCACGTTAGCCTCAAAGCTCAATGGTAATTGGCCATAAACCTCATTGAGCCGCGCCTTCGTAGCGGCATCGGGCTGAATCGTGGCCTCGTGCGATGCGTGGCTAACTACGCCGGCGGCGTGATGACGTGGGCGCGGTGATCGACTCCACGTTGCGCCGATCCAAGTCACGGCAACCAGCAGGAGGACAAGAAACAGAAAGGAGTTTTTTGAAGCCCACGAAAAAATGCGTGTCATCGTCTTCTCTGTCCTTTCGACAGGCAGCTATTTCAAAGCGCACAGTGCGCCGCACACGCCGATGCTGGATTCAAGGGGAAAGTTCTACGGGGACGTCGGGGGAAAGACCGGGCGAAAGGATTAAACCTTTTCGATGCCCTTAATCGCTTTCTGCAAGACACGCTGCCGAAGGATATTCGCGAAGTCTCCTGAAGCGGAGTCAGTCTATTAATCAATAGTTGATAGGTCAAGTATTCGATTGATTCACAGAAATCCACTTGGAAGGGTGTTCGTTGCCTCAAAGAATCTACTCAACCGGACATGCCTCCATGCACACGAGTGAGGTTGACTGTTAAGGTGCTGTGATGCAGATGAAACCTGATCGGCGACGCAGCCGTCGCGTCTCCGCGGTTATAGGCCGCGGAGACGCGGAGCGGCGCGGGGATTTTTATCATTCCAGGCGGATGTGGTCGATGGTCGTTTCGCCGGCTTCAACACGACTCACTACTTGCTCAAGGTATTCGTCTTTGATCTCCAATCCGTAACGGATCAGTGACCGTGTTCTTGGATCGACTCGGCTGTCGGTTGCGAGTTTTCGAGCGCGACGTTTTAGATTTGCGTCGAGTGTGTGAGATTCTTGTTTGCGCGGTGATGCGCTACCATGCTTTGTCATGGTCCTTATCCTTTCTAGTGAAGGTTGAGGATCTAGGGTCGATTTTGTGTTGTCCGCACAAGTCGGCCCGCTTCTTTTCTAATCAAGTGGGTTGTCAGCAAGCTAGCGCAAAAGTTTTCGTTTGTCATCAACATAATCGAGATCACTGATGCAGAAGACGCTCTTATTCGCATTTCTAATCGGACTCTTCGCCGGGTTGCGCTCGCTTACACCTCCTGCCGCGGTCGCGTGGGCGGTGCACCTCGGTTGGCTCAGACTTGCGCGACCACTCGCGCTCATCGGCTCGCTTCCTGCCGTGATAATTCTGAGCGTGTTAGCCATCGCAGAAGTGGTTTTCGATAAGCTGCCAAATACTCCCAACCGCACTGCTCCTCCAGGTCTCATCGGCCGCATCGTGACAGGTGGCCTCAGCGGCGCATGCGTTTCGCTTGGCGGCGGACGTTCGGCTGTCGTTGGTGCCGGCCTCGGAGTGCTCGGTGCAATCGGCGGTTGTTTCGGCGCTATCATGCCCGCGCCCGGCTAGCAAAGTTCCTGCCGGATTTCTACATTGCTTTGATCGAAGACCTGATTGCGATCGGTGGCAGCCTCTTCATCGTTTCGCGGTTCTAGTGCAGCAGCCGTGGCCTTCAAGATCTGCGGTACCTCGGGAATCGGTACTGGAAAGTGTTGACTTGGAACGAACCCGAGAGTATAAGACGGATCGTTCCCCCTGACATTCGAAACCTCGCAGCTTCCATAGTCCGTTCTAACTTCTCGAGAGCCTTACCTTGCAAGGAGGCTTCAAGATGCAACTTAGCAAATCATCCTATTTCCTTTTGATTGTTGTAATCACAATCATGATTTTGTCTGTCACTGTACCTAAGAGCGGGAAGAGTTCAGTTAACGACGAACAGAGCATGGGCCAGGCAAATGTTCCTCTTTATGACCGTGAAGATCGATACCCCATTGTTGAAGCGGACGAACTAGAGCCGAGCGACCCGACGAAGCGAGCTAAGCTAAAGCGGCAAAAGCAGCGGTATGATAAGGACGCACCTTTTAGGCATCCCGGACCGAAGGATATAGAGGTCGCTTTCTTACCAGAAGCGCAGTTCAATTTTCCTGCCTTACCTGTTGCTCAAAGCGATGTGATTGTCCTCGGTGCCGTATTAAACGCGGAAGCTCATCGTTCCGAGAACAAGCTGAATGTTTTTTCAAATTTTGAGATGAAGGTGGATGAGGTTCTAAAGGGTAATTTGCCCGTGGGGAATGTCATCAACGTTCAGCGTGTGGGAGGGTTTGTAAACTACGCGAACCAAAGGAAGGTGTTGTTTAGACTGGTCGGAAATGGAATGCCGGCAGTTGGAGCGCGTTACGTGTTGTTTTTACGTGTCCTTGACGACGATTATCGTATTCTAACCGGTTATGAGTTAGGAGCCGAAGGCGTGATGCCACTCGACCATTCGCGCCAGTTTGAAACCTATTACGGCAAGAACGAAACCGACTTCCTTACGGCGCTCCGCGATGCCATCGCTCAGGTGAGTCGTCAATAGGAGTAGTCATGCATTACAAACACCGGGAGCGCACGATTCAGCTCGGTCTTATTGTTTTCTGTTGCTTGTTCGTTGCTGTCACGAGGAGTGAAGTATTGGTCAATTCGCAATCATGTATTGTTCCTCATCTAGCACCGCCACCCAAGTTTTCATGGTACAAGAATCAGCAAGTTGCAGTCAGGATAGATGATGCCTGGAGCCCGGAGGAGCGTGGTTATTTTCAGCAAGGAATCGAGAAGTGGAATCAAGCACTTAACTGTTCCGGCGTCCTCTTTCATGATTTTTCCCCTATTCACTTCACAAGTTATGATTTTAGCCAAGCGCCTCCCGACTTTACGATTTGGTGGCAACGAACGTCGCCTCTGGGAGTTATATATTTTTTTACTTTTCCCGAAACTTCAAAACGCATACGGGCGGTTATCGTGCCCCTCGTTCCTGACTTTCAGAATACTATTAGTAACAGCTTTTTTGTGTATCTCGGAACACACGAAACCGGTCATACCTTCGATTTAAGTGATTGTTTGCAATCAAATGGTTGCCAAACCGTAGCCGGTACCTGTTCGATAATGGGAGGACATTCGCAGAGCGCCATTTTTAATACGGGTGGTCCATTGGAAGCAGATAACGCCGCAGTTGATTACGTCTATTGTCCTGATCCGTGTGAACTTTTTTGTGACCTTGAGGCATGTGGAATTAGTTGCGTCTCTATGGATCCCTGTTCCTATCCGGACAACGGCGGCTGCCCGCCCGGATATTCTGGTGGATACGGCCGGGGTTGCTGCACTGCGCAGTCGCCCGTTGTTGTAGATATAAACGGCAACGGCGTTAACCTCACCGACGCGGAACATGGGGTTTTATTTGACATTTCCGGCAGCGGGACATCGAAACATTTGGCGTGGACTGTACCTAATTCCGATGATGCCTGGTTAGTATTAGACCGCAACGGTAACGGTACAATTGATGATGGCTCTGAATTATTCGGAAACTTCACTCCTCAACCTACACCGCTTGCCGGCTCTGAAAGAAACGGGTTCCTTGCCCTTGCGGAATACGACAAAACAGTTAACGGCGGAAACAACGACACGATCCTCACAAATCAGGATTCAGTATTTGTGTCGCTACGCCTGTGGCAGGACATTAATCACAACGGTATATCGGAGTTGTCAGAATTGAAAACCCTCAACTCTCTGGGTTTGACGTCACTGGAACTGGACTACAAAGAGTCCAGGAAATTTGACGAGTACGGAAACAATTTCAGATATCGAGCGAAGGTAAAGGATATACACGGAGCTCAATTAGGCCGGTGGGCGTGGGATGTATTTCTCGTCTCTGCACCTTAGGACACACACGGCAGGTCGCGGGTCGAGAACTGCTCGGCCACCATTATTTACTCCTCACGAACTGGATCACACGTCGCGGTTTACACACCTTTTTACGGTGTGATCCGGAGCGTGCCCATGTTGCTCGCTTGCCCGTGTGCCTTGATCGTTACTTTGCATGTACGGGTGCCAAGGCGTCGGGAGTCTGAATACGACTTGCGTTAAATCAACGTCCGCGACTGCACGCACGTCCGTGGCAGGAACGTCGAAGCTTTGGGTTACTACCGTTGACGAGATTTACGATCACGCTAGCTGCAAGTCTCACCCTGTTCAATCTCAGCTTCTGAGGGAAGATCAGCACAAGGTGTTCTGACCAGGCGGGAGGGTGGGCCAGCCCGCGATGCTCTGACTCGGAAAGGATCCCTCGTAAATAACAACGACTCCAAAGCTGCCGCCTGCTGGAGAACTGGGCCTGAGTCCTCCAGCCACAAGCAAAAGTATCGTCGTCGAGAATCGTATCTACGCCTTCGCCATCCGCGCTAGTCGTTCCAAAGGTCTCGGAGTTCCTAATCACTCCAAGTGGAGGTGGTCGATGCGCGTTTCGCCGGCTTCGACACGACTCACTACTTGCTCAAGGTATTCGTCTTTGATCTCCAAGCCGTAACGGATCAATGAGCGTGTTCTTGGATCGACTCGGCTGTCGGTTGCGAGTTTTCGAGCGCGGCGTTTTAGATTTGCGTCGAGTGTGTGAGATTCTTGTTTGCGCGGTGATGCGCTACCATGCTTTGTCATGGTCCTTATCCTTTCTTCGGAAGGTTGAGGATCTAGGGTCGATTTTGTGTTGGTAGCACAAGTCGGCCCGCTTCTTTTCTAATCAAGTGGGTTGTCAGCAACCTAGCGCAAAAGTTTTCGTTTGTCATCAATATAATCGAGATCACTGATGCAGATGACGCTGTTATTCGCATTTCTAATCGGACTCTTCGCCGGCTTGCGCTCGCTTACGCCTCCAGCGGCCGTCGCGTGGGCCGTGCACCTGGGCTGGCTCAGACTTGCGCGCCCACTGGCTCTCATCGGCTCGCTTCCTGCGGTGATAATTCTGAGCGTGTTAGCTATCGCAGAAGTGGTTTTTGATAAGCTGCCGAATACTCCGAACCGCACTGCTCCTCCAGGTCTTATCGGCCGCATCGTCACAGGCGGCCTCACGGGCGCATGCGTTTCTCTTGGCGGCGGACGTTCGGCTTACGTTGGTGCCGGCTTGGGAGTGATCGGTGGAATCGCCGGTTGTTTCGGCGGCTACCATGCCCGCGCTCAGCTCCGAAAGTCCCTGCCGGATTTCTACATTGCTTTGATCGAAGATCTGATTGCGATCGGTGGCAGCCTGTTCATCGTTTCGCGATTTTAGTGCGGCTGTGGAGACGGTGATCGTTATCTCTTCATTCGTGCGGTTGAGTGTGATAGTTCTTTCACTAGCGCACTCAACCACCCTCACACAAACCGACTCGATCCCAAGAGGCCAGATCGTCGAAAGAGTTCAAGCGCTCAACGATCCGTCGCAAAGTTACGCCCTCTATCTCCCATCGAATTACACGCCGGATCGGAAGTGGCCGGTGCTGTACGCGTTCGACCCGGGTGCGCGAGGCCGCGTCCCGGTTGAGCGTTTCAAGGAGGCGGCGGAGAAGTACGGGTGGATCGTGCTTGGCTCGAACAATTCACGCAATGGTCCATGGGACGTGGTCGTCAATGCGTGGAACGCGATGCTGACGGACACTCATCAGCGATTTGCGATCGACGATGAGCATTCGTACGCGACCGGTTTCTCGGGCGGCGCACGCGCGGCAGTCCACATCGCGGTAGGCTGCAAATGCCTCGCAGGCGTAATCGCGAACGGCGCGGGGTTTCCCGGCGATATTACTCCGTCACCACAGATGCATTTTGTTTTTTTTGGTGCAGCCGGCGTTGACGACTTCAACTATCCCGAACTCAAGAACCTTCAAGAAACGCTAACCAAAGCAGGCATCATCCATCGCGTTCAGATATTTGACGGTCGTCACGAATGGCCGCCGGTGTCGGTGGCGACGGCAGCAGTTGAGTGGATGGAGTTGCATGCAATCAAGGCGGGCAAGCGTCCGCGCGATGATGGGTTTATAAACGCGACGTGGCAACAACTCCTCAACGAGGCAAGAACATTTGAGGAAGCGAAGAAATACATTGAAGCGTATCAGCTCTATCTCGACCTGGCCCAGAGCTTCAAAGGGCTGCGAGACGTTGCGGAGATTGAAACGAAAGTAAACCGACTCGCGGACAGTCGCGAAGTGAAAGCCGCGCTCCGCGAAGAGCAAACGCAGATTCGAAAACAACGAGAGTTGGAGAGCCGGCTAAATTCTTTGATTACCGGTGACGGAGCTCCGATTAACGGAAGCGAAGAGGCGTTTGCTTCCGCAAACCTGGTGCCGAAAATTCTCAACGACTTGCGAAAGCAGTCAAAAGCGCCTGATGACTCCGCTCAGCGCAGAGTCGCTCGTCGCGTGTTGGATGGTTTATTCATCGGCCTGATTGAGCAAGGCCTCAGTCTCCTGCAAACGGAAAACAAATACTCCGCGTCTATCAAGCCTCTTAAACTGGCGACCGAAGTTAACCCTGATCGACCCGGCGCGTTCTTCTACCTTGCATGGGCTTACGCTGCAAACCGCGACAAGAAGAAGTCATTGCAGTCTCTAAACACAGCGGTTGAGAAAGGCTTCTCGGACGCTGCCATGATTACAGCTAATAAAGCGTTTGATTCTCTTCGTAACGATCCGGAGTATCAGCAGATCATGGCAAGGCTGAGGAAGCAGTGAGTGGAATGTGTTAG
>JBKPPH010000203.1:0-8110 GCA_046733535.1 Acidobacteriota bacterium
CAATTGGAGTCCGTCGTCCTCAAACTTCCCGGCGCAAACAGGACACCGCAGTTTGTAATGGCGTTCTACCGGAGAGGGAGACACTTGCGCCGGCGACTCTCTGTTATTCAGCTCATGAGGTGAGTGAGTCAAAGGAAGAGCTCCTATGTCCGTAGAGTCTCTCGAAAACGAGCCCACGATCTAGGTAACTCTCAACAGTTTGTTGGATCCCACAAATATCGTGAGTGAGTTTCAGAGTATCAGAATCGATTTTGAACTGCCAGCAGTTTCCGGTTAAGTGCTTCTTCGCGTGATTTGATTTTAAAGTAGTCACTGTTGAGGGTCGATGTCCGCGAATCGAGCAATAAGATTTGCGCATGCAGCACGTACCATTTGGTTGGCCCATTCACGTGCGCGCTTTAGCTCTGGCTCCTTGCGAACCAACGCTTCGTTGGACCAGTTTAAGGCCTCAACTCCAATGGGCAAATGATCTGTTTCAGATGAAACTAGCGCGAACGTCATGAAATCTTCATCCGAATCGTCCACTTCAACCTCGTGATGGAGCGCCGCTACTTTGCACGCTCCATCCAGAACATCGATTTCTCCCGCCACGATTTGCCGAGCCAGTTCAGCAACCCGGCGACGCTGCATCGTGACGTATTCTTCGTGTGTCATTCGTTCCATCCGAGAATGCCGCTAGTCCCAACTATGCCACGGTCCCATTCCCCGCCCTAAAGCTGAACCGCCGGAACATGGCTGTAAATTGCACAGTGAACAACACACGGAATGTTTCGAACCGCACAAATCGCATTTACTATTTTCCAGGTCTGTACTTGCATCTGAATGCTAAGCGGCTTGCCTCCGACAGATTGCCGTTCCAAGTCCGGAAGTTTTGTCTTGCGGTGCGCGAATAGCATTTGCAGTTCATGTAAGTCACGCTTGAATGCGGTGAATAATGTCTTAAACTTTGGGCGACCTTAATAACTATTTCCGCGAGAGCAATCATACTGTCGGGAGGTCAAGTAACTATTTCGCACGATCCATGCATGACGGCAGAGCGCTTTTGAACAGCGTGGCCCGATTTAGGAGAGATTTTTGCAGATGATTCAGCAACGCTGGGCAGTCAATTACAAACTTCTCTCGTGCGATCTATTTGTGGAGCGTTTCTTGACGCCTTCGCAGTTATCGTTTGTGCGTTTGGACCGCCACTGGTCGCAGAACTCGCCGAGAGCCCTGCGTTCCCGTGCGGGATACGCCGGCTCTCGTGTTTCGCGACTGGAATCAACGCGAATTAAAACTCGAGTGTATTGCCCGCCAACAGCTCGCCCTCGAGCATTACAGTCACATCGTCAACCATGCCACAGATGTTCAACTCACCACAGCGGTTGAACGCAAGGTGCTTCGCCGCGTTCGCGAGTACTTGCGGGTGCGAGGCGTTTTCGAACGTTGCCATCAGAACCGGCAGCGCCGCCGATTTGTTTTGAGGCTCATCACCTGCTCGACAGATCAACTTCACCAACCTTCGATCTTTTCCACGTTTGAATCATCTACCTTCGTCTCCGGCTCAAGCGAGAAGTCAATCGTGTCGAAGATCCGCTCGCCTGAATCGGCGCGCCGCACAAGGTCGGCAAGCCACGGATCATTGATCTCCAACGCGTAACGAATAATCTTTCGCCACTCCGGATCGACGAACCGGTCATTTATTAATGATTGGGCGCGACGTCTGAGAGCATCGCTGATTGTGATTTCGGTTGTTTCGTTTACGTGAGGTGTTTCTACGCACACGCTTGCGCTACTATGATAAGCCATGGGCTTCATCCTTTCTCGTAAGGTTGAGGTCACAGGGTCGGCTTCGTGTGCTACCACAAGTCGGCCCGCTTCGTTTTTGGAGGGGTGCGTGGACTCTAGCACACTGATTTTCGGTTCGGGGGTAAAAATGGCATTGCATCCTTTAGTTCACCTTCACTGACGAGGCGCCGATGATCCTGAGTCCTCCTCGAGAAAATCGTAATCGCGCCAACGTATGCGGGTAAGCTGATCGAATCGGCGCTCCCAGGATTTGAGCTTGAAGAACCGAAGAAAACTTTTCGCTTCACGAAGCAGTTGCTCGTCATAAAGTGCTACAGCGACTTGGCCCAGCGCCAAGTGCAACCGCGGATCTTCAACGCTAACGTGTGCAGCAGCCTCGAGTAGCACATCACGCGCAGTGTAAAACTGCTGAGCTCGTGCCGCCATCTGCGCATAGTTGAGAAACTGCTCCATGCGCGTAATCTCTATCGCCTTAATAATGGACCAGCAATCGATCACATCGTCAGTCGTTGTTATGGACGCGGTGGAGACAGTGGTAAACGCTTCGCACCTCGGACAACGATCCAATGTAAATTCGTCGATTCCGGCTTGCCTTACATCTCGGAAGAGCGCGAGGAGTTCAAGCGGACTCGAAGTGAGATAGGTAACGGGCGGGCCGGGCGCAAGGAGAGTTCGAACGTAATCCGCTGCGCGAAAAGGGCTGCTGAAAACCGGCATACAGTTCGAATCTTTCGTTCGCTCCATAGCCACTACGCTTAGCGGGTTGCCGGTGAGGATCTCCACGAAATGCTCACCATCAACTTTTAAACGCCTTGGCGAGTCGCACAACCAACGTTGGATTGAGTCACATCGAACGCTGAACCCTTCCTTTGCTTCTTGTTCTGAACCGCGGCACGGTACTCCTCCGGACGGTATTCCTCGCGCCCCAGAGTATTCGGGCATCGTCTGATTTCTACTGCGTCGTGTGAGCCAGTCAAACATGGTGCGGTACCTCCGATGTGAGAAGCGCACGGTCTGCTTGCTACTCAATTCTGGACCGCTGACCAAAGTTATTCAACCTAGCTTTGCATCAAAAGGCGCAAAGCATTCCTGGACAAGGTCGGTGCCGGGAGTGGTAGCGACCTGTACTGACGATGTCCAAGACCGACGTCCGACTTAAGATGCCTTGACTCTCGGCAACGATAAATCCGTCCTCGCACTTACGTGACGTAAATCGCGTGATTATCTTGCAGAATATCTTTATAGTTTGAACCTCGACACCGAACTCCGAAGCTAAGATTTGAAAATTTACTCAAGCGGCTTACAGGTTTGTTGTGCTTCAGTTATTAACGGACACGACTACGACTAAGAGCCCCGCGCTTCGTCACGAACCAGCTTGGAGGTGAGCATGATACTCAAAGACATTCGCTACGGACTCAGAAGCCTTGTCCGCAATCCCGCCTTCACGGCAATCGCAATCATCACGCTTAGTCTCGGTATCGGCGCAAACACGGCAATTTTTAGTGTCGTCAATGCCGTACTACTCCGCCCATTACCCTTCGCTGATGCTGAACGCATCATGTGGTTGTGGGATACGGGCCCGCAGCTCCCGACAATGCCAACTTCGATTCCTGAATTCCTTGACTGGAAAGAACAGAATCACTCATTCGAATCCCTGGCGGCGTTTCTGACCGGCAACATGTTTCTCGATTCCGGCGACGGCACCGAAGATGTGCCCGTCGGATTGGTAACGCCGGAGATGTTTTCGCTTTTTAAGGTGAACCCGATCATTGGCCGCACCTTCACTGAAGAAGAAACCCAGCCGGGGCGATTCCGTGTCGCAGTTCTAAGTCATTCCACGTGGCAGAAGCGTTTCGGCTCAGATCCAAATATCGCGGGTCGAACCATTCAGCTCAACGGACGTCCTTACACAATCGTCGGCGTGATGCCCGCAGGTTTTTCATTCCCGGAGCGCGCGACACTTTGGCGGCCTTTGGTTATCGATCGAGCAAACCTCGATCGCGGTCCCCACTTTCTGAACGTCGTCGGCCGGCTGAAGCCAGACGTAACGATGGCTCAAGCGCAAGCAGAAATGTCTACTCTCTCGGCGCGGCTGTCAAAGGAACATCCGGAGAAGACTTCCGGTCATGGAGTGAAGATCGTAAGTCTCGCCGATATCGTAGTGGGTGACATTGGGCGGGCGCTTTTCGTCCTGCTTGGCGCGGTCGGGTTTGTGCTGCTGATCGCGTGCGCCAACCTCGCGAACCTGATGCTGGCGCGCATCGGTGGACGAGAACGAGAAATCGCCGTTCGCACTGCGCTGGGAGCCAGTCGCGTGCGCATCGTGCGGCAGTTGCTCACCGAAAGCCTACTGCTCGCGGTTGCCGGAGGCGCCGTCGGATTGTTGCTTGCGATTTGGGCCGTGAGTTGGCTGGTGTCGCTCAGTCCCGACACGATTCCGCGGCTAAATGAGATCAGGGTCGATATGCGAGTCGCTGGTTTCACGTTGTTGATTTCTGCGGCTACTGGTGTGCTGTTCGGTGTCGTGCCCGCCTTGCAAGCGTCCAAAACCGAGTTCACGGATGCGTTGAAAGAGAGCGGCAGGACCACGGCGGGCGTGCGGAAGCAGAGGCTACGCAGCGCACTGGTAGTGAGCGAGGTCGCGCTTTCTCTCGTGCTGCTTGTCGGCGCGGGCTTGCTAATCAGAAGTTTCGCAAAACTCAATCAGGTCAATCCCGGGTTCAATCCGGAACAAGTGCTGACGATGGGAGTGTCGTTGCTTCCTAACAAGTATCCCGAGGACCAACAGGTTGCAACTTTCTATTCGCAACTCCTGCAACAGTCGGCGACTGTGCCCGGAGTCATTTCAGTGTCGGCGACAGCAGGATTACCTGTTTCGGGAGCTGACACCACCGATAACTTCACGATCGAAGGACGGCCCGCTATCCCTAAAGAGTCAGAACCCTTGACTGAGTATTGGGTGGTAACGCCACGATATTTCCAAGCAATGGGGATTCCCCTTTTGGCCGGACGCGATTTTTCTGACGCAGACACAAAGCAATCTCCCAATGTCGTCATCATCAATGACGAGTTCCGGCGCCGCCACTTCAGTTCGGAAGATCCGCTGGGCCATCGACTCAGGCTTCAAGGTCAGGAGCGCGATCCGCTGCTGATAGTCGGAGTGGTTGGTAACTCGCGCAATATTGCACTCGATGCGCAGCCGAGGGCCGCAGCTTACGTTCCCTTCTTGCAAGATCCGTTAAGTACGAACTTGGCGCGCTCGTTGACGATCGTGGCCCGCACGAAATCGGATCCCGGCGCCGTCGCGGGCTCGTTGAGATCTGTGGTGACTTCAATGGACAAGAGTGTGCCGGTGTACGCGGTCAAGCCAATGACGGAATACCTGCGAGACTCACTCTCCCGCCGCCGTTTCAGCATGGTCCTACTCAGCACATTCAGCGGCGTGGCGTTGATATTGGCGGCGCTCGGAATCTACGGCGTCATCAGCTACGGCGTAATTCAACGGACTCACGAGATGGGGATTCGAATGGCGCTAGGCGCTCAACGCAGCGACGTCCTGAAGTTGGTGTTACGTCAAGCAATGATCGTGGTGTTGGTAGGTGTAGCGATTGGTCTATTGGGTTCCTGGGCGCTAACACGACTCATGAAGAGCCTGCTATTCAACGTCAGCGTAACCGACCCTTTGACATTCGCCGGCATCGCGGTGCTAATGATCTTGATTGCTCTGCTTGCGTGCTTGATTCCGGCTATGCGAGCAACGAAAGTCGATCCGTTGGTGGCGTTGCGATACGAGTGAAGAAGGCGTTGATTATGTGTGGATGAATCGCGCCAGACTTTTAAGGGCGGACTTTTCCAAAGCACTCTCATCCTACTCGGGCAAGGGCTATTGTCCTGTAGCCGATGCACGGGTATGATAAATGCCGGATTCTTCATCCTCACAAGAACTCACATGCATGTCATAACTCGCAAGCGGCTTAATGAATTTGCCGACAGTCACCGCGAAACGAGATCATCTCTTGCTCACTGGTATCAATTAGTGAAGAACAACGACTTCTCGAACTTCGCGCATTTACGCGAGACTTTCCCGTCCGCGGACCAAGTGGGGAAGCTTACGGTCTTTAACATTGGGGGCAATAAGGTGCGTCTAATAGCCGCCATCCACTATAATCGGGGTAAGATTTATGTTCGCGCAGTGCTAACTCATGCCGAATACGATGAGCAGCGCTGGAGGAAACTGTAAATGCAAAACCTCGACGTCACCAATGCCGAAGCGGCGTGGTCCTCCCTGGCCGGAAAGGTCTATGTACCGCATTCCGAAGAAGAGTATCACCGGCTCGTAGCGCTTCTCGACTCACTCATCGACGAAGTCGGTGAAGACGAATCACATCCCCTGGCGTCGCTCATGGAAGTCGTCGGTGTACTGATTGAGAAGTACGAGGACGAGCATGTTCGCAGTTTAGGGGATGGTCTTTAATCGAAGTGTCAGTAACTTCTCACGGTTCGCAGAACCCACGATTTCAAATTCAGACACCATCGTTGCCTGGAAAAACTTGACTGTGTGGCAGGAAAGATTAACATCTGTCGCCAATTATGTGGCGCTGTAGCAACTGCGGAACCGGCATTGAGGACAAGTATGCACACTGCTGGCAGTGCGGCGCGGCGAACGCACTGCAGCGGACGGCGGTGAAGCCTCCCGTCGAACCAAGTTCAGTCCCGGAATTTGCGTCGTACGAAGAGCTCGCGAAGGTGCCGAGCAGACCGATGTGGTTCTTGCGGCGTGGTCCACTGCAGCGAATCTTCTATCTTCTATTATTCCTTCTGATCTTCAAAATTACGGCTTCACCTCTCCTGGGCAAGTACGGCGTTTACATCGTCGCTGTTGTTGGCGTGGCCGCGTTGGCGATCATTCTCTGGCGCTCCTTTCGGCGCGATGCGACTGAGGGCGTTGGCATCAAGCTCAACTAAGCGCTCACCGCTGCTACCTTGAACCTCGACTGAGTTGGATCATTCATCAGTGCGGCAACGGGTACTTATCTCAATTCCTCGTCGACGCCGCGTCTCCGTGTCTCGGCGGTTAGGCGCCGCAGAGACACGGACGGCGCGGAGATTCTAATCACTATCAAAGTGGATGTGGTCGATGGTCTTTTCCCCGGCTTCAACACGATTCACTACCTGCTCGAGGTATTCGTCTTTGATCTCCAATCCATAACGGATCAGTGAGCGTGTTTTTGGATCGACTCTGCTGTCGGTTGCGAGTTTCGAGCGCGGCGTTTTAGATTGGCGTCGAGTGTGCGAGATTCTTGTTTGCGCGGTGATGCGCTACCATGCTTTGTCATGGTCCTTATCCTTTCTTGGGAAGGTTGAGGATCGAGGGTCGATTTGTGTTGGTAGCACAAGTCGGCCCGCTTCTTTTTCAGTGGGTTATCAGCAACCTAGCGCAAAAGTTTTCGTTTGTCACCAATCGATTTGACTCACACTAGGCGCGGGTGGCAGCAGTGGAATCTTGTTGTATGGCTTATCGGGTCGCCATGAACCCCCAGTCGCTTGATTGACGAGGATTGCGAGCGTTTTCGGGGGGCTGCCATGTCGAGAGATTATGTTAACCCTCTTAACACGTCAAAGAGACATGTTAAAAATCAAGAGATTTTTAACACGTTTCGGAAAACATGTCAGCAGCGATAACACGTCCTCTTTGCGAGTGTTTGATGGACCACGAGTGAGAAATCACGAGGCGCAGAACGTCGCTGCCTCGCGCAGATTCCACAGATTGTTTTGTATAATCTGCCGTAATCAGTGCCCATCGCGGAGGTTGCATGTCCAAACTGAGTACTCGCATCCTGCTAATTCTCATAATTGTCGTCGCCGCTTGCGCACTCTCGTTCTCTCAAACAACTCCGGAACGACAAAGAAACTATCCAGCACCAGTCGAGGGCGACTATACAATCAAGGACTTCAAGTTTCGCTCAGGTGAGACTCTCCCGGAACTGAAACTTCATTACTTCACTATCGGTACACCGTCGAAAGACAGCAGCGGAGTCACACGCAACGCTGTCCTGATTATGCACGGCACTGGAGGTACAGGTGCGCAGTTTCTTTCGGCACAATTCGCCGACGTCCTCTTTGGGCCGGGTCAACTACTCGACGCCACTAAGTACTTCATCATCCTTCCCGACGCCATCGGACATGGTCGATCCAGCAAACCCAGCAACGGACTCCACCTGAAGTTTCCTCACTACACTTACGACGACATGGTGCTCGCGCAGTATCGACTCATCACCGAGAAACTGGGCGTCAATCACCTGCGTCTCGTAATGGGCACTTC
>JBKPPH010000204.1:0-6655 GCA_046733535.1 Acidobacteriota bacterium
CGGCCCGCGTTGCGAGGCAGGTTTCCGACTTGGCCAATCTGCGGCACGCTGAAGGCCTGGGCCACTGACGCGTCGAGCGGCTCACCCGGCGCGCGCCAGCGAAGAAGACGAAGATCACCGGCGTAGTTTGGACGGTCGTTCGAAACGTCGTCGAGATTACGATCGACACCGCCGAGCGAGATATTGAATGGCGCTCCCGAAGCGACACGCCAGATCGGCGACAACTGCAACACCCGGCAATCGAACGTCCCTGAAAACACGAAACGGTGGCGTCGATCGAGCAGGCTGCGCGCTCGTTCAGCACGGAAGTCGCCCGGGACGAGCGCGTCGGAAGTGTTGACGATTCCATCGTCAATCAAGCTCGAAATCGTGTAGCCCGCGCGAAAAGCAAACCCGGAACCGAGTCGCTTCCGCAGCTCGAGAGTCATCCCGCGATAGAAACTATTGCCCGCGGAGATCAATTGCTCGAGCTCTCCACGTGATGGATCAGGACGCAGGTGATTGAGCGTTGCCAGTGCGACTTCGATCATCGTTGTCGAGCTTGGATTATTGAGATTCATGACCGACACCGGAACGCCAAACTCCACCGTGCGATTCACAGTATTGGAGCTTGGGCTGCCATAGCCGAACCTCACCAGCTCGCCCGCGGTGGCCGCGTTATAAAGCGGACGAGCGGACGTTGTGGGGTTGAAGAAGTTTGCGAAATCGCGTGAGGCAAGAAACTCAGAGAAGTTCTTGTAGCCAGCGGGAAGCACGGGAGCATTCGCGTTGAATTCCCGCCAGAGGTGTATGCCTCGCGTGAAAGTGAAGTTCGCTTCGACGGAATAGCCACGGCCGAGATCGCGTTCGACACCGGCGTTGAGCTGATAGCTCTCGGGAATTCTCAACGCTGGATCCAGGCGGCGCGAGAAGTCTGTATTCAAAACTCCAAACTCACGCACCAGCTTTGAATCTACCTTCAGCGTTTCAGGAAAACGAAGATGCGCGGCGATGAAGGCGCGCCGCTGTTCGGCTGTCATCAGCTTGCCGGTGGAGGAATCGCGCAGGAGGTTGGTATCGAAGAAGAGTTGTTGCTGGCCCAACGTGAAATCATCGATCGTTCGCAGCAATGGGCGGTTGAAGAAAATTCCGCCACCGAACCGCAGCACCAGTTTGCCGGAGTCAAACGGGCTGTAAGCCGCTGAGATGCGTGGGCCAAAGTTATTTGTATCCTTGAGAATCGTCTCGTACTCGTAACGCAGCCCATAACTCAAAAGCAGTTGCGGCAGGATCTGCCACTCATCCTGCACGAAGACGCCGGTGTAAAAGTTCTTCTGCGTCGATGAGCTCTGGAAGTTTTGTCGGAAACGACTCAGGACGCCGGCCAAGAAATCTCCGGCGCTGGCGAAATTGAAAGTGCCTGAGATATCGGACAGGTCAATAAACGTCGAATTCACGCGATGAATGTCTCCGCCGAATTTGAGCGAGTGATTGCGGCGGACGAATGAGAGTACGTCCTGAACTTGCACGCGCTCTTCACGACGATCGCTACCGCCCGAAGTCGATGATCCAGCGACGAGCGTCCCCGAACGTCTGTCCGGATCGCCGGCGAGCAACGGATCATTCAAGCTGATCAGCACAACGGGCTTATCGCCACCGCGCGCTTCGAAAGCCGGCGCGAGACGCGAGTACTGAAACCGCGCTTGATTCACCAGCCGCTCGGAGAACACAAAATTATCGGAATAAGAGATCGCGTCTGAACTGCGTCTCCGCCCCTGGAGCGCCTCAGCCAAACGATTGCCGCCGCCAAACTGTCTCAAGTTAATGAGCCGTCCGCGCTGGTAGACGGCGGAAGCGTTGTGCATTGGTCCAAACTGATAATCGACACGCGTGGTGAGGCTCGTGTTTTTGAGTGGCGTACTGATGGAAGAGATGAACGGCGCAACGTCAGCGGCGATCGCCGGCTCGTTAGTATCTTCAAATCGTTTGCGAGCAAGCGCAGTTGGGCCAGGCAGCGGAAACAAGGCGTTCTGCTTGACGGGAACCAGCGTATCGATCAGCGCGCTGTCCAAAACTCTGTTCGCCTCGTAAGCGACAAAGAACACGTCCTCCTTTCGACGCAAAACACGCAAAGGTGCACCAAGCGTGAATCCGGCGACGTGTTCCTGAAGTGGCAATCGTGGAACGCCGAGCGAGTTATTTCTCCAGGTATTGGCGTTCAGCGCTTCGTCCTCGAAAAAGTAAAACGCACGGCCGTGAAACTGCTGCGAGCCGCTGCGCGTGCGGAGATTGACGCGACCACCGGATGCGCGCCCATACTCCGCCGAGAATTGATTCGTGATCACCTGCACCTCCGCGACCGCCTCGAGCGAAGGTTGAAAACGCTCGCGAGCAGCGCGATCGTCGTTGTTATCCAGGCCATCGATGGTCAAGTTGTTCGAGTAAGCCGGCGCACCTGCGAGTGAAAACGTGCCCGCTTCTTCCGGAGTGTTCGCGTGATTGGCGTTCCGATCTTCAGCGAGATCGCGCGTCGAGAGTGGTTCTTCGGTGACGCCGGGAAGCGTAAACAACAGATCCAGAAGTGAGCGTGTGGCGATCGGTAGCGATTCCGTCTCACGCGACGTGAGTGTCGCGCCGACAATCGTTCGTTTCGTGTCGACGACGGGCGTGTCCGCGGTTGCGATCACAACCGGCTCAACCTCGAGGTCCGACGGAATCAGCGTCACATCGAATCGCAAACTCTGTCCGGAGACGGTTGCGACGCCGGTTAATTCCTGAGTTGCGAAGCCCGGAAATGAGATGCGAATGACGTAAGTACCGGGTTCGAGTTGAATGAGACGATAACGACCGACAGCATCAGTCGTCGTCGTGCGTCTTTGGCCCGTCTTGATCAGCTTCGCCTCGACTTCCGCTCCGGGAAGTACGGCTGCGTTCTGGTCCATGACGCGACCGGATATCGTGACGGTATCGAGATCCTGTGCACGAACGAGTTGAAAGTTAAGAGTAATTAGAAAAATAGTGAGAAGTGTGAGACGTGAGGTCATTGTTTTGCTCCTGACTTTGTGAGGTTTTACTGCGGGAGCACTCTACCACAAAACCACAGAATTAAGCCGCAGATGAACGCAGAAAAACGCAGATCAGAAAACGTTTTCTAATCCGCGTTCATCCGCGTTCATCCGCGGCTGATTTTAATGCTTTACCGGGCGTCGCAACGCAGCGGCCCGAGTGAGAGGCACGAGCGCGTCGCTCGCTTCCGGTACCGGATCGAAACTGCTGAACTCCTCCGCGTGCGATTGCAGATACTGAAAGAACCGCTCAAACTCCCGCTGCATCGCGTCCATCTTTTCGCGCATGTTCAGAATGATCTCGACGCCCGCGAGATTCACTCCAAGGTCGCGCGTCAACGAAAGAATAAGCTCGAGCCGTTCGAGATCAGGGTCGGTGTAGAGCCGCGTGTTCCCTTCGGATCGCGACGGCTTCAACAACCCCTCACGTTCGTAAAGTCTCAGCGTCTGCGGATGAATGCCATACTGCTCCGCTACGGCGCTGATCGTGTACGTTTTGGGCTTCCTCGTCATTCAAGTCCCATCTCGACTCGCGGGTTCGTCGCATTCAACTTCGAATACTCCCGCAGCAATTCCTTCGTCTCTTCCGAAATCACTTTCGGCAGAGTCACCTGCACTTCTACAAACTGATGCCCTTTCGCGCCCGGATTGCGCAGCGACGGTGCGCCGCGCTCACGCAGACGAAACTTCTGGCCCGACTGCGTTCCCGGCGGAATGCGCAACTGCGTCTTGCCTTCAACCGTCGGCACTTCGATCTTCGCGCCGAGCGCCGCCTCCGGCACGGTGATCGGAACAGTGACGTAAATGTTGTCGCCCTTGCGTGTGAAGTACTTGTGCTGGCCGACGTTGGTGATAATGTGTAGATCGCCCGGCGGCGCACCCAGGCGACCACCTTCACCCTTGGCTGGAATTCTCACACGCGAGCCTGTCTCGACACCCGCCGGAATACGGACCTTCACCGTCTCCGACTTCGGCATCGTGCCCTTCCCGTGACAAAGCGAACACGGCGCGCGACGTCTCCCGGTACCGCCGCAGTCAGAACACTCCTGCGCAAATCTCAAACGACCGCCTGCCCTTTGAACCTGGCCCGTTCCCTTGCAAGTTGAACAGACAACGACCGGCCCGCCAGTGTCGCCCGCGCCGTTACAACGCGAACACTGTTCGGATCGATTGACCGTGATGTTTGTCGTGAGTCCTTTGATGGCCTCTTCAAACGAGAGGCTGAGCGGCATTTCGATGTCTGTGCCTTTTTGCGGCTGCGGTCTCGGTGGTTCCTTCTCGCGTGTAGCGCCACCACCGAAGAGATCTGCGAAGATGTCGCGAAAACTACTGCCTCCACCGCTTGAACCAGATGACGCGCTGCCCCAATCAAAACCCGTGAAATCAAAACCGGGCGCGGTCCGGGCGCCGGATGGACCAGCACCTCGCGCGGCCGCATCGGCGAGGTTTTCAGAATACTGCCCGAAGCGATCGTAAACGCTTCTCTTCTTCGGATCCGAAAGCACGTCGTGCGCTTCGGACATGAGCTTGAAGCGTTCCTCGGCTGCCTTATCGCCCGGATTCACATCAGGGTGATACTTGCGCGCCAAACGCCGGTAAGCCTTCTTGATCTCGTCAGGCTTGGCGTCGCGCTTGATGCCGAGTATTTCGTAATAGTCCTGCTTGTTGGCCATCTAAATCATTGTCGATCGCCGATTGCCGAATGGCGATTGAAGAAAAGGCGGAGGGAAACGCTATCTCCGCCTTCTAAACATTGACAATTGGCAATTGGAACTTTGCAATTCCCTCACTTGTTCTCGTCTACATCCACGTATTCGGCGTCGATGACGTTGTCGTCGCTCGAGCCGCCCGCGGATGATGCACCGGCTGCCGACGCTTGATCACCAGCCGATTGCGCACCAGCTCCCGGCGGAGGCGCCTGCTGATAGAGCGCTTCAGCCAGTTTATGAGAAGCGGTTTGCAGCTTGTTGAAAGCGTCGTTGAGTTTTTCAACTCCACCTTCAGCCAATGCTTTCTTCGCCTCGGCAATTGCCGACTCAACGTCACCCGCAACTGCTCCGACTTTCTCGCGATTGTCTGCGAGCGTCTTCTCCATCTGATAGACGAGTCCATCGAGACGATTGCGCGCTTCGATCTCCTCGCGCTTGCGAGCGTCGTCAGCAGAGTGTGACTCGGCGTCCTTCATCATCTTGTCGATTTCGTCCTTCGACAAACCGGAAGAGGCCGTGATCGTGATCTTCTGTTCGCGCCCGGTTCCCATGTCCTTGGCCGAAACGTTCACGATGCCGTTGGCGTCGAGGTCGAAAGTGACTTCCACCTGCGGCATGCCACGCGGTGCCGGTGGAATACCAACGAGGTGAAACTTGCCGAGGGTGCGATTGTCGCTCGCCATCGGCCGCTCGCCCTGGAGCACATGAACTTCGACGGACGTCTGATTGTCCGAAGCCGTGGAAAAGATCTCCGACTTCCGCGTTGGGATAGTCGTGTTTCTTTCGATCAACTTTGTGAACACGCCGCCCAGGGTCTCGATGCCGAGGCTTAGCGGCGTCACGTCGAGCAACAGGATGTCAGTCTTTTCACCTGACAGAACACCCGCCTGCACGGCTGCGCCGATCGCAACCACTTCGTCAGGGTTCACGCTCTTGTTTGGCTCGCGGCCAAACATTTCCTTCACGATCTCCTGCACCTTCGGAATACGCGTCGAACCGCCGACGAGCACAACTTCGTCGATCTTCTTCGCATCGAGACCCGCATCCTTCAACGCCAGCTCGACCGGACCTCTGAGTCTCGACAGGATCGGGTCGACTAGCTGCTCGAAGCGTGCCCGCGTGAGTTTCATCGCGAGGTGTTTCGGACCGGACTGATCAGCCGTCACGAACGGAAGGTTTACTTCGGTCTCCATCGTGCTCGAGAGCTCGATCTTTGCCTTCTCCGCCGCTTCCTTCAAACGCTGCAACGCCATCTTGTCGTTGGAGAGGTCGATGCCCTGGTCTTTCTTGAACTCGTCGATAATCCACTCGATGAGTCGCTCGTCGATATCGTCGCCGCCCAGGTGCGTATCGCCGTTCGTCGACTTCACTTCGACGACGCCTTCGCCAACTTCGAGGATCGATACGTCAAACGTACCGCCGCCGAAGTCAAACACCGCGATCGTCTCGTCCTTCTTTTTGTCGAGACCGTAGGCAAGCGCGGCCGCTGTCGGCTCGTTCACGATACGCATCACTTCGAGGCCCGCGATTCTGCCGGCGTCTTTCGTCGCCTGTCGTTGCGAGTCGTTGAAGTAGGCGGGAACGGTGATAACGGCCTTATCGACTTTCTGACCGAGATAGTCCTCAGCCGACTGTTTCATCTTTTGCAGGATGATGGCTGAGATCTCAGGCGGGCTCCATTCTTTGCCGCCGGCCGCGATGCGCACGTCGCCGCTGCCCGCGCCCTGAACTTTGTATGGAACCTGTTTGATTTCTTCCGTGACTTCGTTATAGCGACGTCCCATAAATCGCTTAATCGAATAGACAGTATTTTCGGGATTGGTTACCGCCTGACGCTTGGCAACCTGACCAACAAGGCGACTGCCGTCCTTGGTGAACGCCACGACCGAGGGCGTGGTGCGG
>JBKPPH010000205.1:0-16392 GCA_046733535.1 Acidobacteriota bacterium
CTCAAAGAGCGGCTCATCACGCTCGACACGCTCGCCGACTTTCTTCAACCACTTTGTAATCGTCCCCTCCGCAATGGACTCGCCCATTTGCGGCATCACCACTTCAGTGCTCATCTGTTCTCCATTTTTTGCCGCAGATTACGCGGATGAACGCGGATCAGATCCGCGTTCATCCGCGTAATCTGCGGCTAAATCAGTATGCTGCCAATTTGCGCGCAGCGTCGATCACATCTTTCGTTTGCGGCAGATAATAATCCTCCAGCGGCGGCGAATACGGCACCGGCGTATCGATCGACGCAATACGCACAACCGGCGCGTCAAGCCATTCAAACGCCTCTTCGGCAAGCATCGCGGCAATCTCACCGCCGATGCCGCCCGTGCGCGACGCTTCATGCAGCACGATCGCTTTGCTGGTCTTCTTCACGCTCGCGAGTATCGCAGGCTTGTCGAGCGGCGCGAGCGTTCGCAAGTCGATTACTTCGACGTCCAGTCCTTCTTTCTCGAGTTCCTGGGCCGCGTCGAGCGCAGTCAGGACCATCGCGCCGAAGGTGTTGATCGACAAATCGCGGCCGGCGCGCGCGATACGCGCTTTGCCAATCTCGACGAGGTAATCATCCGAAGGTAGTTGTTCACGCAAGCGCGGCAAACGATAAAGTTTTTTGTGTTCGAAATAGAGCACCGGATCGGGGTCGCGAATCGCCGCTTTGATCAAGCCTTTCGCGTCGTAAGCGGTTGACGGTTCGACGATCTTGAGCCCGGCGGTGTTGAGGAAAAAGGACTCGGCGTTCAGCGAGTGAAACGGTCCGGAGCGCACACCTGAGCCGCATGGACCACGAAACACTGCCGCTATCCCCGCCCCCCAACGATAACGACATTTCGCGGCGTAGTTCGTAAGCAGATCGAAGCCGGCGGAAATGAAATCGATAAACTGAAACTCCGCCACGGGCCGCATGCCCATCAAAGCAGCGCCACACGCCGCGCCCACGATCGCACCTTCCGAAATCGGCGTATCGATCACACGCTCTTTGCCAAACTGATCGATCAATCCATCCGTGACCTTGAAGGCGCCGCCATACGCGCCCACGTCTTCGCCGATCACAAACACAGTTGGATCGCGTTCCATCTCTTCCCAGATTCCCTGGCGGATCGCTTCGACGAGTGTCGCTTGCCCGCCGCGTTCCGGGCGCGCCGATTTGTGTTCTTTTTTGACGGCTGTTGACATCGTTAAATACTCAGAGAGACTTCCTTAACTTGTGACGTTGCTATCCCCGGTGACTCCGGATTTACAACAAGTCTTTCGCGCACTGGATCGATAAATACATCGAGCCCTTCAAGCGGAATTGCGCCCAGCAACACATCTTCAACGCCGGGCAACACAATGGCTTTTACGATAGTACTCCGGTTCTCAAAACGAACTTCAACCGGACCAACCATGTCAACTTCCCGTACTGTCTCGTCAGCTAAGCTTACCGTTCGCTGGTGAAGCACGGGCAAGTTGAGCTGGTGCTGGACCTCTTCGTTTATCACGAGGTCTAACGCGCCAGTGTCTACTAATGCCTTTGTTCTGGCCCTGCGGACCTCGGTCTCAGGCAGCATGCCGTGTCTGGTGAGGACCAGATCTTCGATACTAACTAGCTCAATATCTGCATACACCAATCCCATTCCTTTTCCTCCGGTAAGTGAGGTACCTTCGGTGCGTCGTCGGTACTTGTGATTAGCTGGAAATACCATAATTAACCCTCCAGGACTTTCGGTCGAAACGCCGGCGGCACGATGCTGTTGTCAAAAACTCCGTACGCCGCCTGCTCGCCTTCGGGCATCGGTGAAGACTCAGCCCAGGCGCAATCTTCGTCGATCTCGCGCAGAACGCCCGCGACGATCGCTTCGAGTTTCTCTTTCGTTGCGAAGTTACATTCAAGCAGATAACGTTCATAACGATCGACGGGATCGTTGTTCTGCTCCCACCACTCAATCTCTCCTTCGGCGACGTAGCGCTGATCGTCGTGCTCCGCGTGTCCCTTGCGACGATAAGTCTTCGCTTCGATCAACACGGCGCCGCCACCGCGTCTCGCATACTCGGCGGCTTGTCTCGTGACTTCATAACACGCGACGACGTCGTTGCCGTCGACGATGTACGCGGGAATGCCGTAACCCGCGGCTTTCTCGGCGAGATCTCGCACCGCCGTTTGCAGATTCGTCGGAGTCGAATACGCGTAGTGGTTGTATTCGGCGACGACGATCAACGGCAGTCGTTGCACGGCGGCGAAGTTGAGACCTTCGTGAAATGCGCCGGTGCTCATGCCTCCGTCGCCGATGTAAGCGATGGCGACTAACTTTTTCTTCTGCATGCGCGCGCCGAGTAGCACGCCGGTCATCACGGGGATCATGTCGCCGAGATGCGAGATTGGGCCAATGAATCCCTTTTGCATGTCGCCGAAGTGGATGTTGAGATCGCGGCCGCCGGATGGTCCCCACGCTTTCGCCATGTACTGCGCAAAGATGTCGCGCGGGCGGATGCCTTTGACGAGAACGGCGCCCAGGTCTCTGATCAACGGCGTGACGAAGTCCTGCGGTTGAAGCGCGTACGCGCTGCCGACGGCGGTAGCTTCCTGGCCCAGAGAACGAAACACGCCGCCGACGACTTTCGTCTGGCGATAAAGATTTACGAGGCGTTCTTCGACGAGGCGCGTGAGTTTCAGGTAACGATAAAGTTCGAGGTGCTGCTCAGGCTTGAGTGTGGTCTCGGTCGAACAACTCAGGGGCTTACCGTCGACGGATTTGCGCGGCGCGTATTTGGTGCTGACGCGCATTTGAAACCGAGGCCGTGCTGAACGACGACGGCGACGAATTGATTTATCCGGTTGATCCATGAATGCAATAGTAAATTTAACCGCTGATGATGCGGATAGAAAATCCGATTTTTTCCGCGTAATCCGCGGTTAAAAAGTTCCTAAATGTGCACCGCGAGATCGTGTACGCCTTCCGCGGCTTCCATCACTGCCTCGGAGATCGTCGGATGCGCGTGCATCGTTCGTCCAAGCTCGTCGGCGGTCGATTCGAGTTGCATCGCCACGCAAGCCTCGGCGATCAACTCCGTCGCATGTGGCCCAATGATGTGCACGCCGAGAATCTCGTCGTACTTCTTCTCACTGACGATCTTTACGAAACCTTCTTCCTCGCCAATGATGCGCGCTTTGCCCGATGCCGAGAACGGGAACTTGCCGATTTTCACGTCGTAGCCTTGTTCCTTTGCTCTTGCCTCGGTAAGCCCGACGGAACCGATTTCCGGATCGCAGTAAGTGCAGTTCGGCACGAGGCGCAGATTGATCGGGCGCACGTCTTTTCTGCCCGCGAGATGCTCGACCGCGACGATTCCTTCTTTCGAAGCGAGGTGGGCCAGCAAAGGCGTGGGCACAACGTCGCCGATCGCATACACACCCTTCTCCGCCGTCTGCTGGAATTCGTCGATCTGAATGAATCCTTTTTCAACTTTGATCTTGGAGCCTTCGAGCCCGAGTCCTTCCGTGTAGGGCATGCGGCCGACTGCAACCAGCAGCATCTCCGCTTCAAGAGTCACTGCCTCGCCTTTCGCAGTTTTACCCGTTACGCGCACACCCGATTCAGTCTTCTCCAGCTTCTCGAGCTTCGTGTCTACTTGCGACTTGATTCCACGTTTGCGAAAACTGCGTTCGAGTTCTTTCGAAACTTCTTCATCTTCCAGCGGCACGAGCCGCGGCATCAATTCCACAATCGTCGTCTCAGCGCCAAACCGCGAATACACGGAAGCAAACTCGACGCCCACTGCGCCCGCGCCCATCACAATTAGCGACTTGGGCACCTGCTGCAGCTCGAGAATGTGATCGCTGTTCACTATGTGATTGCCGTCAGTTTCAAACCCCGGAATCGGCCGCACGACAGATCCCGTGGCGATGATGATGTTTTTGGTCTGGAGCGTCTGCTTTTTACCTTCGGCGTCAGTCACTTCAACTTTACCGGGCAGCGCGAGTTTGCCGGTGCCTTTGAAGACAGTGACCTTGTTCTTCCTCATCAGGTACTCGATGCCCTTCGAGTTTTTCAGCACGACCTTGTCTTTTCTTTTCTGCACGTCCGCAAAAGCGAGCTGAATCCCCGAGGCTTGCACGCCAAAGTCCGCCGCGTGCTGCATCTGTTCATAAACGTGGGCTGACATCAGCATCTGCTTCGTCGGAATACACCCACGCAGCGTGCAGGTGCCGCCGAGCCGGTTGTCTTTCTCCACAATCGCTGTCTTCAATCCCAATTGACCGGCGCGAATCGCTGCCACATAACCGCCAGGCCCGCTGCCGATAATCGTCACATCAAACTGTTCGTTCGCCAATTTTGTAGGTTTCCCCTCGCCGGAGCCGTAATCAAAATGAAAAAGACCGGGCATTATAGCCACAAAGGGGCACAAAACGCACAAAGGGCGTGCTCGGTTAAGAGCACGCCCAATTTAGCTCGCGCTTACGACTTAAACTTAGAACTCGAAGCGCGCTGCGAGTTGAACCTGACGTTCGCGGAACAGCGTACTGTCAGCGCCCGTCACATTCCGGAAAGGATTCGTCCCGGCCCCGTTGAACGTCAACGTGGAGCCGGAGAGATTGTAGATAGTGCTGTTAACGAGGGTGACCTGCGTCCGGTTGAAAACGTTGAAACCTTCAGCCAACACCTCGAGCTTCACGCTTTCAGTCAGACTGAAGCGACGTGAAAGCCGTGCATCGAGGTACCAGATATTCGGCTGCTTGAAGAAGTTACGCGGCACGAGCGCAAACCGGTTGGCGCCGCCCGAACCATTCGCACCGCCACCCGGCGTCTGATTGGAAGCAAAGCCAAACGACTGCGGGTTGATGCTGTTAGCGATGTTTCCGGTAAATCGCGCGCCGGAGAAGGCATTGAAAATCGGCGCGATCGTCCAACCGTTGAAGATGTGCTTCGCCGGTCCATCCGCAAACGGGTTCGGATTGTAGACGACGCTCGCCACAAACTTATGTCGACGATCGAATGCCGAAAGTCCAGTCTCGTTCGACTGGTCAAACGCATTGAAAGGCACGTTGTTGGCGGTAAACGTTTGCGACGTCTGACCATTATCAGAAGCGCGCGACAGCGTGTAGTTAGTCTGGAACTGCAATCCGCTTGTCAGCCGGCGGTTAGCTTGCAACACCAGCGCGTGGTATTTGGAGTAGACGTCGCTACGAATTTCCGTAATTTGTGCGAAAGCCGTATTCGGTCTCGGCCCGGCAAACAACGGCGTAAGGTAAGTCTGGCCCGCGAATGGTCCACCGACGATGTTCAGCGCAACGATTCGCTTCGGCGCCGGCAGATTGATGTCGACGAAGTTTGGCAGCGAATTGCCGAAGCTCCCGAGATAAGAAGCGGAGACAACTGTGTTCCTCGCGATCTCGCGCTCGAAAACGAAGTCCCACTGGTGAATCTGCGGGAGTTGGAAGTCTTCGTCGAAGTATTGGACGGCCCCGACGGGCGGATTCGAAGCGGGCAGCAGATTCGGATAGATCGGCAGGAATGCGCAATTGTCCGCCGTCACGCCTGAACATGCCGCAGGCAAATTGCTTGCACTGGTGATGAACTGTCGTTGACCTTGATCGATGCCTACGCCGGTATTGACGAGGGCATTGTAAACGGTCGAGTTGATGACGCGGCCGTAATACAACCCCCAGCCACCGCGAATGCTGGTCTTGCCGTCGCCGTTCAGGTCGAAAGCAAATCCCACGCGCGGTCCGAAGTTATTTCGATCGTCGACCTTGTTGTTGGTTTGCGGCAGGCCCGGATTCACATTCACCGGATCTGGATTGAGCTGGTACTCGTAACGCAAGCCGAGATTCAGGGTCAGTCTCGGAGTGACGCGCCAATCGTCCTGAATGAAATAGTCGAGGTCAGTGGTCTTCATGTTGAGACCGAGAACGCCGAAGCCCTGGTTGAAATTGCCGGCGTAGCACTTGCCCACGCGGCGAGAAGAACTGACGCAAAGACCGTTGAGTGCCGTTGCCGATCCTGCCGGACCTTGTGGCAGGGCGCGAATCGCACCATTCGTTTGGAAGTTGACGTAGTCGACGATGAAATCTGCGATTCCTGTGGTAGCGCCGGTGTAGTTGAACTCACCACCCGAGAAACGCAGGTTGTTGATTATGTCCTTCACGAAGTTGACATCGCCGCCAAACTTGAACGTGTGATTACCGTTCGTCAGCGTCACTGTGTCGGCAAACTGCCAGCGCCGCTCATCCGGGAACGAAGCACGCTCGAGAAACTCAGGCATACCGAACGAGAACGTCGATGCACCGACGAGAATCGTCTGTGGCGACCTGCCACCAACCGCATTCGTCGGCTCGCCGGCGATCGGCGGCTGACTAAACTGAAACTCGTTGTCACGACCCCACTGGAACCGAAACTCGTTTAGAAGGTTCGGTGTAATCGTCGACGCCAGCTTTGCGTTCAGCGCATCGATCTCGACAAAGTCGTCGCCAAAATTATCGACCGCGCGCGTGTTGGTGGCTTGCGTCTGAATGCCCGCGGGCGATGCCCAACGGAGGCGGTTGTAGCTGATCGTGAAAGTGTTCTTGTCATCTATGACCCAATCCACCTTGGGCAGGAAAAGCTTTTGGTCACCCGTCCTGGGAACCGGACCGGAAAGAGTAGCGAGAAAGGCAAGCGTACTGTTGATCTGCGCGTCGGTCACGCCGCGTGCAATCAGCGCGGTACGGTTAGCGGAGCTCAGGTTAAGAAAACCATTCTGACCAAACACGGCCAGGCCGGGGAAGTTACGTTTCTGTTGATCGTAGCTGAAGAAGAAGAATGCTTTGTCTTTGACGATTGGACCACCGATGGTGCCGCCGAACTGGTGGCGCACGTCTTTCGGCTTGTACCCAACCGGAGTGAACACGCCGTTGATGAGTTCCTGGCGAACGGCAAGCGGATTACGAGCGCCCCACCTGTTGTTACGTTGGTAATAGAACGCGCCGCCGTGAAAGTCGTTCGTGCCGCTCTTCGTAATGGCGTTGACTACACCGCCTGCCGAACGGCCATACTCTGCCGAGTAGCTCGAAGTATTGACCTGAAACTCGCGAATCGCGGCCTGGCTGATCGAGTAGCTGATACGTGTTCGGCCACGCTCTTCGGCGAAGAATGCCTGGTTGTTGTCGCCGCCGTCGATCGTGTTGTTATTGAGCAGTCCGGAGATGCCGCGGAAACTGATCAATCCGAAGTTGCCGTCGGGTACCGCGCCCGGAGTCAGCAGCGCGAAGTTGGACCAACGCCGGCCGTTAATCGGAAGTTCGTTGATCGACGTTTGATTGATGTTGGTGGAGAAGTCCTGCTGAGTAGTGTTGATAACCGGCGCTTCCGCGCTGACGTCCACCTGGCCAGTCACCGGACCGACTGTCAGCGAGACTTCAAGACTTGTCTCGCGCCCGATTTCGACCGTGACGTTTTCAGAAGTCATCGGACTGAAGCCGGTGGCGTTTACGGTCACCGAGTAAACTCCGGGTTGCAGGTTAGCGACTTTGAAACGTCCGGTATCGTCGGTCGTGGCCGAGTCTTCCTTGTTGGTCCCGACGTTCTTGACGGTAACCGCCGCGCCCGCTACTACCTCCTTGTTTGGATTAGTAACAACGCCTCCGATTGCGCCGGTCGTGGTCGACTGCGCAAGGGTCACAGCGCTGAGAGCGAGCACCAACAGAGACACGAAAAAGAGTTTTGCTATTTTCGACATACTGGGGAACTCCTTAGGCAATGAGTTATCGGTTGAATGCGCCTCAGCCCGTCGGCTGCGCCGTGTTTAGCAACTTTTTGTGAGCACGTATATCAATTCAGATGGAATGTTGCGAATGGCTTGCAAGAACCCGATTTCTACCATGCTTCTCTCACGTTTCGCAAGCTTTAAAGCATTAAATAGCTCGTGAACATTCACGACATTCAAAACAAAACCGGGCGGACTTGAAATTCAAGCCGCCCGGTTTGGTTTTAGTTGATTGTCTTCGTTCTAAAACTCAAAGCGAACGGCCAATTGAATCTGACGTTCGCGGAAGAAAAATCCATTCGAAAGATCGCTCGGTGTACCGAACGTCGGATCGAAAGTCGCGACAACCGTGTTCACGTTCGGCCCCGTGGTCGGAACTGAAAGCACGTACAGGCGGTTGTTCACGCCAGTCACCTGTGTGCGATTGAAAATGTTGAAGCCTTCGGCAAGGAATTCAATCTTGGCGTTCTCCTTGATTGTAAAGCGTCGCGAGAGACGAAGATCGACATACTTGACCGACGGAGTATGGAAAGCATTGTTTGGCGTTAAGCCGAAACGCAGCGATCCGTTCGAACCGTTGATGCCGCCGGCTTGGCTGGCTCCGAAAGTACCTGCAGTAGTCACGTTAGTTGCACCACTGGATGGAGGAGTGAAACCATTCGTCACCGCCGTGTAGCGGAACCCTGAAAACATATTGACGATCGGTGCGATGGTCCATCCGTTCAGGATCGCTTTCCCTGCGCCGTTAAGTCCCTTGAAGTCGGTGTTGTAAACAACGCTCGCGACGAACTTATGACGGCGGTCGAAAGGAGACAGGCCGTTGTCGCCGGACGGATCAAAGGGATCAAAGAGCGCGGAAAATCCAGGCGTGAACGTCGCCGAACTCTGCGATCCGCCGTTGTCCTGCGCTCTCGATAACGTGTAGCTACTCTGGAACTGCAGACCGTTGGTCAGCCGTCGATTCGCCTGCAAAACTAGCGCGTGATACTTCGTCGAGACGCTGTCGCGAATCTCGAGAATGTTGCCGAAATTCGTGTTGGGTCTTGTTCCGCGGTAGTACGGGAACGACCAAACCTGTCCGGCGAATGGTCCATCCAGGATGTTCACGCGTCCCTGAGCGGTCGGCGGATTCAGGTTCGTATCGACGAACGTAGTTAAGTGGTTTCCAAAACTTAAGAGATAGCTGGCTGAGATCACGGTGTTGCGCGCGATCTCGCGTTCGATGATCACATCACCCTGGTGGATGAGCGGATTCTGAAAACCATTCCTGAAGTAGTTTACGGCAGCCGTTCCCGCAGGCGCGCTCGCCAAAATGTTTGGAAACAGGGGTGCTGTTGGGTTACCCAACGGAACGCTCGCGGGTGTCGGGCAAGCCGTGTTGGCGGCAGTACCGGGCGTTGGAGTAGAAGGGCAAGCAGCCGCAACTGAACTGACAGCCTGGCCCGTACTCAAACCGGTATTGATCAGCGAATTGATAATGATGGTGCCGTTGATTCGCCCGTAGTAAATTCCGTAGCCGCCGCGCACGCTGGTCTTGCCGTCGCCGCTGACATCAGCCGCGAAACCGATTCGCGGACCAAAATTATTTTTGTCACTCGGGCGGTTGGCTGTTTGCGGCAAGTTTGGATTCACGAGGAACGGATCGGGAAATTGCTCATAGTCCCAGCGAAGTCCGACATTGAGCGTGAGGCGCGGTGTAACGCGCCAGTCGTCCTGAGCGAAGAAGGCCCAGTCGATCGTCCTCAACTGAAAACGAGGTTGACCAAAACCCTGGTTGTAGTTTGAGGTGTAGCATTTTCCGGCAGCTCGGGTTGAGGTTGAACACAAAGCTCCCGCAGTCCTCAATGCTCCATTCGAAGTGAAGTTCACGTAGTCAACGATAAAGTCGTTGATATTTCCATAAGTGTAGGAGCCGGATCCGGTGAAGAGGTTATCGTCGATGTCTCTCACGCGATTGATGTCGGTACCAACCTTGAACGTGTGATTTCCCGTTGTGTACGTAACCGAATCCGCAAATTGGAACCGACGCTCGTCCGGTAAAGCTGCTCGGTCGAGCGACGTCGCTTTGCCAAACGTGAGTCCGTTCGTCAGAGCCACCTGAGGTGAAAAACCATTCGCCGTAGTCGGCTCTCCCGGAAGCGGTGGTTGCGCGAACTGCGAGTTGAGCTCATCAGCCCACTGGAAGCGAAACTCGTTGATGAGTTGCGGCGTAAGCGTCGAGGACAACCGCAGATTAAGCGAATCCGTTTCGACAAAGTCGTCGCCAAAACCTGCGCGATCGCGCTGGACGGTTGCTCCGGTCTGAACGCCTGCGGGCGATTTCCATCGCAAGCGATTATAGGTGGCGCTGAATAGGTGATTCGAGTTCACCTGCCAATCGATCTTTGGCAGGTAGAGCCTTTGATCTCCGCGGCGCGGCACTTCACCGGTCAAGCTGTTGATAAAGGTCAATGCTGAGTCAATCTGGGCATCGGTCAAAGCGCGCGACGGGTTCTTTAATGACGTTCCAAACAGCGCTGCTGTACATCCGCTAGCGGAGGCAGAAGCACAGCGGTTTACTGTATTGAGGTATCCGGGAGTGGCGAACACCGCAACTCCGGGAAAATTACGTCGCTGTTCATCGTAACTGAAAAAGAAGAACAGCGTATCTTTGATGATTGGCCCACCAATAGTTCCGCCAAACTGGTAGCGCACGTCCTTCGGCTTGAACGCTTCACGGGTGGAGACGCCATTGACTAACCGGTTGATGAAAGTGTTTGGATTGCGCGCACCCCATTTGTTGTTGCGGTCGTAGAAAAACGCCGAACCGTGAAACTCGTTGGTCCCAGATTTCGTCACGGCGTTGATAACACCGCCGGCGGAACGTCCGTACTCTGCCGCGAAGTTTGACGTGTTAACCTGAAACTCGCGAATCGCAGCCTGACTAATCGAGTACGCACTGCGGGTGCGGCCTCGTTCTTCCGAGAAGAAGCCCTGGTTGTTGTCGCCTCCGTCAACCGTGCTGTTGTTCAGCAATCCCGAGATGCCGCGAAAACTGATCAGACCGAAGTTTCCGTCAGGAACCGCGCCGGGCGTCAGAATCGCGAAGTTGGACCAGCGACGCCCGTTGACTGGAAGCTCGTTAATTGAAGTCTGATTAAGATTGGTGGAGAAATCCTGCTGGGTCGTGTTGATGACGGGCGCTTCAGCAGTGACGTCTACCTGGCCTGTCACCTGACCGACGGCCAATGCCACTTCGATGTTTGTCTCGCGTCCGACTTCGACCGTTACGTTGTCGACCGTCATCGGACTGAAACCTGCCGAATTCACGGTCACTGAATAGACGCCGGGTTGCAGGTTCGCGACCTTGAAACGTCCGGTGTCATCGGTCGTGGCCGAATCTTCCTTGTTTGTTCCGATGTTTTTTACAGTAACGGCAGCGCCCGTAACCACCTCTTTATTAGGATTGTTGACCACGCCGCCGATTGAACCGGTAGTGGTCGACTGAGCAAAGGCGACAGCACTGAGCGCGAGCACTAGCAGAGATACAAAACAGAACCTTATTGTCTTCGACATCAGGGGAACTCCTTCAGCAATGGGTTAACAGAGAGTATTCGCGAATGGACAGGCGACTCTATTACGCCTAGCTTGATTCCGCAAGTCTAAGTCTCCATTGACCCTATTAAATATTTGTGACGCATTATGATCGGATGAAGCCCGGCCGCGAGGGCCGTTGGCGTTCAGAAAATTTCGCAATAGCTGTGCCGGATAAAGGCTGCGATCGCTTCGGCTTACGAAAGCGATGTGTGCCAATAGTTAACTCTGGAAGAGAGAAGAAGGTCTCGGCGGGACCTGCACAAGAATTTGGATTTGATCTAAAAAACGGGAAAACGGCCGCAGATTTACGCGGATGAACGCGGATCGGAAACCAGGTATGATCTGCGTTGATCTGCGTAAATCTGCGGCTCTTTTTCAAACGCGCTCGACGATCATCGCAATGCCCTGCCCACCGCCGATGCACGCCGTCGCCAAACCATAGCGTTTGCCCCGGCGGTGCAGCTCGTGCAGCACGGTCAAAACGAGACGCGTGCCAGTCGCGCCCAGCGGATGCCCAAGCGCGATCGCGCCACCATTGACGTTCGTTCGGCTGCGATCGAGTCCCAACTCCTTTTCGACAGCCAAATACTGACCGGCAAAAGCCTCATTTACTTCGACCAGGTCGATGTCGTTCAGCGATAAGCCCGCCTTCGCGAGCGCCGCACGAGTTGCAGGCACCGGTCCGATGCCCATGATCTCGGGTTCAACTCCTGCATAAGCCCAACTTACGATCCGGCCCATCGGCTTGAGATCTTTCTCCTTCACAAATTCTTCGCCGGCAATCACGAGTGCCGCAGCTCCGTCGACGATCCCCGACGCATTGCCCGCCGTGACAAATCCATCCTGAGAAAACGCCGGTTTCAATTTCGCCAAACCTTCGAGCGTGGTTTCCGGCCGCGGATGATCGTCTTCGACGACTTGCACGCTTCCTTTGCGCGTCTTCACTTCAACCGCAACAATCTCTTCGTTGAAAAAGCCTGCATCTTTCGCACGCTTGGCTTCCTGCTGCGATCGCAACGCGTACTTGTCCTGCTCTTCACGCGAAATCTCGAATTTGCGCGCGAGGTTTTCCGCTGTTCCCGCCATCGGCGTGTTGCAGTAAGTGTCGAGCAACGCAACCATCAAACTGTCTTCGAGTTTGCCCTGGCCCAGCGCGAAGCCTGAACGCGCTCCACGTATCACGTGCGGCGCCTGCGACATCGACTCCATTCCGCCGACGAGACACGTTCGCGCCTCGCCGAGTTGAATCATGTGCGCGCCGGAAATGATCGACTGAATCCCACTGCCGCAGAGTCGATTGACCGTCAACGCCGGACGCTCAAACGGCACACCAGCCTTCAGCGCAACGTGACGAGCGCCATAAATCGCGTCGCCGGAAGTTTGCAACGCATTACCGATTACGGTGTGATCGATCTCATCGGGCTTAACACCAGTGGCTTCGAGGGCGCCCCGCGCCGCGACGGCGCCGAGATCGATTGCGGATACATCTTTCAGCGCCCCGACGTATTCGCCCATCGGCGTGCGCTTGCCGCCCAGTATGAAAACATCTTTACTCATGCATGTAACCCCTGTTATAAAATTCCGTCTCAGCCGAAACCCTGAAGGCTAACAAACCGCCAAATAGGTCGTCAAATCACTAAATCAGGAGAGTTATCCCCGATGAATCTACCTGGAAAATCTCCCGTAACTCGGACGCTTCTCACAATCGCATTTTTTACTTTCACACTCGCCGCTCTCGCTGCGGTTGCACGCGCCCAGAAGGTCGAAAACAAGGACCGTGACCGCGGCCAGATAATGCTGATCCGAATCAAAGACCAGTTAAAAAAGAACTACTACGATGCGGAATTCCGCGGCATGGATCTCGAAACTCGCTTCAAGACCGCTTCGGAAAAAATCAAAACAGATCAGTCTGTCGGACAGATGTTCGGAACCATCGCACAGGTACTGATCGAGCTGGACGATTCGCACACCTTCTTCATGCCGCCCACACGCGCCGTCGATACAGACTACGGTTGGACCATGATGATGGTCGGCGACCGCTGCTACGTTTCGTCGGTAGACAAGGAAAGCGACGCCGCAGCTAAGGGAGTAAAGCCCGGCGATGAGGTTTTGGAGGCGGGCGGTCACCCGCTCAATCGTTCAAACCTGTGGAAGTTTGAGTATCTCTACCGCGTGCTGCGCCCACAGCCCGGCATGCGCGTCACCCTTCGCAGTCCTAACGCAGAACCACGCCAGCTCGATTTGATGGCGAAGCAAAAAGAAGGAAAGCGCATGGTCGATCTCACCGACTACACCGAGTACATGAACCTCGTGAGACAGGCCCAGCGTGAAGCAGAGTTGGGCCGCGATCTTTTCGTGTCGTTCGGCGATCAACTGCTGATCTGGAAGATGAATGAGTTTGACCTTACCGATTCGCAAATCGACGATGCCATGTCGCGGGCCAAAAAACACAAACACCTGATCCTGGATCTTCGCGGGAACGCGGGCGGCTGGGTCTCGACTATCACGCGCATCGTAGCCAACCTCTTCGATCACGACATCAAAATCGGCGATAGCAAATCTCGTAAAGAGACCAAACCACTGATGGCGAAGTCTCGCGGCGATAAGGCTTTCACGGGCAAGCTGACGCTACTCGTTGACAGCCGATCGGCTTCGGCTTCTGAAGTTCTCGCTCGCACGATCCAACTCGAAAAACGAGGGACCATCATCGGAGATCAAACAGCCGGGGCAGTTATGACTTCAAGGCAGTATCACGATGAAATCGGAATCGACGTCGTGGTCTTCTACGGAGTCAGCATCACTGTGTCAGACATGATCATGGCGGATGGAAATAGTTTGGAGCATCGCGGCGTCACGCCTGACGAGATCCGGTTGCCGTCAGCCGAGGATCTCGCGGCGGGGAAAGATACTGTCTTATCGTATGCGGCGCTTCAGGCTGGCGTAAATCTGGATCCGCTTGAGGCGGGCAAGTTCTTCCCCATTGAGAAACCGAAACGTAAGGGTTAGTTTGCGCCGAAGCGATGCTCTTGCAGGTAGCGGTGCAGCAGTTCTTCTAAAAAGCCTTCGTATGAAAACGTGGCGAGATCATAGATAGGTCGAATCTTGTAAAGGATCGGCAGCGAGACTCGCCACGCCATCCATTGTCGCGGCACGTCTGACAGTTCCCAGCGACGCCGCAGAAACGTTTCCACTACCTGAATCTCCGAATCAGTCAGCGAACTCAAGCTGGCGGTGAAGTCAACGGGTTTGAACGACCGACGAAGCGCGGGATCGCTCACGGGCGTGGCGAAGACTTGCGAGAACTCCGGCGCTTCTGCTTCGCGTTCGCGAACGACGACCGTTCCCGCGACCATGTCGCCGACGCGCTGATCGCGAGTGGTTGAAAAGACGCTGATCAAGCCGATCGAGTAAAACGGAGCCGGCATCATGTCGAACGTGCGCAGCAGATTTCGCACCGATGCCTCCCAAAAAGTGATCGGCCGTCCATCCTCGCGAATGACGCGCAACTTCAACCAGCGCTTGCCCGGAGTTTGTCCACTCCAAAGCCACTCAAAGAAAGCGAAGTAACCGGAGAGCGTCAGAAACAGCAGCAGGATCATAACTGCGTAGACCCACTTCGGCGCGCTCGATAAGACAGCTTCGATGCTCGAAAAATTCGCGAGTATGATCGACGCGACGGCGATGAGGGCCAGCGCAAGCCCCTGAATGGCGTGGTCGATCGCGCAGGCGATAAACCGGTTCCCGATCGACGCGAGCGCGAAGTGCAACGGCACACGCTCGGGGGTTTCGATTATCAGAGTGTCTTCAGTCGCGAGTGTTGCTGACATAAATCCTAACCACGGATTACACGGATAAAGAACGGATTGATATTTAATCAGTTATGATCCGTGGTTAATCCGTGTTTTTGATCCGTGTAATCCGTGGTTAATTTACTCCCCTTTAACACGAACGAAGCGTCGCTTTCCAACCTGGATCAAGTGCGACTGGTCCGCACTGAGACTAACTTCAAAATCAGTTTGCGTGCGTCGTTCGCCTTCAACGTAAACGCCGCCCTGCTCGATCATCCGACGGGCTTCCGCCATCGACGTAACCAACCCGAGTTCAACCAACAATCTCGGCAACTTCCACAAGCCGGATTCCAACGCCCGCTCCTCAACAACGTCCGGCGCCTGCTTGTTACGAAACATCGCGTTGAACTCTTCTTCCGCTTTGCGCGCCTCGGACTCGGGATAGAAGTCAGCGACGATCCGTTTCGCGAGGTCAGCTTTCACATCACGCGGATTTCGACCGCTGTCACGAAGCGCAGCGATCGCGCTCGGCGACAGATCGGTACACAGCTCGTAATAGCGCCACATCAGATCGTCAGAAATCGACATGACCTTTCCGAAGATCTCCTGCGGCGGCTCGTTGATGCCGATGTAGTTTCCCAAACTTTTCGACATCTTCTGCACGCCGTCAGTTCCTTCCAACAACGGCATGATCATCACGACCTGCGATTCCTGTTCGTACTCTCTTTGCAGGTTGCGGCCCATCAACAGGTTGAACTTCTGGTCCGTGCCGCCAAGCTCAACGTCAGCCTCGAGCGCAACCGAGTCGTACGCCATCACGAGTGGATACATGACTTCGTGCAATGCCAGCGGCCGGTTTGCTGCGAGTCGTTGTTGAAAATCGTCGCGTTCGAGAATCTGCCGCACGGTGACGTGTGAAGAGAGTCGCAAAAAACCCGCCGAGCCCATCGTGTTCATCCAGCGCGAGTTGAACTCGATGACTGTTCTTTCAGGATCGAGCAGCTTGAAGATCTGTTGCCGGTAAGTTTCGGCGTTGGCCTCGACCTCTTCGCGAGTGAGTTGGCGTCGCGTCACACTGTTGCCGGAAGGATCGCCGATCATGCCGGTGAAGTCGCCGATGAGAAAAATCGCGATGTGGCCCAGCTCCTGAAAAGCGCGAAGCTTGCGGATCACGACCGTGTGGCCCAGATGAATATCCGGCGCCGTGGGATCCGCGCCCAGTTTTATACGCAACGGCTTACCCGTCGCGGCAGACTTCTC
>JBKPPH010000206.1:0-4513 GCA_046733535.1 Acidobacteriota bacterium
ATCCATCCAGAAATGCTTCGACGTCCGCTGCTGTCATCTCGTGCGGGCGATCTGAAGATGCGGGAGGAACCGGCGATTCAGGCCTGACGTGCTCGGTGGGCGTCTGGCCGATCACACACACAAAGATGCAGAGGAGATAAACAAAAGCCTTCACGATTCTGCTTTTCATTTTTTGTGCCTTTTGTGCCTCAGATCAAACCTTTCCGGAGGTAGTATTTTCCAATTTGTTTGTCGCCGCGCATGTCACGAGAGAACGACTCGACGAAGTAACCCGCTTTCAGCGCCTCCGTGAACGCCCAACGAGTTTCTTCTCGCCATCTCCGAGCTGTCTCTCGCTTCCGTTGCTGCAACGCATCGATGTTCGACGGGATCTCGATAGCGATGCGATCTTCATCGCTGAAAGTGTTGCGTCGCGGTGAATCATCTTGATCAATCTCAAGGACTGCTGGAGCGAAACCAGACTCGACCTCATCTTTTTCACCTGAAATCTTTCGCTGCACGCGTTCGCTCGAAACAAACCACGACACCCACAGACGATCCGTCCCCGTCTGATGAAGAAAACTCGCCGCGTCCTCGCCGTAAAAGTCCTGCAGATATCGATCCGCCAGCACACCGAGCTTGCCGAAATTAAAATGCGCATTCAGACTCTGCAACGGATCGAACGTCCAGCTAATCAATCGGATTCCCTGCGCCATCACGTGTTCGCGTTGTGCGAGTTTGAGTCGTCGTCCCACATCGAGATTTCGATAAGCTGATCTGACTGCTAGCATGTGTGAATGATGGGCCAACTGCCCGCGCTCGAAACTCGGAAAGCCGTAAACGAACCCCACAGCCGTCTCACCATCGAACGCGCCGATCAGAACGCCACCCGCTTCTCTCGCCGCCACGAGGTGCGTGAGCGGTACCACATCGAGATCCGGAATACCCCAAATTTCTTTCTGCAACTCTTCGACAGCGCGCAATTGCGCGACTTCATCAATCTCACGTATCTGTATTTTGGAGATCTCAGGCGCGGAAGCCATGCTCACTTCACCTCGACTGGCAGCGCGATGTACGACGCATTTCGGCCGGAACGATACACTTTTTGAACGGCTGGCTTAAAGTCAGACTCTTTCGCGAGGAAGATGTTGGGAACAAACGTCTGCGGGTTGCGATCGATCACCGGGAACCACGTGCTCTGTACCTGGACCATGATCCGGTGCCCCTTTTTGAAAGTATGATCGTTGGCGGGAAACGGGATCGCGTAGTGGTAAATCGCATTCGCCGTGAGTGGCTCGGGCTTTTCGAAACTCTTGAGATAACGACCACGAAAGACATCGCCCGCAATCATGAGTTGATAACCACTCATACTCGGATCGCTCTCATACTTGTCGGGATAAACGTCGATGACTTTGACAATCCAGTCACTGTCTGTCCCCGCTGTTGAGGCAAAGATGTTCGCAACTACTCTTCCCGATACAGTCACATCATCCGTAAGCGTCTCACTCTCGAATGTCAGAACGTCGGGGCGGTGATCGACGAAACGCTGGTCTTCAACCAACCAGACCGGCCATCCCGAACGCACCTGAATCGGACGCGGACGATACGGGACAGGATTGGCAGGATCGGAAACGTAGCTGTCAAAAGCATTCGTATCGCCGGCTGGTGGCGGGACGAAAGACAATTTCTTGCCAGGCTGGAAATAGAGCTTTCGTTCCGTAACATTCTCTTTTGGCGGCCACGCGTTGTGTTCTGCCCACTTGTTCTCACCGGTCCTGAACGTCAACGCCTCGGGTCGTTGAGCTGCGCCCTGTCCTTTTAGGTAGTAAGCAAAGAAAGGCGCGAGGATATTTTTACGATAATAAGCCGCGGTGGGGCTGCCAAAATCGATGCGACCGAGTTTAATTCCCTCGCCTCTCGACCAGCCACCGTGATTCCATGGACCAACCACGAGAAAGTTCTGTTTGGCGGTGTCGTGGCGCTCGAGTAGCTCGTAGATCTTGATCGGACCGTAGAAGTCTTCCTGGTCCCACCAGCCGGCGACGTTCAGAATCGGCACGCTGACGCGGTTGAGCCATGGCGCAAAGCCCTGGCGCTTCCAGAACGCGGTGTAGTCTGGTTCGTTGACGAAGTTGGACCACGTTGGAATCTTGCCGTGAAAGTAGTTTTGGTCTGCATTCGAAAGCGGGCCGAGGTTTAGATACCACTCGTAGGCGTCGAACTTGTCGACGATCTTCGTCACGTCCGAGATCTCTTTCGAAGATTCCATCATGTAGGCGTATTCGAAGCCGTAACTCAAACGAAACGCGCCGTTATGATGAAAATCGTCGCCGAGCCACATGTCGGCGGGCGAGGCTTGTTGGACCACTGCCTTCAACGCGGGATGCGGGTCGAGCATGCCCATCACCGAAAGCCATGCGCCGTAACTCGTGCCGGCCATGCCGACGCGGCCGTTGTTGTTCGGTACCTTGCTGAGTAGCCAGGCAATCGTATCGTAAGTGTCAGTGCTTTCGTCGATCGCGTTCTTGTCTTTCGGATCGCGTGGTTGGCGGAGCATGACAAACTCGCCTTCAGACTTGAAACGGCCGCGAATATCCTGTCGCACTAGGATGTAGCCGTCCGTAGCGAGTTCGCTGACGAGCGTTGCTACTTGTTCTGCTGTGGATGTGCCAAGACCGTAGGGAGTCCGCAAAAGCAGGATCGGCAGAGGTTGAGTTGAATTTGCTGGAGCGTCGATTTGAGTGTACAGGCGAATGCCATCGCGCATCGGGATCATAGCTTCCGTGCGCGCGTAGTCCGAGGGTTTTAGTTGTGGTTGAGCGACCGTCGCACAGGTCAGAAAAATGAAGAGCAGAAGACAGGATTGCCACAAAGAAGCACAAAAATTCGCGGAAACCATTTTGTGCCTTCTTCTGTCCTGCATCATCTCTGCTTACCCTTCGACACTCGATCGATCGGCGCCGGCCGTGGCACGCGTCGCACCGGATTCAGCTCCAGCAGCCTTAGCGCTTCCTGTACCGCGCGCTCCAACTGCGGATCGCGACCCTTGATCACATCCGCAGCCGTGTAGTCAACCTCGATGTCCGGCGCCACGCCGATGTTTTCTACGTCCCACTCGCCTTTCAGGTTATAGAACGCGAGGCTCGGCGCCGTGATTCCTCCGCCGTCAATCGTCGCAGGAATGCCGAGCGTGCCGACCAATCCACCCCACGTCTTCGTTCCAATCAGTGGTCCAACTTTGCGCAATCTGAAGTAGTAAGGCAACGCGTCTCCACCCGAACCCGCAGATTCATTGATCAGCATCACCTTTGGACCATAGATTCCAGCTATCGGCGATGTCGAAGGCGTGCCGTCACGCAATGCAAAGTAACCCATTACTTTTCGATCGAGCTCATTGACGATGTAGTCTGCGACCATGCCACCGTGGTTGTAGCGTTCGTCAATCACAGCGCCGTCTTTGTCCTGCTGTGCGTAGAAGTAACGTGTGAAGTAGGTGTAGCCGGGATTCGCAGTGTTAGGCAACCAAACATACGCCAGCTTGCCATTGGAGAGCTTGTCTACCAGGCGGCGGTTGTTTTCGATCCACGCCCTCGTGCGCAGCGTATCTTCACTCGCGACCGGTACGACGGTGATCAGACGTGAACCTTCCAGCGACGGAGTCTTATTGACTCTGATCAGCGTCTGTCGATTCGCCGTGCCTTCGAATAGACTGTAGAGATTCGTTGGCGGCGCGAGCGATTGTCCGTTTACTTCAAGCAAGTAGTCACCTTCGGCTACTTGAATGCCGGGTGCGCTGAGCGGCGCGCGCAAGTCGGGGTTCCAATTCTCGCCAGTGTAAATCCGCTTAATCCGGTAGCGTCCATTCTCGATCGCAAAATCAGCTCCGAGTAACCCAACCGCCACCGGATCTTCACTCGGAACATCGCCGGCCCCATTCAAATAAGAATGGCCGACTGTGAGTTCGCCGCCCATTTGTGCGATCACATATCCGAGATCGGCGCGATGGCCCACAAAAGCGAGTAGCGGCTTGTACTTCTCGTAAATCCCCTGCCAGTCGGCGCCGTGCATTTTTGGATCGTAGAAATAGTCGCGCTGAATACGCCACGTCTCCCGATATATCTGCGCCCACTCAGCGCGCGGATCGACTCTCGTTTCGAGTTGGGCCACGTTCAGTGGACCATCACCCGCTTTGGCCGGCCGCTCAGTTCCGACAATGCCCCAACGGTTCGCGCCGTCGCCCGCTTGGTAGAGCAACTTCTTCTTGTCTGCTGAGATTGAATAAGAACGGATGCTGCCTTCGAGAAACAGGGCCGCCGCTCGTTCCTTCAGTTGATAACGTTGCAAACGAAGTGTTCCCGGCGCTCCACCAGGCACTGGCTCCGTGTAAAAGAATGTTCCGGCTGCGCCGGCAATAAGATTGTTGTAGTCGCCGGGTGGAATATTCACGGCGAGTACCCGCTGGCTGATCCCCGCCGGATCGATGCGAACTACGGGCTTCGCGTTCGGATCGGGTTTTGGTTGCGGTGCTTCCGGA
>JBKPPH010000207.1:0-5466 GCA_046733535.1 Acidobacteriota bacterium
CGCACCGTGCAGGCCGAGTTGTTGCAGGACCACATCACCTCGCTCATTCACGAAAAATCCGTTACCGCCGACCTCGCCTTCTACGAACTTTCCGATTACTACGACCACCTGCATCGCGCGCGTGCTGAGGCCCGCTACCGGCCCGTGGCTTTGCTCGGCAACCTTGGCGCGTTGCTGCAAAACAGCATCACGCTTCTCGCAATGGGCGCGATCCTCGTTCCGCTTGGACCATGGCTGGCGTTGGCGTTGCTGCTTAGCACGCTGCCGGCGTTCTACGTGGTGGTCCATTACGCACTGGCCGAGTACCAGTGGCGGCAAAGTACGACGGCCGACGATCGCCGCGCGTGGTACTACGATTGGATCATGACGACTGCCGAAGCAGCCGCCGAACTGCGGCTCTTCGGACTCGGTAAATACTTCCAGTCAAACTATCGCGACGTGCGGCAACGTTTGCGCGGCGAGCGCTTGCAGTTGACGCGCAGGCAAAGTCTCGCGGAGCTCGGCGCGAGTTTGATAGCGCTGCTGATCGTCGGCCTCGCGCTTGGCTGGATGGTTTGGAAAGCACTGCAAGGACTGGTCACGCTGGGAGAGCTGGCGCTGATTTACGCGGCGTTCAACCAGGGCCAGGGGCTGATGCGGACGCTGCTGGAGAACGCAGGCCAGCTCTACGGCAACAGTCTCTTTCTCGGAAACCTGTTCGAATTCCTGGCGCTCCAACCGAAGATCGTTTGTCGGGCGGGCACTCCGTTGCTACACGTTCCTCGAAAAGTTGAAGAGGGCATTACTTTCAATCACGTTTCATTCAGTTATCCCGACGCGTCCGGCAAAGCGCTCGACGATTTCACGTTGACGATTCCGAGCGGAAAGATCGTGGCGATCGTCGGTCCGAATGGCGCGGGGAAGAGCACGCTGCTCAAGCTGCTTTGTCGCTTTTACGATCCGGATGATGGAACGATCGAAATCGATGGGCGTGATTTGAAAGATTTTCCTACGGATGATTTGCGGCGCTTCATCACGGTGCTGTTTCAGCAGCCGTTTCACTACAACACGACGGTGCGCGGGAATGTGCTGTACGGCGATCTGAAAGTTCAAGCATCTTCTGCTCAGGTGGGCGCGGCAATCAGGGCTGCCGGCGCTGACGAGATCGTCGCGCGTCTCCCGCAGCAAGAGCAAACACTCCTCGGTCGTTGGTTTGCCGGTGGTACTGAACTCAGCGTCGGCGAGTGGCAACGCATCGCACTCGCGCGCGCGTTTCTCAGACAGGCTCCGATTATCATTCTCGACGAGCCGACCAGCGCTCTCGATCCGTGGGCCGAAGCGGACTGGCTCGAACGCTTCCGCGAACTGGCCGTGGGCCGCACCTCGATCATCATCACGCACCGGTTCACGACTGCGATGCATGCTGACGTGATTCACGTGATGGATCGCGGGCGGATTGTTGAATCAGGCAGTCATCAAAGGTTGCTAATGCAAAATGGTCTTTACGCTGAATCGTGGTCGCGACAGCTCATGTCAGAAGCGGTATGAATTACGAGGCAGAAAACCAGTTGATCCTCTGCATCGCGCGCCGCGAGCTCGATGCGGCTCAACGCGCGGAGCTACGTCATCTGCTGCGACAACCGCTGGATTGGAACTACGTTTCCGCGACAGCTTACGCGCACGGACTCCTGCCGCTCCTGCAAAAACATTTGAGCTCGTTGGGCGGCGATCTTGTTCCCGGCCACGTCCTCTCGCGTTTGAAACGCGAGTCAATCGCCAATTCGCAAACCGTGCTGCACCTCATCGGCAAACAATTACGCGTTTACAAGCTCTTCAAAGAGCACGGCATTCCGGTCGCGCTCTTTAAAGGCCCACTGCTCGCCCAAATGGCTTACGGCGAGGTGTCGCTCCGGCAGGCGGGCGATATCGATCTGTTGATTGCCCGCCAACACTTCCACCACGCAAGAGCGTTACTCGAATCGCTTGGCTACAACATGCACCCGAATCTCACGGCTGCGCAGTTGTCGTCGCATCTCAACTTTCACTGCGAGCTACAGTTCATGCGGGACGAGTGGTTCACGGTCGTCGATCTCCACTGGAATCTCGCGCCGCGGACTTTTGTATTCAAAGTCGACGCAGAGGAGGTGTTGTCGCGACTACAAACCGTACCCGTGAGCGGGACGATGGTAGAAACTTTCAGCAACGAGGACCTCGTGCTTTACCAATCGATGCACGGAGCCAAGCACCTTTGGCGGCGTTTGGAGTGGATCAGCGCGCTGGCCGAATCGTTGCGCGCGATGCCTGAAATGAATTGGGACACGCTCGTCGATCGCGCAGCAAGTGCGCGCGCCACGCGTATCCTCGCGCTCGGCTTACGGCTGGTCCAACAGTTTTCAGACGTGAACGTATCCGCTCACGTCATGACGAGCATTGATTCGCAAGGCGCGATGCAACGAATGGCCGCGCGGATCCGCCAACAGCTTTTCACGACGCAGGGTCCAGCCGATTCAATGGAGACGAACCTCTACAACCTGCGCGTCATGGATCGCAAACGCGACGCACTAGTCTCCGCACTCCGCGCCCTCTTTGTCCCAACCTTCACCGACTGGAAAGCGCTCGCCCTGCCCGCGCCGTTGTATCCGTTGTACTACGCGTTCCGCCCGTTGCGTTTATCAAAAACCTACAGCACCGCTCTTTTGCGGAGAGCCCGCCGCAATGTTTAGGCCGCCGTTGAAGTGGGCCGGCGGCAAACGTTGGCTCGTCTCACATCTCAAGCCCATCTGGGAGGCGAATAGTCACCGGCGATACGTCGAACCGTTTTGCGGCGGCCTTGCCGTCGTGCTCGGGTTGCAACCGCAGCAAGCGCTGCTGAACGACATCAATCCGCATCTCATCAACTTCTATCGTCACCTGCAAAACGGGCTGCGCATGCGCGTGCCGATGCGAAACGACGAGAAGCTTTTCTATCGACATCGAGACCGATTCAACCGGCTGATTCGTGACGGCAAAGCGCAAAGCGAGGAAGGCGCGCAGTTGTTCTACTATCTGAATCGCACCTGCTTCAACGGCCTCTGCCGCTTCAACAAAGGGGGCGACTTCAACGTGCCCTTCGGCACTTACAAAGCCATCAACTACGCCCGCGATTTCTCAGATTACGCGAGCGTCTTCCAGCAATGGGAGTTCAGTAACGAGGACATTGCCAGCCTGAAACTTCATCCGGAAGATTTCGTCTATGCCGATCCGCCGTATGATGTAGAGTTCACGACGTACAGCTCTGGCGGCTTTTCGTGGGACGATCAGGTACGCACGGCAACGCTACTCGCCACGCACCCCGGGCCAGTAGTCATCTCGAACCAGGCGACTTCTCGAATCATCAAGCTGTACGACGACCTTGGATTTCAATTAACGTATCTTGATGGCCCGAGACGAATCAGTTGCACCGGCGATCGCACCGCCGCACGCGAAGTTTTAGCTATCAACTTAAAACCTTGAAAATCATCTCCACACAGACCTGGTTGCCGGACCTGATATACGTAGACGGACGCTTCCAGTCCGATCACGCGCTCGTGTGCGACGATGCGGGGAAAATCGTTGAGATAATCAAAAGCGGTGAAGTTCAGAACGCCCGGCGCCTCAAGAACCGCGCACTTCTCCCCGGACTAGTGAACGCGCATTCACACGCCTTTCAACGCGTCATTCGCGGCCGCACCGAGCATCGCTCTCAACACACTACTGACAGTTTCTGGACGTGGCGCGAGCAGATGTACGCGGCCGCAAATCGACTCGAGCCGGACGACATTTACGCTGCATCGCGTATGGCGTTTCTCGAGATGGCGTTAACGGGCATTACGGCTGTCGGCGAGTTTCACTACATCCATCATTCACCCGACGGCTCGAGTTACTCCGATCCGAACCTGCTCGAACGAGAAGTGATTCGCGCTGCGCGTGACGTCGGTGTTCGCATCGCACTGTTGCGAGTGGCTTATGCTCGCGCCGGTTTCGAAACTGAAGCAAACCCGCTCCAGGTCCGGTTCATTGAAGAGTCAGCAGACATCTATTTGAAGCGTCTTGAAGAGCTGCTCGAAGCGCCGGAGTTGAAAGATGGAATGGCGTGGGTTGGAGTGGCGCCGCATAGCGTTCGCGCGGTTCCGCTCGATTACCTGAAAACGATCGTCGCATTTGCGAACGAGCGCGCGCTTCCAGTTCACATGCACGTCGCCGAGCAACCTGCGGAAGTGAACGCGTGCATCGAGGAATACGGGCGCTCGCCGGTCGCGTTGCTCGAGAGCGAAGGTTTACTCAGCCCACGATTCACCGCAGTACACGCCATTCACGTGACGCCGAAAGCGATCGCGGCGTTAGCTCGTTCCGGCGCGTTGGTGTGTGCTTGTCCGACGACTGAGCGAAACCTCGGCGACGGCGTCGTGCCGGTTGATCGTTATTTCGATGCGGGCGTGCCGGTCGCACTCGGCACCGACAGCCAGATCCAGATCGACTTGCTTGAAGACGCACGCGAGCTCGAGTATCACCTGCGTTTGCAACACACGGCGAGAAACGTGCTGGCGCCGCGTGATGACAGCGGTAGCGCGGCATTGGCAAGGCGGTTGTTTAACTGTGCAAGCGTGAACGGAGCGCGAAGTATTGGTTTTAAAGGCGGCAAGCTCGAGCCCGGCGCGCCGGCGGATTTCTTCACGGTAAATCTGGACGATCCGTCCATCGCCGGATCAGCAACAGATGACTTGCTCCCTAACATCGTGTTTTCACTGTCACGAGCCGCAATGAAAGATGTCGTAGTTGCGGGCAAGCAGATCGTCGAGAACGGACGACATCGAGATCAAGAGACAATCGTCAAAAACTTCAGCGGAAGATGACGGCGATAAAAACACGGATTAAAGAGATATTAGCTGAACTCGTGCGGATCGATTCGGTTTCGGCGCGATCGAATGCGGAGATTATCGCGTATCTCGAAGAGCGGTGTGCGGCGCTGCATCTAGTGACGCAACGGTTTCCTTACCTCGACGATTTCGGAGTTGAGAAGTTCAACTTCATCGCGCTCTCACACGCGACGGCCGATGTTGAATTAGCACTGGTGGGGCATACGGATACCGTTCCTTACGAGCCGAATTGGACCGAGGCCACGAATCTCACTGAACGTGAGGGCAAACTCTACGGACGTGGCTCGTGCGATACGAAAGGCTTCATCGCTGCTGCGTTGACGGCTGTCGAAACGATCGACTTGTCGCAACTAACAAAGCCCCTTGCCTTGATCTTTACCGCGGACGAAGAGATCGGTTTGCGTGGCGCGAAAAAGTTAGCTGACGCGAAGCCGTTGCGCGTGCGGTACAGCATCGTCGGCGAACCGACTTCGCTCCAACCGATTCGCGCGGGCAAAGGTTATTCGCTGGCCGAAGTGATCGTGAAAGGGCGTGAAGCGCACAGCGCGTATCCTGCGCTCGGCGCTTCGGCGGTGTTTCGCGCGGCGCGGCT
>JBKPPH010000208.1:0-7459 GCA_046733535.1 Acidobacteriota bacterium
CGCCCGGGTCAACTGGCGCGCGCGATCGGGACGGAAGTTGAAGAAGATTACGGAGTCGTCGTCTTTGATCGTCGCGACCGGGCCGCCATCAGCACGCACGATCGCGATCGGCTCAACGAATTCGTCGGTGACGCCTTTCTGATACGACTCATTGATCGCAACGATCGCATCGCGCGCGCGGTCGCCGATCGCTTTCGTCAAAAGTTCATAAGCGCGCTGCGTTCTTTCCCAACGCTTATCGCGGTCCATCGCGTAGTAACGGCCCACGACAGTCGCGATCTGCCCGCAGCCAATCTCAGTCATCTTTCGCTGAACCGCTGCTACGTACTGCGTGCCGGACGATGGCGGCGTATCTCGTCCATCGAGGAAGCAATGAACGAAGACTTGGTCCAGCCCGTGGTCTTTGGCCATCTTGAGCAACGCGTAAAGATGAGTGAGCGACGAATGGACCTGGCCGTCGGAGATCAGGCCCATCAGGTGAAGCGACTTGCCGCGTTCTCGCGCGATGTCGATGGCATGCGACAGCACCTGGTTGCGAAAGAACTCGCCCGTTTCGATCTCATGGTCCACCAGCGAAACGTCCATGCGAATGACGCGACCGGAACCGATGTTCAAGTGACCAACTTCTGAATTCCCCATCACGCCCGCAGGCAGGCCGACACGCGAACCGTGAGCTTCAAGCAGTGTGCTGGGATACTTTTCCGAGAGCTCGTCGTAGAAAGGCGTGGTCGCGAGTGCGATCGCATTGCCCTCGCGCGCCGCGGAGTAGCCCCAACCGTCGATGATTATGAGTGCTAACGGACCCTTTTTTTTACTCATCCGTTTCAATCCGTGTTAATCCGTGGTAGGCCTTTGCAGGAAAGCTTTGCGACCAGGAAAGCGTGCGGCGCCTCGTAAGTCTTCTTCGATGCGCAGCAGTTGATTGTATTTTGCGGTGCGGTCGGTGCGCGACAGCGAGCCGGTTTTGATCTGTCCGGCATTCGTGGCGACCGCGAGGTCGGCGATGAATGGATCCTCGGTTTCGCCGGAACGATGCGAGATGATCGTCGTCCGCCGGTTTCTTTGCGCCAGCTCGATGCAATCCAGTGTTTCAGTCAACGTGCCGATTTGGTTCACCTTGATCAGAATCGAATTCGCCACTTCCAAATCGATTCCTTTTTGCAAAAACGCGGTGTTCGTGACAAAGAGATCGTCTCCGACAAGTTGCACACGACTACCAATCTCATCAGTCAGCAGTTTCCAACCCGTCCAATCATTCTCAGACATGCCGTCTTCGATCGAAATGATTGGATACTGGTCACACCAGCCTTTCCAGTATGCAACCATCTCTTCGCTGCTCAGCTTTCTCTTGTCGCTCTTTTTAAAAACATAGTTCTTGCCATCGTAAAACTCACTGGCAGCCGGATCGAGCGCGAGCCAACAATCGGCGCCGGGTGTGTAACCTGCTTTCGTGATCGATTCGAGAATGGTTTCGACTGCTTCCTCATTCGACTTCAAGTTGGGCGCAAATCCACCTTCGTCGCCAACGCTCGTGGCGTAACCTTTATCTTTCAGAACCGACTTGAGTTGATGAAAAACTTCCGCGCCGACGCGCAACGCTTCACTAAAACTCGCCGCGCCCGCGGGCACAACCATGAACTCCTGGAAGTCGACGTTGTTGTCGGCGTGTGCGCCGCCGTTGACGATGTTCATCATCGGCACCGGCAAGGTGCGCGCGTTTGGCCCACCGAGATACCGGTAAAGCGGAAGTTCGAGTTGCGCTGCCGCGGCGCGTGCGGTCGCCATTGAAACGGCGAGCAGCGCGTTCGCGCCGAGTTTCGATTTGTTCTCAGTGCCGTCCAATTCGATTAGTGCGCGATCGACTTCAGCTTGATCGAGCGCGTCGAACCCCTGCAAAGCAGGCCCGATTATCTCGTTGACGTTCTGAACTGCATTCAAAACTCCCTTGCCGCCGTAACGCTCTTTGTCGCCGTCTCGCAGTTCGACAGCTTCATTCTCGCCGGTCGAAGCGCCTGAAGGCACCGAGGCACGTCCGATTTCACCATCGGCCAAAACCACTTCTGCTTCCACGGTCGGATTACCGCGCGAATCCAATATCTCACGTGCCAGAACGTGCTCGATCCAGCTCATCCTTCAGCTCCTCTTCGCCGTTACTTTGAACAATCTCCAACTTGACTCGCATCACTCGACGTTTTTCAACGCATTCGACTTTGAACATGAGGCCATCGTGCTGCACCACTTCTCCCGGCTCGAGCACGTGCCCTGCTCGCGTCATCAGGAAACCACCGACAGTCGTGTACGCTTCCGACTCCGGTACGGAAAGTTTCAAACGCCGGTTGAGATCTCGCACGGCGAGGCCGCCGTCCAACACGTAAGTTGTTTCGTCAACTTCCGTGATCTGCTCGTTAACTTCCTCGTCGTGTTCGTCGGAAATGTCTCCGACGATCTCTTCGAGCAAGTCTTCAAGCGTGATGATGCCCTCGAGCCCGCCGTGCTCGTCTACGACAAAGCCGAAATGCATTTTTGCTTTTTGCATCTGGCGCAGCACGTGCTCGAGCCGCGCGGTGTCGACGACGTACATCGGCGGCTGCAAGACATCTTCGAGCTTGAACTTCTCGGGATGATGCAAATAGGGCATCACGTCTTTGCTGTGTATGAACCCGCACACGTCGTCAAACGACTCTCGATACACCGGCAGACGCGAATAACGATGCTGCTCGAACGCTTTCGTGATCTCTTCGAGATTAGACGTGTTTGGAATCGCCGCCATCTCCGTGCGCGGCACCATCGCCTCGCGCACGACGGTATCGGAAAACTCGAACACACGATGGATGAGGCGACGTTCTTCCGCGCGCAGGTGCCCGCTCTCACGCGAGATGTCGACGAGCTTTCGCAACTCTTCTTCCGTGTAAGTTGAGGCGTGTTCGGCACTCGCTTGAATGCCAACGAGCTGAGTGGTGCGGACGCTCGCCCAATCGAGGGCACGGATGGGCAAACTGAAAACACGATAGAAGAGTTGCATCGGCAGCGCGACGGCGAGCGCGACTTTCTCCGCCATCGCGAGCCCCATCAGCTTCGGCGCCTGCTCTCCGAGGACAATGTGCAGCGAAGTAATGATCGAGAATGCAATTGCGAAAGCGATGCCGTGACGCAAAGGGTCGGAGAGGCCGGAAAGCGGTCCTTCCAGCAAGCGCGCGATGGCGGGTTCGCCTATCCAGCCCAAAGCCAAAGATGCGAGCGTGATTCCTAACTGGCAGGCAGACAGGTAGGCGTTCAGATTCTGGAGCAACTGCATCAAGCGCTTCGCGGCCGGGCTGCCCGAAGTGGCGAGAGTCTCGATCCTCGACGAGCGCACGCCCACGAGCGCAAATTCTGCGGCCACAAAAAAGCCGTTAGCTGCGACCAGCAAGAGAACAGCGGCCAGTTTGACTGCGATTGTCATGTGGGGTGGAAATCATAGCACGGAGAGGGTGTAACCACGGATCTCACCGATGAATACTGATCAGCGCGGATCCGTAATCCATCAGTGAAATCTGTGGTTGAATGCGGTTAATGACCGGCCACGGCCCCGGCGGCGCGGGCGCGTATTGGACGCCTGTCGTGCTTGCTTTGGGCACGGGCGAGTGCCTGATCGACGCGAGGCTCAATGTTGCACTCGGGCTGGCGACAGACGGCCGCCAACTCCGAAACTACAAGATAACGTGAACGTTCGAGCATCCGTTGTTCGCGAAAAGAGAGGGGTTTGAGATTGCTCAAATAAGTTAAATGCTTGAGCACGTCGGCAACCTCGAAGATGTCGCCGGTGCGCATTTTCTCTGAGAATTCCTTAAAGCGATCCTTCCAATCATTAGCGGGGGAAGAAAAATCATCTGCTAGTGCTTTGAAAAGCAAATCACACTCACCCGATGAGATTGGGGCTCGCAGGCCAACTTCTGAAGCATTTGAAACCGGTACTAAAACCAGGGAGTTATTAGCAGCAAGACGAAGCGAGTAGAAAGGTAGGAGTGTACTGCCTATTTGCTTCTGTTCTATTTGCTCGATGGTCCCGATTCCATGATTCGGGTAAACGACTTTCTGGCCGACTTTGAAGCCCACCATGCACCTCCATCGAATTTGAAAATATCAGACTGCGCCGCACGCGCGGGTCTTTGGGGTAATTTCCGAGGACGCTGATTGCGTCGAAGCCCTGTTGGTAAGTAGTTTGAGTCTAGCAAGCTATCTTGCGAATGGTCAAGGTTCTTGGGAGCGACAGAGAGCCACTTAAAGAACAAAATTCCAGGACGTTATTTTGTGCCTTATATGCCTTTTTGTGGCTCTATTTTGAGCTGGTAATCGGCGAGGTTTTGACACGGCTTTAGTTGAAGCTCACTCTTCTGCGTCTCCGCAGCGCGGCGCAGTTTAGCTCGTGCGGGTGCGGCTTCAGGCACGCGCAGCTTTAGCAACGTTGCTGTTTGCGGATCGGGAGTTTGAGCAAGCACCCAGTAACGGCCCGGTGATAGATTGTTAAAAGCAAATGCGCCATCGGCAGCAGCTTCAGTGACAAAGAAGCGCAGGACGTCTTCGGCTTTGTCCGGCTCTGCAGGCACGAGGAAAACAGCCATCGGAGCCGCCGCTTCCGTCACGGCTATTTTTCCGCGAATCGATGCCGCTCCTTCGGCAAGCATGATCGTTAAGTTTGACACCTGCTCTCCAACCTTCACCGCAGTCCAGTTGGCGGCTGCGTCGATCTTTGGGGCCTTCGCGTTCGCGCCGCCGAGCGTGATCGATCGCAGGTACCAGTAGCGGGCGTAAAACCGCGGTTCGAACTGATATCTCCCGGCGAGCAGATTGCGCAGGACAAACTCTCCATTGCGATCGGGTGAAGTTGTAGACGGAAACGTTCGCTGGTATGTCGCCTGGTCTTTCTCCACATCCTTTTCGTGCCGTTGCACTCGAACCCACGTTTCCGCGAACAAGGGTGGGTGCTTGCCCTGGCATTCAGGAATCTTTGAAGGCTCGAGCAAGATACGCCCGCTCAGTGAGGACAGCGGTCTCGTCGACAATTCGATCCCGCTCACGTTTGCTCCCTTGACCGTGACCCTTCTCGGCTCTGAAAGCGAGAGCAGCGGTACGGATCCAATTGCGCCGACGATCACCTCCTGAGCAACCAGATCGTAATCCCCGTCGGTTACTCCATTGAATGAAAAACCCCGATTGTTCGGACTTTGAAACGTATTTCCTGCTGGACTGAGATTACCGTTCGCGGGTAGTAGCGTTACGGTTGCTCCCCCCGTGCCGTTGAGTTTGACCGTGCCGCTGACCGTGTGACCTGGTTCACCGCGGTAGCGAATGTCCGCAGTGCTCTCTTCACCACTGCGCACGACTATCTCCGCGGCGGTATCTCGTGTTGACGATGGAGCATAGGTAGGACTATCTAAATCGTAAGGAGTGAACGACGAGGAAAAGCCGAAACTACCGGCCGAAATCAGGTACGTTCCGGGAGGAAGTCCATAGATGCGATAGACACCGCGATCGTCGGTCGAATCGTCACGAAACGCGAACGACCGGCCCTTTAGCGCGTCCCCTTTTGCATCACGGATTATGAGGGCTCTCACGTTAACGCCGATCACCGGGTCTCCCAACGAGTTTGTCACCGTTCCCGTGACTATTCCTCCACGAACCAACTCCAGCCTTACGGCGTCGCCGATTCGGTAGTACGTTGGCGGCGCGGTTGGATCGAAGGCAAAGGTGTACGTGGGCGCGTTGGCTGAAATGAGATAGAGGCCGCGCTCGAGCCCATTTACATGAAAGTTTCCTTCGGCGTCGGTGGCCGTCGCGCGAGCAGCGAATCCGGAGTTCGCTAATCGGATAAACAAGGAGGCGCCGGCCACCGGCTGCCCGCTCTCGTTTACGACTCTGCCGCTGAGCGTGCCTGTACTTGGTTCTGCGGGCGCCGGCACTTGCGCATGCACCGCAATGCACAACAACAACAGCAGAAATATACAAACGCTCTTCACGTCAATCTTTAAAAATCCTGTCGATCTTAATTCCTAATTCCCTAGGTCAAACGTGATCACCACGTCCGTCACCACTCCATCCTGCACGGTCACTTCTCGTCTAACCGAAGGAACCCGCGGCTGCGGTCCGCCATTAACTCCGCCACCAACCAACGACGCCATGATCTCGTAAACTCCGGCCGGCAATCCTTCAATTAAGAACTGTCCGCGTGCATCCACCCGCGGCGGTTGCAGACCTACATGCTCACCCACCTTCGTCACCCGCAGAAAGATTCCAGTCCCCTGCGGTTGCGCACCGTTCTCGAACTTCACCACACCGCGAATGGTTGCAGTTCCGTGCGCCACTACGACGCGTAACCCTGTGATCTGCTCCCCATCTTTGATTTCAAGCCCGCGAGGCGTCGCCGCGACTCCATCGCGCTCGATCCGAGTGATGCTCAATCCCTTCGGTGGAAATGGTCCAATCGTCGTCGCCAATTGCATATTGATAGTCCCACCCGGCAACCCTGCCAGACGAAAACTTCCATCAGCAGAGATCGGCGAGTTCGCTGAATTACCCATGCCGCCGCCCCTGGCTATTGCATACGCGCGCAACTGAAACTGCGAAAGCTTTACCGGTGCTGTCTTGTCATCATTCTCGATCACGACAACGCCCGTCAAAGTCGCTCCTTTCGTCAGCCTGACAGTCAGATTGCTGACGTCCTGATCGATGATGTCAAAGCTGAACGTCTCAGGGCGCAGGTCGGGGTTCTGACTCGGATACAGAAAAACGCCATACGTACCTGGGATGAGTCCTTCAACAAAAAAATCCCCTGACGCATTCGAAGTTGTGGGAGTGTTTACATATTCAACTCTCTGTCCGGCGGTGCGTTGAAAACCAAGGCGCATGTTTGGTATCGGCAACCCCTTCTCTGCATCGATCACGCGCCCGCTGGCGGAATAGGTTTGAATCGGGCGACCGAGCGTGATGTCGACGTTGTTTGCTTCACTGCCTTCGCTGACTTCAACGATCGTAGCCCTTGTGTGGTCCGTGACATCCGGATGAAAGACTTGTTTGTAGGCGGCACGCGTGGATGGGCCTGGGCTTGAATACACGTCGTCGGCCTTGCCTACCGCGACTTTGTATCGGCCGGCGGTCAGTCCAAACATTCGATAGATACCGCGATCGTCCGTTTGCGCAGCTCCCGCAGAATAAACCTCACGCTGTCGCGACTGATCGAAAGCCTCGACGCGGTAAATGTTCACTTGCTGCTCGATGACTGGACGCCCGTCCGCATCCGTCACGCGTCCGGTGATGACGCCGCCGCGGACCAGTGCGAAACCAATGTCTTCGACGTTTTCATCTTCGCCGACGATCACAGTCTTATTCCATGGGCCCTTCGGGTCGGCGACGACAAAACCGGGGGCTGATGGAATAAGGTCATAGCTTCCGGCAGCGATGTTGGTGATGCGATACAAACCGT
>JBKPPH010000209.1:0-11335 GCA_046733535.1 Acidobacteriota bacterium
GTATCTCCAGCCTTCCCAAACTGGTTTTTCACCAACTTTACCGGGATTGCGCACTTCGATAGTTGCAGTCACTGGATCGACGAGCCACAACTCGTGAACGCCGAGAGCTAGATACGTGTCCGCTTTAGTCGTGCGGTCATAGACGCTGGTGCTTTGACAGAGACATTCGATTACGATGTCGGCGGATGTATTTTGGACTCCCATTCGCTCGCGTAGTGCCTTTGAAACGTAGAACATATCAGGCTCCAGATACGTCGAGCCTTCCGCGGCTCTATAAATCGGTTCGGGCGGATAGTAAGCGTTCCCGTCGCTATGGTTTTTTATCAGGAATCCCATCAACGATTTCATCATTTGAGAACACAGATCCCCGTGAGGCGGATCCGGCGGTGGAACTATAAACAGATATCCTCCGATAAGGTTGTAGTGCGCGTGATCTTCACGTTCTGGAAGCGCCCAGAATTCTTCAAGGGTATAGCGACAACGAAGTGGTGAGAAATTGATTTCGCTACATGGCTCCAGAATTTGCATGCGTATCATCGTAACACGCGTATGCGCAGTTGCATACGTTACTCTTTAATTATCAGTTTCTCTTGCGGGAGCATCGCCGGTGCTCCTTTGTGCTGCCAGCAACGCACTGGACCATGCACGCGCCGTGAACAAGGCGTGCCTTTCTTCGTTCGCGCTCCACACGTGTAAAGCTGTTCGCTGTTAACTGCCGCCGGACTCGCGGCCGGCGCGGGTGTGGTGACGGTGCGCTGGATGACGAGTGGCGGTCGTTGCCGATGGCATGCACGTCCGATAAGCATCCCAAGACAAACGAGCGCGATCGTAGCTGACACGCGTTGAACCCGACGCGTTCTAACGAAACGCGAGCCGCACGTGTCGCAGAATCTGCGGCTGGTCCAAACACGCCAACGCAGGCGGACAATTTTGTCGCCACATTCGCAACAGAAGTTGGGTCGGTAACTCGTGAGGAGCGACAAGTCTGTGAGGCCTTTCCGACCGCATTATAATCCATCCGCCGCGCTTTGCATCGCTCCCGGTCCGTTCTACAAAAGCAACCGATTGCGTCTTGGTAGCGTCCGAAATCAGCACGTTTGAAAAAGTAAAGACGGGCGGGCATACTTTGCAGGCCGATTTGTCCATGCAATACAAAAGATATTTCTACCAGTTTCTGTCTGTTGCCCTTTTCGCGGTCATCACCGTCGCTCACGCAGGCGCCCAGGAAGTCGACGACGTCGTTCGTACCGAGACGTCGCTGGTGCAGCTGAATATCGGCGTCGTTGACAAGCAGGGGCGCGCGGTCACGTCGTTGACGAAAAACGACTTCGTCGTCTACGAAGACGGCGTCAAGCAGCCGATTCAACACTTCGAACCGGTCGATGCGCCGTTCAGTCTCGTGCTGATGCTCGACATGTCGGGGTCGACGATCAACTTTCGCCAGCAGTTGAAACTCGCGAGCCAGCGTTTTCTCGACGCGCTCACGCCTGAGGATCGCGTGTCAGTTATCCAGTTCAATTCCGAGGTCAAATCGTTGACCGGCTTTTCAGCGGATCGAAAGAAGACCGCTTATGCGATCGAGATCGCGCAAGGCGCCGGTGAGACGCATTTTTATAAAGCGTTGAAGTATGCGTTGCAGCAGTTGGAGAAGGAAGGCAAACGGCGCAAAGCGATCGTGGTACTGACAGATGGCCTGGACACGCACCTGCGTAATACTGACCGCGCGATGTTGACCAAAGCGCAAACTGATGAAGAGGCGCTGGCCGCGATCAAGCCCGATGCGAGCGCGGATCTGAATACTGTGTTGGCGTCGGCCGATCGACAGGGCGTGACGATCTACCCGCTGGCTTTGCCATCAGGCGATCCGCGCCGGCTGCCAATGCCGACGCCAAACATCATCGGGATCTACGCGGCGGCGCGCGCCCGTTTGCAATCGCTTGCCGACCGCACTGGCGGACGTTTGAACGAGATCAACCGGTTGGAGTACATGGCGCAGTTATATCGCGAAGTGGCGGCGAATTTGCGGACGCTTTACACAGTCGCGTATCAGGCGAAGAGCGACAGCCCACGTGGCAAATGGCATGAGATAAAAGTCGAGGTCGCGAATTCGGATTTGACGGCGCGCACGAAGCCGGGTTATTACGCGCGCTGATTCAGGCGGCGTTTTACTAATTCGCGCCGAACATTTACTATTACAGGCTTCGCACCCGTAGCTCAGTTGGATAGAGTACCTGACTACGAATCAGGGGGTCGCATGTTCGAATCATGCCGGGTGCACCAGCAGGATTAAAGTGACGGGCGGTCGTGATGGCTGCCCGTTTCCTTTGTATACTGAGCGCATGAATTGGAAGGAAAACATAATTACTAAAAGCGACGGGATCCGGAACCTGTTGAATGAGACGCGTACCATTGCAGTGCTCGGTATCAAAACTGAGGCGCAAGCAGGCCAACCTGCTTTTTACGTCCCGAGTTACCTTCAAAACGCCGGGTTTCAAATCATTCCCGTGCCCGTTTACTATCCCGACGCGACGCGGATACTCGGGCAAGAGGTCTTTCGGCGCCTCGCCGACATTCCGATCGACGTTGATCTCGTGAACGTCTTTCGCTTATCTCACGACGTCCCTCAGCACGTCGAAGATATTCTCGCGAAGATGCCGAAGGCAGTCTGGATGCAATCCGGAATTCGCAACGATGCGGTGGCCGAAACGCTCGCAAAGGCCGGGATCAAAGTCGTTCAGGATCGCTGTCTCATGGTCGATCATCGCTCGCTGCGGAGATAGTACTGAGAATGCCCGCGTTTGTTGTCGAACCCGTTTCGGATTGTTCGCTGATACCAACCAGACTTATGATGTGCCTCGTGCGAATTTCTGTTACAGCAATTATTCTTTCGTTTTTCATCGGCTTGGCCTGCATGGGGGCGGCCTCGTCCGCTTCCGCTCAGGGCAGTGTGGACACGAATAACAAACCACAGGACCAGCGCAAAACGGGCGCCACAGAATCGACGCAAACCACCGCTGCGGCCGAGGCAGACACGCCGCCGATATATATTCAGCTTGTCGGTGGCGGACGTTTGGAAGTTGAGGAAGCAAGAGAGACGGCTGACGGTATTTGGTACAAGCAGAGTGGCGTTACCACGCTGCTCGACCGGAAGCGGGTAGCCCGAATCGAGCGACCTTCCGGAGTTTCAAACGCCCCAACTCCTGAAGCGAGCCAGGACGCCACCAGTTGGACCATTGCGGACTCAGCCAAAGTCGAGAAATTCTTCCTGACCAAGTTTGGTCGTCCTTTACCTACAACCGCGTTCGGGCAGTCGGATTTGCACGACCGGTGGGGATGGGACCATCGCAACGGACTCGACGTTGGTCTCCACCCTGACAGTACAGAAGGCCTGGTGCTCGTAGAATTCTTGCGAAGCGAAAAAATTCCGTTTCTAGTGTTCCGCAGTGCAATACCCGGAGTGGCAACCGGCCCTCACATCCATATCGGCAAGGCCTCACATAGGTTCGTACGTCCTCGCAGGGTCCTATAGGATCTACCCGGAGCTGAGTTAATGAAGCGTTGCCCGGAATGCAATTCTTTCTTTCCCAACTCAGAACAATTCTGCGAGCTTGACGGCACGCCGCTCGAAACCGTCGACGACGCGTCCGATGCCGTGCGTGTCGATAGACCAACTGCGGCGCCTCGCTCACAGTCGAGCGGCAGCCTGCTAACCATTGGCGCGCTCCTGGGTCTGCTGCTTGGAGTCCTGCTGTTTTTGGGTTACTTCGCGATGACGCGTCAAACGACGCTGGAAAACTCCAACACGTCCACTGCCAGTTCGAGCGCGCCGCAACAGCAACCGCTCCGTCCTGTACAGCCGCCGCAGACCGTGAATCCTTCACCTGAACCTTCGGCTGAGCCTTCGCCGTCTCCAAGCGTTCAAGCATCTCCCTCGCCGCAGAATTCCGCCGCGCATGTTGAATTGAGCAGCTCAAATCCAAGCTCAACGGCGACGGGCGCTAAGGGCAGAAGTGAACCAGTGATTATCAGGCTGAACAATGGGGTCACGATTGAAGCTGACGAAGCATGGCAAACCGCGGAAGGAATCTGGTATCGCAAAAGCAGTGTCGTATCTCTTATCGATCCAAAGGACGTCAAAGCGATTGAGAAAGTGCCGCCCGCTGCACCTCAGCCATCCGCCGCAACCGCGACTCCATCCCCATAGCGCTCTCTGACTCGCTGATTACTAAAGATCGCATAACATTGCGTCCGGCATGAATCGTTTTGGATGGACACTTAAGAACGCACTGGTGGTGATGCTGCTGCTTGCCGCCGCTCCTGTCCTCCACGCTCAAACCACTGACGTCAGTCTTGCAAATCGCGGCGCATACATTAATCTCAGCGAACTCTTCATAAAGCCTTGCCTCAAAAGTCGGACGTCAGGCTTGGAGACGGTCAGTACAGGGAGGGTAGCGACCTGGTCAGTGATCAGCATGTGATAGTTCCTAAAGCTTTGTTGACTCGAATCGTTGACCAGGTCGCTACCGCTCCCTGTACTGACTGTCTCCAAGAATGATCTTGGAGTTTTGAGGCAAAGTCTTTTATTAACCACGAACCGGCCCGCGCCCGTTTCGTTTATGTGTCCATACCGGGCCACCATCATTCATGCGACTGACTTTTCCAACAAAACATCGGGCTTCCGCTGTTCATATGAGGTGTGAATCATCATCGCGACAACTTCTGTTGTCTCTGCTGCTGTTGACCGCGCCGCCGTCCGTTTTGTGCCAACAACCAACCGCTTCTCCTTCGCCGGCGCGCACCGGCAAGACGTATAGCTCATCCGGGCCGGCAAAAACGCCTCCGCCATCCGCCCCGCAAGCACAGTCGCCGGTTACATTCACGGAAATCACCAACCGAAGCAACATCAAGTTCAAACGTGCAGCCTCGTTGACGTCTATGAAATACCTGCTGGAAGCGATGGGTAGCGGAGTCGGAATCTTCGACTATGACAATGACGGCCGTATGGATCTGTTTTTTGCAAACGGTGCCGCACTGAAGGATCCCATGCCAAACACGGAACTCCCGGATAAACGCGACCCGCAGTACTGGAACCGGCTATATCACCAGAAAGACGATGGCATGTTTGAAGACGTAACGGAAGGCGCGGGGCTGAAAGGTATCGGATACTCCACCGGCGTCGCGGCCGCTGACTATGACAACGACGGTAATATCGATCTGTATGTGACCGGGTACGCCAACAACTTTCTCTACCACAACAACGGTGACGGCACGTTCACCGATGTTACGAAAAGGACAGGTGTGGGTGGCGGTGGCTGGTCCAGCAGCGCAGCCTGGGTTGATTTTGACCGCGACGGCAAACTCGATCTTTTTGTCGGGCGATACCTCGAATGGGACTTCGACATTGGAGCCGTTTACTGCGGCGAACTGCGACCAGGTTACCGGGCGTATTGCCACCCGGACAACTTTAAAACGATCAGCAATATTCTTTACCGTCAGCGTGCCGACGGTTCGTTTGAAGACGTAAGCGTCAAGTCCGGAATCGCCCGGGAGGGAGGAAAGGCTTTAGGAGTGGTGATCGCAGATTTCGATAACGATGGTTTGACCGACATCTTCGTCGCCAACGACAGCGTGCGCCAGTCATTCTTCCGCAATAAAGGTAACGGTACCTTTGAAGATATCGCCGTTTCTTCAGGCGCCGGATACGATGAAAACGGCAAGACGTACGCAGGTATGGGTGTGGACGCCGGGGACTACGACAATGACGGGTATTTGGACCTATTCATCACGACACTCTCGAACGAAACCTATCCTCTATATCACAACGATCGCGATCTGAATTTTACGTACGCTACCAACTCCGCGGGCGTAGGGCAGATCAGTATTTTAAACTCCGGCTGGGGAACGCGTTTTATCGACGTTAACAACGACGGTTTGCGCGACATCTTCGTGGCCCAGAGCCACGTGCTCGATACGATCGAAAAGACACACCCGTACCTCAAATACAAACAAAGTCCCCTCCTCATGCTCAATACGGGAAAAGGTTTCGTGAACGTGTCCGCGACTGCTGGTCCCACTTTCCTGAACTCTTTCATTGGCCGCGGAGCGGCATTTGGTGATTTGAATAACGATGGCCAGATCGATGTGGTTATGTCGACGTTGGACGGGGCTCCGGTGCTGCTGCGCAACGACGGGACAAAGAACCACTGGCTCGGTTTGTCTCTGGCGGGCTCGAAATCGAATCGCAGCGGAATCGGCGCGCGCGTAACAGTGGTCGACAGCAGCGGGAGAAAACAGATCTTCGATGCGAATACCGCGGGCAGTTACTTGTCTTCGAACGATCCTCGAATTCTTGTCGGGCTGGGTTCCGCGGCTGCTGTTCGATCCGTGGAAATAAAATGGCCCAGTGGAACCGTGCAAACCATCACCGAGCCGCAGATCGACAGGTACGTTGTCGCCACGGAGCCAAATTCGAAGTAATCAATTTGGCGTTATGCGGAACCAATCAAACCTGGCAGCCCCTCCTCTTTGGCCACCCGCCGTTAATGCGATCCTGGCCGCCTCGATACCGCTGAGTTCGAACGCGTCACCGCAATTCTTCCAGTTCTGACCGTCGGCGCTGAAAGCGAAACGAAAGTTTAAGCCGCGCGTTACCTCCACCCGCAAGTGTATTCGCGAGTTCTTGCCCGCGTTTTCGTTGTAAACGATTCGCTGTGTTATACCGTCGCGCACGTACACTGACAGCGTGCGAGTTTCGCCAGTTATGCCGACGCTGATGCCAACTGCCTTCGCGGGATGCTGGTACACTGCGATGCCGGCAACAGATGACTTCAACGGCGCAGTGTCGATAAACGTGGTCGCAACGAAACTATCGTCAGGTACCGGTTGCGCGAGCACCGCGCCTAGTGGATCGGTCGCGTGGTCACTTGGTGGGGACAACATCAGCCAGCCGTCACTATCGAAGGTTGTGGATGGGCGTTGAGAGTTGGGCCACCCCCAGGCGGCGTTCAAGGCTGGACCATCAAAGGCGTCGAAAAACGATTGCGCCGGCGGGTTACCGGCGAGCGATGGCCCATGACCCTGGTTGATTTCGGGCCAACCGTCTGCTCGCCATGACACCTGGTCGAGAAGGGCTTCGCGTCCGATGAAGAACCCGTTCTTCGATTTCCGATACGCGTGATACAGGAGAAAGTCGCGTCCTTTGCTGTCTGTAACTATGCTGCCGTGGCCCGGACATTGCCAGTTCTCGTTCTCAGCAAGAATCGGATTGCGATCATACTTCTTGTATTGCCCCAGCAAAGTTTTCGAGCGCGCGACACCCAACGCATAGTTGCAGGTTGTGCCGCAACAACCGCTCCCCGAATAGAACAGGTAAAACCAATCGCCCCGACGCAGAATAAACGCGCCCTCCACAACCTTGTGTTCCCAGCTCGCCGGCTCGTTCCGGAGGAGGTCCACTTCCTTATCAACCACCTTCAGCCCGTCTTTCGAAAGTCTTTGTGCCCATATAATGGTGGGTTCGCACTTTGGACACCGATCATTGCCGTCAGCCTTCCAAACAAGGTAGCGCGCACCTGTTGCGTCATCCGTAACGGCCATGGCATCGATTGAGCCAACTTCCTGACACACCACAGGACCATGATCAGTGTATGGGCCAGCAGCAGTGGAAGCTGTTGCGACTGCAACGCACAGCCGGCCATCAGTTCTACGCCCGGTGTAGTAGACAAAGAACCGGCCGCCGTAACTCGTGATTTCCGGTGCCCAAAAATCTCCTATCATCCAACCGGGTGTGTTTTCGAAAACTGCACCCGCGACTTCCCACTTCACCAGGTCACGAGAATGAAAAACCGGAAACCCGGGCTCCCAGGATCCGGATGTGGTTGTCGCCCAGTAATCGTCGCCGACGCGGATCACGGACGGATCGGGACGGTCACCGGGTATGACGGGGTTGTGTCGTTCAAGCTGTTGTGCGCAAACAGCACTAACGGAAATGAAAACGAAAAGTGCGTATCGCAGGAGCTTAGTCATATACTGTTTCTTCTTGGATCGGGTCAGTACAGGGAGCGGTAGCGATCTGGTCAACCATGGATCAAAAATCGATTGGATGTTGTATGCCGATCACTGACCCGGGTCGCTACCGCTCCTGTACTGACCCACGAAGACGCAACGAGAAGACGCAACGAAATGAGGGCAGGAGCACTTCAATTTCTTCTGATCGCATTGACGATAGGATTGATCTCTATGCCTGTCAACGCTCAGACTGACGCCACTACAGATCATTTACAACGCGCAGCCGACCTGATTCGCAAAGGTGAACTCGCGCCGGCAGAAAAACAACTCGAATGGGTGTTCAAGCGTGAACCAGCCGAAGCGAATGCCCTTAATTTACTTGGCGTGATCCGCGCGCAGCAGCAACGCCCGCATGAAGCGGAAGAGCTTTTTCTGCGCGCTATCGAAGCCAACAAATCACTATTCGGCGCTTACCTGAACCTTGGCCAGTTGTACCTTCGAAAGGGGGAACGCAAGCGTGCTGAGGAATACCTGAGGGCTGCGTTGGAAATCAGGCCTGATGATGTTCCGACCTTACGAGCTCTTGCCAACATCGCCCGTGCAGATGGTGAATTAGAGAAGGCACTCGCCTATTTAGTTCGAGCACGCAAGATCGCGCCCGACTCGCCCGAAGTGCTCTATGATTTTGGATGGACCTCCCTAAACATGAATCTCATTTACGATGCCTTAACCGCCCTCGAGCAGTTGCATCGGATGAAGGTTGCCGATCCGCAATATCTTTACCCGTTGGCAATCGCGCGTCTCAACAATGGAGAAGCCGCGGAGGCGCTAAGTCGAATCGATGAGTTTATCAAGGCACGGCCGCAGGACGCGCGTGGCTATTTCGTTCGAGGCGCGATTCTCTATGCGGATAAGCGATTCGCGGAAGCTCGTAACGAGTTTCAGCGGAGCTCCGCCTTAATGCCTTACGCGGACACTGAATACTATCTCGGCATGATCGCTCATCAGCAGGGCGACGACGAGCAGGCAATCTCCTCGTTTCGACGTGCGCTTCGTGCTGACCCGTCGAATCCCGCGACCCACGTTGCGCTGGGGACCACTCTCGCCCGACAGAAAAACTATCAAGCCGCCCGGGCTGAGCTGGAACGCGCGATTGAACTCGATCCAAAAGATCAGACGGCCCATTACCAGTTGGGACTCGTTTACGCACGTTTAGGGGATAAGCAGCGATCGCAGGCGATGTTTGTTCTCGCGGAAAAGCTGCGAACCGAAGAGAAAGAGCGACAAGGCACCCGCCTCAGACTCATAGATCTCCCCAAGTAGTTACTAAGTATCACGTTTTCGTGATGATCATTGACAACGAGTCCTACCAGTGTGCTATAAGCCCGCAACATAGTAACCGTTTGCGTAACCGTTTACACTGACTTCCAATCCGTCTGCCGAGACGAGGACTTTGGACCTGGTGGCCCAGAACTATCGGTCAAAGCTTTTCGCCTCCGGTGAGACGGAAGCTGATCTTCCATCTGCTGCACACGCTGGGAGTTTTTAACGGCGAGCTACGAGTTGGCCGCTTTACCGGAGGACATCCATGAACTCTCATCGGCTTTTGCTGCTCTTGGCGCTGGTTCTTACCTGCGTTCTTCCCGCTTCCGCGCAAACTGATCGCGGTTCGATTACTGGCACCGTAACAGATCCAAATGGCGCCGTTGTTGCCGATGCGAAGGTCACGGCAACCAATCTCAATTCAGGCGAAGTACGCACTACCACGACTTCTGGCGAGGGGACATACACGCTTCCTGAGCTTAAAGCAGACCCATGGAAAATTACGGTTGAGGCTGCGGGATTCAATACCGCCACAATCGAGAAAGTTCAGGTCGCGGTCCAGGTCATACGTCGAACTGACATTCAGCTCCAGGTCGGCGTCGTGACAAACGTCGTCATAATCGGCAGCGACGCCGCGCCTGCCATCCAGGCGGATTCGCCCGTGAGGCAGACGAACGTGACCGAGCGACAGGTTAAGGAACTGCCGCTGCAGGTCAGTGCCGAGTCGGCTGGCCGTACGCCACTCTCGTTTGTTTTCCTGGATAGTAACGTGACGTCTACGGGTACGATCGGCGGCCAGGACAATCGCGGCACAAACGCCGCGCGCTTCAGAGTAAGCGGCGGGCAATCAATGGGCACGGATATCCTCGTTGATGGCGCCTCAACGTATCGTGCTGAAAACGGCACTGCTTTCACTGAGACGGCGCCAGGCCCAAATGCGTTCCAGGAATTCACGCTGAGCACCAGCACGTACTCCGCTGAATTCGGACGTTCGTCGGGTGGGATTGTTAACTTTACGTTGAAGTCGGGCGGTAATGATTTTCACGGAGAGGTTTATGAGCTTTACCGGGGCCGAGTACTAAATGCAAACTCGTTTCTGAACAACGCCAACGGAATCGGCAGGCCATTCGATCTTCAGCACGATTTCGGGTTCAACGTTGGGGGACCAGTTATTCTGCCTCGTTTCGGGGAGGGCGGGCCGTCCACGATCAACTTGAAGAATCGCACGTTCTTCTTTTTCAACTATGAGGGCTACCGTTTCAATCAGTCAGAGTCCGTAAATATTTCCGTCCCGACCGCCAGGATGCGGCAGGGCGATTTCTCTGAACTCTTTACTGATCCCGCTGTGCTGAAGCAGTTTCCGAACGGCGTACAGGTTTACAGTCCCATCGCCGGTTTCGATGCCTCCGGCAATCCGATCCCGGCGCCGCCAGGAACCCGTACAGCCATTCCCGGTAATCGCATCGACTTGTTCCAGGTCGGCGGTCACTCAATCATCGATCCGGTGGGGCTTGCAATCCTGCAAAGACTTCCTTCGCCACAACGCGCAGGAGTATTCGGAAATTTCACGGCGACCAGCAGCGTGCCGACGACGATGAACAATGCCGTCTTCAAAATCGATCAGGTACTGACGCAGGCGCAAAGACTCTCGTTGAGTTACTCTTTCCGCAAGACCAATACGATCCTCGGCGGCTTCCCACGTTTCGAACGGCCATTGTTTGCGTTCGGCCGCTACGATCGCATCCTCAAGTCTCACATAGCCCGGCTCCAGCATGATTGGACCATTGCACCGACGTTCGTGAACCATTTCAACGCGGGTTGGAATAGAAACGATTCGCAGAGAAACAATCCCGCGGTCGGAGCGGCGGACCCCTTCGCGCTCGGACTGCCACCGGGTTCCGTGCTCGGTGGAGCTTTTCCGGCCGTAGACTTTCCCGGGTATGGTGATCCCGGCCAATCCACTGACACTCGCGCGTACCAGGGCATCGGTGGCTCTTTCTTCAAC